>CAZWGO010000004.1:0-132561 GCA_964633355.1 uncultured Micavibrio sp.
ATTTTCGCGCATTAAACATCATGACCAATACAGCCCCCCTTTCTTCACCGCTTTCTGATCTGGACCACGCAAGACGCGTACTCGAGCTTGAAAGCTCGGCGCTGACCGCCCTTGCCAAGTCGCTGGACGGGAAATTTGTCGAAGCCATCGAAGCTATTCAGGCGATGAAGGACAAGGCGACCGGACGCTTGATCGTCGCCGGTATCGGCAAATCCGGCCATGTCGCGCGGAAGATCGCTGCAACTCTCGCCTCGACCGGCACGCCGTCTTATTATATCCACCCGGGCGAAGCCAGCCACGGCGATCTCGGTATGATCACCGAAAACGACGTCGTGCTTTTGCTTTCGAATTCCGGCGAGAATAACGAGTTGATCGATATGATCAGCTATTGCAAACGCTTTCATATCCCCCTGATCGGCATGACCAGCAATCCTGAATCGACGCTGGCGAAACATTCCGCCATTCCGCTCGTGATGCCGAAAATGCCCGAAGCCAGTCTCGACGTCTTGGCCCCGACGACCTCAACGACGATGATGATGGCGCTCGGCGATGCCATTGCCATTGCGCTATTGGAACGCATGGGCCTGACGCCTGACCAATTCCGCGTTTTCCACCCGGGCGGCAAGCTCGGCGCAAAACTCAAGAAAGTTTCGGAATTCATGATCTCCGGCAATGATCTGCCCTTGGTATCGCCAGATACTTTATTCGCCGAGGCGCTTTTGATTTCATCCGAGAAAAATCTCGGGAGCATGATTATCGTCGATGAAAGTAAAAACCTGCTCGGTATCGTCACGGACGGCGATATCAAGCGCCATATGAGCCCCGAGCTTTTAACCCACCCGGTGAAGGACATCATGTCTGTTAACCCAAAGACGATCTCCTCGGATCTTCTGGCTGCCGAAGCTTTGGACATCATGCTGACCGGCTTTGCTTCGCCGATTACCTCCCTGATCGTGGCCGATGACGGCAAAATACAGGGGCTAATCCGCATTCAGGAGCTTTTACGCGCCGGCATTGCCTGATAGATTGCAGGTCATGATTTCTGACGAGCCAAATCCCGACTCTTCTTATGACACCGGACGCCTAAGCGGTTTTATTCATTCCGATGAGGACGCTGTCGAAAAAACGATGTCCAGCATCCGCCGCTCGACCGCCGTTAAAAAACTGCGCCTGATCTTGCCTTTGGTCGCAGGATTGATCGTCGTCGTCATGTTCGTTTGGTCGGACATGGAAAGCGTCGCCCCGCCGCCGCGCAAAGAAACCGTTTCCCCGCAAACGGTTGGCCGCAATGAACTCCTCAATCCGCGCTTTGAATCCGAAGATGCCTCACAGCAGCCTTATACGATCACCGCGACGAAGGCGTTTCAAGACAGCAAAGACATGAACATGATCATGCTCGATAAGCCCGTCGCGGATATCTCCCTGAAAGACAGTGCCTGGCTAGCGGTCGAATCCGACAAGGGTGAATTTGAACAGGTAAAACAAAACCTGATGCTGGAAGGAAGAGTAAAACTTTTCCATGATGACGGCTATGAAATGCAAACCGACAAGGTCGAGATTGATATGATCGGGGAAAAAGCGATTTCGAAAACCCCTGTGTCTGGCCATGGTCCGATTGGTACGATCAAGGCGCAAGGCCTGACCGCCGATGGCAAAACCGGCGTTTTAAGCTTCACCGGCCCTGCTACGCTTATTCTTAATCAAACTCCTAAAAACGAAGCCGAGGCAAATTAAAATGCGCTCATTTAAAATTCTTTTAAGCCTGATCGTTTTGATCTCTTTTGCGGCACCTTCTCTTGCGCAAGAAAAAGCGCCGGTTCCCGATTCGCAAAACTCCGCCGAGCCACTGGAAATTTCCGCTGACAAGGCCTTGGAATGGGACCGAGTAGGTAAAAAATATATCGCCAAAGGCAATGCGATTGCCAAGCAGAAAGACATGGAAGTTCATGCCGATACGCTGGTTGCCGAATACCGCGAAACCAAAGAAAAAAGCAGCGATATTTATAAACTGACCGCAACCGGCAATGTGGTGCTCATCTCGGGCGGCGTCAATAAAGCCTATGGAGACAACGCGGTCTACGAAGTCGATATCGCCAAGGCAACCTTGACCGGCGGCGATTTGCGCATCGAAAGCCCGGATATGAACATCACGGCAAAAGAGAAATTCGAATATTATTCCAATGAAGGTAAAATGGTCGCCTATGGGTCGCCGGTTATTACCAATCAGGGAAATACGCTGACCGCCGATCTCGTCACCGCCTGGACCAATCCGGATTCCCAGAAAGAAAAAGAAACTTCGTCATCCGATAAACCGCAAGCCAAGCTTGGCAACCTGAAACGCGCCGAAGCCGAGGGCAATGTCGTGATCACCACGCCGAAAGAAAAAGCGACCGGTGATAAAGGGATTTATACAGCAGAAAACGACACCGTTGAATTGCTCGGTAATGTTAAACTCTATCAAGGTGAAAACACCCTGCAAGGTGTTCGTGCCGATATGAATTTGACCACCAATCTTAGCCGCGTTTACGGCGCACAAGGCAAAGGCGGACGCGTCAAAGGCGTATTCTTCCCGAGCAGCCAGAAGAAAGAGAAATAGACAGATTGTCTTTTTAAAGTCGGTCCATCTTCTTCACAAAAAGCAGCTTAATTTCAAGCCCTCTCCCATAGGGAGAGGGGTTAAATAAATCGGTTCTTAATAGCGACCCATTCTAACCCCTCCCTTAATCCCTCCCTATGGGAGGGAGATTTTTTCGTAAATCTTGTCTTCCCCGCGAAAGCGGGGATCTCATTTTTTGAACCACAGAATTCACAGATCACACAGAATCCTTTCCGTGAATTCTGTTCATTCCGTGGTTCAAAATATTATCTAGGCATTAATTCCTTGACATGTAACGGAATTTAGTCCTAAAATTCTCTATGCTCCCAAAATCATCTTCCTCTTCCTCTAAACTACGCAACTGGACGCAATCTCAGCGTCAGGATCAAAGCGCGCAATGCCGCGCCCAGAAGATATGGCTCAAAGCCACGGGCCCCAAAACCATCGAAGGTAAAAAACGCTCTTCGCAAAATGCGCGCAAGCACGGCATGCGCTCTGAGGAAATTAAAGGTTTCAAGAAACTCCTGCGTATGCAGGCGCAGATGCTGAAGAAATACAAAGCATGGGGACGGATCGAACGGATCAAGCGCCGGGCGGTTCTCGATATGCTCCGTCAGGGGATTACGGTCGAAAACTATAAAAAATTATACGAACGAAATGAGAGCCTCGGCCAAACAGCGCTCCAAAATCCCCGCGACTTGTCCGCCGAAGCCTTGGCAAAGGCGGGAAACGGGGGTCTAGGCCTCAGCCCACCGCCAGATCCCCACCTTCGCGGGGAAAACACAAGGCAGAGGGAGCAATTAATGCGCCCTTACGTCAAATATTTGCCTTTTGCGCTGCAATGACTTAAGTTTAGCTAGTCATGACGCCCCTGCCCGAGAACCCTCCCAAGAGATATCTGAAACCTGTGACGAACGGCCTGACCGTCGAACATCTTTCTAAATCTTACAAGAAACGTCCCGTCCTTCGCGACGTTTCGGTCACGGTTCAGCGCGGGGAGGCCGTCGCCCTGCTCGGCCCGAATGGGGCTGGTAAAACCACCTGCTTCTATATTATTACCGGATTGATCCCGCCCGATGGCGGCACGATTTCTCTTTATGGTCAGGACATCACCACACTTCCAATGTATCGCCGCGCGCGCCTTGGCATCGGCTACCTGCCGCAGGAAGCCTCGATTTTCCGCGGCCTTTCCGTTGAAGAAAATATTCGCGCTGTCGTCCAGACACAGGATTTGAAACCTGAAGAACAGGAAAACCTGCTCGAAGATTTGCTGGTTGAATTCTCCGTTTCTCACTTACGCCGCACGCCAGCCATTGCCCTTTCCGGCGGAGAACGCCGCCGCGTCGAGATTGCCCGCGCGCTTGCTTCGCGTCCTCAATTTATTCTTCTTGATGAACCGCTGGCCGGTATCGACCCGATTGCCGTGAACGATATCCGTACATTGATCGGATATTTGAAAAACCGGGGTATCGGCGTTCTCATTACCGATCACAATGTCCGCGATACGCTTGGCATTGTCGACCGTGCCTATATCCTCCATGACGGCAAAGTCTTGACCGAAGGCTCGCCGGAAGAAATCGTCGACGATACCGAAGTCCGCCGCGTCTATCTCGGCGAAGGCTTTAGCCTTTAACTTTTTCCTGCTATAATTATTCATGGCCGGAAACAAACTCTCCCAGACCCTCGATTTACGCCAGCAGCAAAACCTCGTCATGACGCCGCAGATGCAGCAGGCGATCAAGTTGCTGCAGCTGTCTAATGTGGAGCTTCAGGACTATCTCGACGAGGAAATAGCCCAGAACCCTCTTTTAGAACGCATCGATAACGAACCGTCGGAATCCGATGATGCGCCGGATATAAAAGATAAGCCAGAACGCGAAGACGATTCAGAAAATGATTTCGATGCCGGATCGAGCATGTCGAATTCAACGCCCGGGGGCCGCTCCGATTTCAGCGACGATGAACGCACGCTGGAAACGACTCATGCCAAGGAAAAGAATCTCCACGATCATTTGATGGAGCAATTGACCATCGGCGCACAAGATGCGCTGGATAAAACCATTGGCACGCTATTGATCGACCGTCTCGACGAAGCTGGCTATTTGCGCGAAACGCCGGATGATCTTTCCGCGCAGCTCGGCGTGTCGAAAGAGCGCATCACCAAATTGATCGCGCGATTAAAGAAATTCGACCCCGCCGGAATTTTTGCTTTCAACCTTTCCGAATGCCTGATGTTGCAACTCGAGGACCGCGGCGTTCTCGATACGCCGATGAAAATCCTCTTGGAGAATTTGAATCTTCTTGGCCAACACGATTACGCCACCCTCGCCAAGATTTGCGATGTTCATCCTAATGTCGTCAAGGAAATGGCGCAGGAACTAAGGACGCTGCAACCTAAACCAGCCTCGCTCTTCGATCATTCCATCGCCCAGACCGCCATTCCCGATGTCTTGATGCGAAAACTGCCGAAAGATAAAGGCGGCGGATGGCGCGTCGAACTCAACAGCGAAACGCTGCCGCGCGTTCTCGTCAACCAGCAATATTACACCGATGTTGCCGACCGCACGAGAGACAAGACCGAGCGCGAATATCTAGTCACGCAATTGAACAATGCCAACTGGCTCGCCAAGGCATTGGACCAGCGCGCGCAAACCATTTTGAAAGTGGCTTCCGAAATCGTTGAACGGCAGGACGCGTTCTTCCTCTTCGGGATTGAATATCTGGCGCCGCTCACGCTGCGCGAAGTCGCGGATTCTATCGGCATGCATGAAAGCACGGTCAGCCGTGTCACGACAGGTAAATTTATCGGTACGCCGCGCGGCCTCTTTGAACTAAAATTCTTCTTTACCTCGTCTATCGAAGGCAGTGATGGCGGCAGCGTTTCTTCCGAAGCCGTGAAGTCCAAAATCAGGACTTTGATCGACGCCGAAGATCCGAAATCCATTCTGTCGGATGACGATATCGTCGATCTGCTACAAAAAGACGGTATCGATATCGCCCGCCGTACGATTGCGAAATACCGCGAAGCGCTGAATATTCCATCTTCGGTTCAACGCCGCAGAATCAAGAAGAATTAAATATCGATCAATTCCACATCATCAGCAGAAATTTCACGGCCAAAAAACTTTGCCGCATTTTCCGCGAAACGGACCGGATCGTCAGTGGCAAAAAACTGACATATTCCGGTTTGACTATCAGATGAAATATTCAATTCTTCTGCCGCGGCTTTACCACTATTGATGAGTGTCACTTCAGGCCCGAGAATTTCGCTGATCTGTTTTTCAAAAAGCGGGAAATGGGTACAGCCTAAAATCAGCGTATCGGGACGGTTCTGGCGATCGAAAATCGGCTCCAGATATTTGCGCAAAACATCCTTGGCGATTTTATCATTCGCCCAGCCTTCTTCGGCCAATGCCACCAATAACTGGCAAGCCTTAGACGACACCTGGACGGATGGATCGATGCTTTGAATTGCTGTTTCATACGCGCCGGATTTAACCGTGCCGTAAGTCGCCATCACGGCGATATGATTATTCTTGGTCGCGGCAATACAGGCCCGACTGGCCGGCTCTAACATGCCAAGTACAGGAATGTCTTTCGCCATGTCTTGAACCGCGCCCAGCGCATGGGTTGATGCCGTATTACAGGCAACCACAATCGCCTTTACCTGATGGCGTAATATTTCTTTGGTTAAACCTTGCGCATAGCGAATGACCGTTTCCGGACTTTTCGTGCCATAGGGCAAACGGGCCGTATCGCCAATATAGACATAAGACTCATGCGGGTATTTTTCCTGCAGGGCTTTCAGAACGGTGAGCCCGCCAATGCCTGAATCGAAAACGCCGATAGGTTCCGCTTTTTTCGCCATTATTTTTTTGCTCTTTATACTTTTTTTAGGACATTTAAGTGATACAATTAATTATACGATAAATTTTTTTAACGCGACGCTTTTTAAGCGTATTTCCGACTTGTTTCAAAGGAGCTAATATTATGGATCTTACAATCAACGGCAAACAAATGGACGTTGGGGACGCTCTCCGCACGCATGTCACAGAGAAACTGAGCGACATCGATTCCAAATATTTCAACCGCGCTTTCCAGACAGTCGTTACTTTTGCACCCGAAGGCCATGCTTTCGTCAAAACCCATATCTCGCTTAAAGTCGGCAAGGACATCATGGTCACGGCCACCGCCGTTGAAACCGAAGCCTATGTTTCTTTCGATGCCGCCGCCGCAAAAATCGCCAAGCAACTTCGCAAATATAAAAACCGCCTGCGCGATCACCATGAGCGCATCGAGCAAACGCCTGAAACCGAAATGATGAAAGCGCGTGATTACACACTCGCAAGTGAAACACTTGATGGCACAAGTGAAACGCAGGAAGAGCCGGCAGAAACAGGAAACGATCCATTGATCGTCGCCGAAATGCCGATGCAAATTCAAAAAATGTCTGTATCCGAAGCTGTCATGCGTCTGGACCTCGCAGGTAATACGGCACTTCTCTTCCGCAACCCGAAGAACAACTCGCTGAACATGGTTTACAAACGCGCCGATGGAAATATCGGCTGGGTCGAACCGCAAGACGATATCAGAAAAGACGGGGCTATGGCGGCGGAGTAGGTTTATTCGCATACTCTAATAATTGAGAAAAACCCGCGCCGAAGCGGGTTTTTTATTAAGTTACGGAACTATTGCTTTGCAGAAATGTTTTTTCTGGGCACGACTCAAATATGCGTGTATTCAGGTCACGAAAAATGACTTGAGAAACTTACGGGGAGTACGGAGATCTCATGCAAAACGAGCACATTGAATTTAATGAGTTTATCATCGGCCTTCGCGCCACTGACAAAAATCAGATTTTGCAAAATATATCATGGAAGATCGGGCGCCAAACCAATGCCGATATGACATGGATTGCCGATCAGCTTTTAAAATCGGAAGAAAATGAAAGCTCCGGTATCGGTGACGGCATCGCCATCCCCCATTTGAAATCAACGCCGCTGACAAAACCCTTTATCGTTATCGCCCGCCTCGATCAACCGGTCGAATTCAATTCCCTCGATGGATTACCCGTCGATATCGTCTGTGCTGTTTTATCGCCGCAAATGGACGGACCGCTTCACCTGCGCCGCCTCTCCCGTGTGACAAGATTATTGCGCGAACCTGAAATTATCGAAGCATTGCGAAACGCAAAATCCGAAGATGAAATGAAATCGATTTTGAGAATAGAACAGCAAGAAATTCTCGCTGCTTAGTATCAAATGCTTTTCCCGCGAAAGCGGGAATCTCGATAAAGAAAGATCCCCGCTTTCGCGGGGAAATCACCATTAGTTACTTTAATTTACTGAAGCGTAACAGGCTCCATGTCGTTCTGGCGCACTGCCATCACGGCGGCATTATAATCGTCAATCACCGCCAGCGCCGATCCATCCGCGCCATGTAATGTATAGACAGGCTTGCCCATGACATTCATCGGTTTGATATAGGCAATCTGGTTGACACCGAAGGCCAGGAAATCTTGATTGGAAAGATTTCTCAAAATATGGCGGCCTTGCTCAATGTCTAATGGCTGAATTTTATTTGGCATGTTCTTACTTTCCTACTCTACCAGATTCCCCTGCACAAACATAGTGTGCAGGGAATTGGTTAAGAATTACTGTGTGACTTTCGGCGTTTCGGATTTATTGACCTGTACGTCGATAGCTTGGTGATCAGTGAAACCATTGGCTACTTTAGCACCGGTTTTGATCTCGATCTTGCGGGCTGTCGATTCAGGCTCTACCCGTTTCATGTCGATATGGAGCAAACCATTATCGAGCGAGGCACCGAGAATTTCGATGCCATCCGCCAGAACGAAAGTACGCTGGAACTGGCGCGCCGCAATCCCGCGATGGAGATAGGTCTTGCTGGTATCGTCTTCCTGACGTCCACGAATAGCCAGCTGGTTCTGCTCAACCTCGATATCGAGATCTTGCATCGTAAAACCAGCCACGGCCAGCGTGATACGAAGCCCCTGCTCGCTGGTCTGCTCGATATTATAAGGGGGGTAACCTTCCTGGGCATGTTTTTTGACGCGGTCTAAAGTCCGTTCAAACTGGTCGAAGCCGAGAAAAAGGGGGGAATCAAATAGGGATAGTCTTGTCGTCATTGTGTCAAACTCCTCATATGAGCAAGTAAGATTTAATCGGCCACCCGCACCATGCAGCGAGGCCTATTAATAATATAAGATGAGAGAAAAAATTTTCAAGTTATCTCATTGTCATCCTGAGCAAAGCGAAGGATTCTGGCGACGATGGAGAACAATATCCTTCGCTTTGCTCAGGATGACATCGTTTTAAATCAATAACTTATCTGGAAGGCAGGGAGCGGTTCTTAATAAAAGCGCGGTCGCAATAGCCGCAATCGACGCGGTCTTTGCCATCGAATGTATAGTAAACCAATGGATGGCCGAGTGACCCGCCACCGTCACAGGAGACCTGATCCGCCTTGTCAGAAATGGCAATTATTTCAGGCGCGGGAGAAAGGGCTGGTTTTTCATTCATTACGGTAAATCTCGTGAACGTTATATTTACGACTCTTTTTATAAACTGAAAGGGTAATAAGACAAGAGGTTATACCTAATGGCATCCTTTATAGACAATCCGGCGATTAAAGGCCGTGAAGACAAATTCCTCAGCCACGACGTGGCCGTTTCGCTCGTCGTCGCCAGCTGGCGCGAATCCCTGTTTGCCCATGAATGGCTCAAATCTGACGGCAGTTTGAAAAGCCTGTCCGAACTCAATGAATCAAATCGCCAGAAACGACTCGATGTCGAAGCTGCCTTTAAAGAAGGCCGCCCCCTCGTCAAACCGGTTTTAGGTCTGGGCATTACAGATTCCGTCGAGATCGGCAGCGGCAAGGATGTGTTATTGACCCTCGCTTGCCTGGCACAAGATACGGTTAGCGTTCATATCCCGAAATCCCATGCGGAAGATTTTAAGTTGTTTTTGCGGTGACTAAATCTTGCTCCTCCCTCTTTTAAGGGGGGAGGTCGGGTGGGGGATTGGTCCAGCTCGGATAATATCCGGAAAATAAAGCCCTAAAACTGCAACCCTATTCTCCCCCCTTAAAAGAGGGGGAGGAAGTTTAGGCGCAATGACAATGACAGGCGAATAAAGTATAATAATCCCATGACCCCTTACCCCTCTCAATCCGGCAATGTTCTATTCTACATCCTGCTCTGCATCGCGCTTTTCGCGGCATTGGGGTATGCGTTTTCGCGTAATCGAATTGGCAGTGATGGCATTAGTGATCAGAAAGCGCAACTCTATGCCTCCGAAATAATAAATTACGGCAATCTTATTCGGGAAACTGTAGTGAAAATGAAATTGAGGGGCTGTAACGACTCTCAATTTAATTTTTACAATCCGCTTTATACAAATATAAATAGTAACCCTCTTAATGCTGTAAACAGCACATCCCCTTCAGATGGTTCATGTGATTTATACGGTGCTAACGGAGGTAAAATTACAACATATATTATTCCAGATGAAGCTCTTGGACCTGGCGATACCGCGCCGGGAAGTTTTAAACCTGGGCATTTTGCGTTTAGAATTGGACAATTTGCTCTTGTAGGCACAGATGGGCCTGGGGGCACAACTTCTGCTAATGATCTTTTTTTATCTGCAAATTATTTGAGTACAAAAGTTTGTTCAAAGATTGCATTAATGATTAACCAAAATTTTAATACTGGCGGTTCAGGAACTAGTGGTGTTTACACGAATGGCTCTTATGCCGCAACATTGATCAGGACAACTGATGGGAATGGCGCTAGGGCATTTTGCGGGGGAAGTGCAAATCAATTCAGCTTGGTTATTTTGGCGCGCTAAATCTTGCGCCATTTAGGACCTTGAGATGTATCCTCAATCTCAATATTTTTAGCTTTCAGCTCATCGCGAATTTCATCAGCGCGTTTGAAATTTTTTGACTTTTTGGCTTCCGTTCGCTCAATCAATAAATCTTTGATCCATTGTGTATCGCCTTCGATTGTGTAGCCTAGCCATGTGTCAGGGTCTTCTTGCAATATGCCCAGCATATTTGCAGCAAAAAGAAACTCTTCAAGATTTTCAGGTGTGTTGTTTTGGGATAATTTTTTTGCCAGCGCATGCAGTTCGTTGATCGCACCTGCGGTGTTGAGATCATCGAGGAGCATATCCATAAAACTTGCCGGCACCTTTACAGCTTTACTAATAGGGGCGGCCTCACGCACCAGTTTATAAAATCCATCCAATTGTGCCTTCGTCTGATCCAAAAGCTTCTGGCTCCAATCCAGCGGCGCGCGGTAATGCGATGACAATAAGGCAAAGCGCATCACTTCACCCTTCACGCCTTTTTCTATCAGGTCATGAACGGTCGTAAAATTACCCAATGACTTAGACATCTTCTCACCTTCGACGGTGACGAAACCGTTATGCACCCAAGTCTTCGCGAATGATGAAAGATCATGTGATCCGTGCGCACAGCAGCTTTGCGCGATCTCATTTTCATGATGCGGAAATTTTAAATCGGCGCCGCCGCCATGAATATCGAACGGCAAGCCTAAATGTTTTTCCGCCATCGCTGAACATTCGATATGCCAGCCCGGACGACCATATCCCCACGGACTATCCCATCCCGGCTGATCACCGGTCGATGGTTTCCACAAAACAAAATCCGCCGCATCTTTTTTGTATGGCGCGATATCGACGCGTGCGCCTGCGATCTGGTCGTCACGGCTTCTGCCCGATAGACCGCCATACTCATGGAAGGACGGAACGTTGAAAAGCACATGACCGCCTGCGGCATAAGCATGACCTTGCGCGATAATCTGTTCGATCTGGATGATCATTTCAGGGATATGTTCGGTCGCGCGCGGCTGGATATCCGGTTTGGCTACACCGAGGGCAGCCAGATCTTCGTTATAGATCCGCTCGAATTTGCGGGTGAGAATTTCAATAGCTTCACCGTTTTGCGCACTCGCCGCGATAATTTTATCGTCGATATCCGTGATGTTCGAGGCGTAGGTAACTTTTGGATAGAGGTGACGCAAGACCCGGACGAGCTGGTCAAAGATAACCGCCATCCGCGCATTGCCAATATGTGCGTAGTCATAAACGGTCGGTCCACAGGCATAGAGCCGGACATGGTCATCCTTTAAAGGTTTAAATTCTTCTTTTTCGCGGGTGAGCGAATTGTATAATTTTAAAGTTGGCTTCATGCCACAAGTTAAAATTAACACGCTATCAAGTCTAGCATAAATAAAAACATGGTGCTAATTTCTCTTTACTCCCTCTCCCTCCGGGAGAGGGTCGGGGTGAGGGACAATATTGAAATAACCCCTCACCTAAATCCTCTCCCGAGGGGAGAGGACTTCAGAAGAAAAATTATATGCTTTATGACCTTATCCTAAAAAACGGCACTGCCGTTCTGCCCGGCCAGACAGTCCAAACCGATATAGGCGTCAAAGACGGCAAGATTGTCGCTTTCGGATCATTCGCCGATGCGGGTCAAATTATCGATTGCACGGGACTTCATATCCTGCCCGGCGTGATCGACACGCAAGTCCATTTCCGCGAACCCGGGATGGAGCAGAAAGAAACGCTTGAAACCGGCATGATGGCCGCCGCCGCCGGTGGCGTAACCGCCATTTTTGAAATGCCGAATACGTCGCCATTGACGACAACACCTGAAGCCCTGAACGATAAACTCGCGCGTGCCGCTAAAGGTGCATGGTGCGATTACGCCTTTTATTTCGGCGGCACAGCGCAGAACGCGCCTATGTTGCCGGAATGGGAAAACCTCCCCGGCGTTTGCGGCATTAAAATATTTATGGGATCAAGCACGGGCGATCTTCTGGTCATCAGTGACGACGAAGTCGAAGCCGTGATTAAAAACGGCAAACGCGTCTTGGCCGTTCACGCCGAAGACGAAATGATGATGCGCGAGAACAAGGTCAAAATTTTAGGCGATTCCCACGACGTCGCCATGCATCACAAATGGCGCTCGCCCGAAGGCTGCCTTACGGCAACGCAAAGACTGGTGCGCCTCGCCCGCAAACATGGCCGCCGGATTCATGTGCTTCATATCTCGACAAAAGAGGAAATGGAATTCTTGGCCCTGCATAAAGATATCGCCAGCGTCGAAGTTCTGCCCAACCACCTGACGCTGAATGCGCCGGATTGTTACAATACGCTCGGCACGCATGCCCAGCAAAACCCGCCGATTCGCGAAAAACATCATCAGGATGCGCTGTGGCAAGGTATTGCCGATGGCACAGTCGATATTTTAGGCTCCGACCACGCGCCGCATACCCTGTCCGAGAAAGCGGAGGAATATCCGAAATCGCCAAGCGGCACGCCCGGTGTACAAACACTGGTGCCGATTATGCTCGATCATATCAATGCAGGCCGATTATCACTCGAACGCTTCGTCGATATGACCGCCTATGGTCCCCAGCGCATTCACGGCATCGCGAATAAAGGCCGTATCGCGCATGGCTATGATGCGGATTTCACTATCGTCGATCTAAAGAAAAAGATGACGATTACAAACGACCAGCAAAAATCGAAAGCAGGCTGGACGCCATTCGATGGAAAAGAAGTCACCGGCTGGCCGGTGATGACGATCATTCGCGGCAAGGTCGTTATGCAAGATGGTGAATTGATCGGTGCACCGATGGGCGAGACCGTCAAATTTCGGGAAACCCTATGAAACAAGAAACGAGTATCGACGAGACATTATCCTTCGAGCCGAAATTCGATGACAAAGGTTTGATCGCTGCGATCGCGCAGGATTATCAAACGAATGAAATTTTGATGCTCGCCTATATGAACAAGGAAGCGTTGGAATTGACGATCTCTTCCGGCGAAGCTGTCTATTGGTCGCGCTCGCGAAACAAGCTTTGGAAAAAAGGCGAAACCTCCGGTCATAGTCAGAAAATTCATGAAATCCTGATTGATTGCGATCAGGATGCCTTAATTCTTAGAGTCGAACAAATCGGCGATAAAGCCTGTCATACCGGAAGACGTAGCTGTTTTTACCGTCGCCTCGAAACAGATAAAAATTGTCTAAAATTTTATCAATAATATGGCAATGAAATTACGTCTAACTTATTGAAAATTTTATCAAATTTTTATTTAAGCTTTATACGATTTATTAATATTAGAAGTTTAATCTGGAATGGTGAGTTAAAGGAACGTACGCATTTCTTTGTGTTTGTTTTTTCATAAACCAAGAACCGGATTAATATGTCAGCTCTGGAAATGACTTTGGAAACTGAAGATACATCTGTGGCGGCCCCGCAAGTCGCTGCTGAGGTAAGGCCGAAGACGTCGAAACTTTTTCAACGGTCTACCGCGATCTGGAAAAGCCGCATCAGCTGGCGTATCGCCATGGCCGTGTTCCTGACCATCATGTGTATCCAGGCAACAATTCTTGCCTTGACGCTGAATGGCTATGAAAAAACTCAATTTGCCGAATTAAAGCGCAACGCCAGAACTGCTTTATCCATGATTGCCGCTGATGGCACACAGCAAGATTACCTTGCCTCTCCTTTCACAATCGAACAGGAAAATAAGCTTTTAACCAGATCCATCATCAATGGATTTTCGGTTTATTCACGCGATTACAACTTATTGCGCACTGCAGGTCAGGCGGTTATTACGCAAATCAGGAATGAGAACGATCTGACCCAAACATATTTAAGCCAGAACGGGAATTCGTATGAAGCTATTCTCGGTCCAACAGATCTCGATATTCCTTATTATGTTGTCGTAAAGCTTGATTCGCGCGCCGCTTCAGATGAAGTCGCTTATTATGTCGAACAAAGCATCAAGATCATGCTGCTGTTATCGGGATTCGTGACTGCCGTTCTCATGATTGCCCTTGGAAAATGGCTTTTGGAACCGATTTTCTTTTTACGCGGCGACCTCGAAGAAGCATCCAAAAATCCTGAATCTCCTCGCCTGATAAAATCTCTTTACGATCCAAGGGATGAGATCGGCGGCGCCATTTCAATCGCGCAGGATTTGATAAAACAAAATGCCAAGAATATGCGTGCGATCAAAAACGCCGCGCAAAGCCAAATTCACAAGCTTGCTTATTACGATACGCTGACCAATCTTCCAAACCGGACCCTCTTTGTTCAAAAATTATCCGACTATGTGAAAACGCCAAGCGATGATGTAAGTGAGAAAGCAAAGCGGGTGGCTGTCATTACGCTTGATCTCGATCACTTCAAAGATATCAATGATTCAATGGGTCATAATGTTGGCGATTCAATTTTGCGGGCGGTCGGCAAACGTCTGCAAACCGATCTTCCTGAAAGCGCTATTGTTGCCAGAACGGGCGAGGATGAATTCTCGATCATGTATCCGTTGCTTGATGAAAACGAAACCCAGCGCGAGTTTGGCTTGATGGTCCAGACGATTATTCGCTCCGAACCGTTTAAAATATTCAACGAAAGTTTTCAGATCCGCTCTTCCATAGGCATCTCTGTATTCCCGGACGATGCCGTCGAGCCGGACCAAGTCTTGAAAAATGCCGATATTGCGCTCAACCGCGCCAAGGAAGATGGACGCGACTGTATTCGCGAATATCTGGAAGACTTTGACAAAGCTGTCCAGGCACGTTTCTTAATGCTGCGTGACCTTCGTGATGCGCTGGAAAAAAATCAGTTGTCGCTTCACTATCAACCACAACTTGATTTAAAGACCGGAAAAATTATCGGCGCGGAAGCGTTGCTGCGCTGGTTTAAGCCCGATGATAGTAAAGACGGCGGACGTTTTATTTCCCCTGTTGAGTTTATTCCGGTTGCCGAACAATCTGGCCTTATCGTGCCGATCGGCGAATGGGTCTTGCGCCATGCGTGTGAAACGGCCAAAAAATGGCAAAACGCAGGTCATGAGATTCGTATCGCCGTCAACGTATCGGGCGTTCAATTCCAGCAGAGCGACCTTGTCGGCCTTACAAAAACAGTCCTTGAAGAGACAGGCGTCAATCCGCACCTTCTCGAGCTCGAAGTTACCGAAAGCGCCTTTATGGATGATATCCAGCATACAGTTCAAACGTTGAAAGAGCTTCACGCGCTTGGTGTTGAACTAGCCATTGACGATTTCGGAACGGGTTATTCTTCCCTGTCTTATCTGCGCCAATTCCCAATCGACCGTCTGAAGATTGACCAGTCCTTTATTCGGAATGCGCTGACCAATAATGATGACCGCGCCATTGCCCGTACTATTATCGGTCTTGGCCGCTCCCTGAATTTAAAAGTTATCGCCGAAGGCGTGGAAACAGGCGAACATGAAGAATTTCTTCTGGCGGAAGGCTGCGACGAAGTGCAGGGATACCGCTACAGCAGGCCTGTCCCAGCGGACAAGTTCAATGAATTCGTATTGAATTACAGCGGCAGCCTCGATTTCTTTAGCAAATAATCCTCTCTTCCCTGTTTCCTCTCTGAACAGTCTGGTTTATAAAATCAGCATGACACATGCTGCTTTGCCTTTAAAATCCTCCAAATCCGGCCCGCTTAACGGCACTATCCGCGTTCCGGGCGACAAATCCATTTCGCACCGCTCGATCATGTTCGGCGCTTTGGCCGAAGGAGAAACTATTATTAGTGGCCTTTTGGAAGGTGAAGATGTTTACAACACCGCGCAGGCCATGCGTGCTCTTGGGGCTAAAGTTCAAAAAGGCGAAGACGGATTGTTTCGCTGCATCGGCCTTGGTCTCGGCAATCTCAAAGAACCTGACCGAATTTTGGACATGGGTAATAGCGGTACCTCGACCCGTCTTTTAATGGGCATCCTCGCCAGCCATAATATAACGGCAACCTTTTCAGGTGACGCTTCTCTCAATAAACGCCCGATGGGCCGGGTTACGACTCCTTTGGAACAAATGGGTGCGAAGTTTATGAGCCGTTCCGGCGGCCGTCTGCCTCTGACCATGCAAGGCGCCTCTCCGGCAAAAGCGATCACCTACAAACTCCCCGTGGCCTCCGCTCAAGTCAAATCGGCTGTCCTATTAGCCGGATTGAACGCGGACGGGATCACCACTGTCTTGGAGCCTGAAGCCACGCGCGACCATAGCGAAAATATGCTGCGCCATTTTGGCATTGATGTGCAGCTCACCAAAAATGACGAAGGCATTGACGCCATCTCTATCCAGGGCGGCCAAAAATTATTGGGCTGCGCGGTCGATGTTCCATCCGACCCAAGCTCTGCCGCTTTCCCGGTTGTAGCCGCTCTTTTAAATGAAGGTTCAGAGTTGACCTTGACCCGCGTTGGGATTAATCCTCGCCGGATCGGCCTTTATGAGACCCTCATCGAAATGGGCGCAGATATCAGCTTCGAGAATAAGACCATAGAGGCCGGTGAGATTGTGGCAACGATTATTGTGCGCAGCAAAGGGCCCTTAAAAGGTATCGAGGTTCCGCCGGACCGCGTGCCGTCCATGATCGACGAATTCCCGATTTTGGCTATGGCCGCGTCTTGTGCCGAGGGCACAACCAAAATGACCGGCCTTGCCGAATTGCGTGTCAAGGAATCGGACCGCCTGCAATGTGTTGCGGATGGTCTTAAAGCCTGCGGCGTCAAACTTGAAATGGGACCGGACTGGCTGACGATTTATGGGACCGGTAAGCCTCCGAAAGGCGGAGCCAGAATCGAAACCCAGCTCGATCACCGTCTTGCCATGAGTTTCCTTGTTTTGGGAACCGCCACGCAGGAACTTGTTTCCGTTGATGATGCAAGCCCGGTCAACACCAGCTTTCCCGGCTTTGTGGAATTAATGAACGATCTGGGTGCAAGAATAAGCTCTACAGAGGAATAGATGATAAAGAAAGTCATCGCCATCGACGGTCCCGCAGCCAGTGGTAAGGGCACATTGGCCCGCAAACTGGCCGAAACACTTAATTTCGCCCATCTGGATACGGGGGCGATTTACCGTATGGTCGCCCTTCAACTCGTGCAGCAAAATAAAGAATTCAGCGAAGATCTTGCTATCGAAGCTGCACAATTCGTGCAGCAAAATCTTACTGATGAGCTTATGCACCACCCTGATTTACGCCTGGATGATGTTGGTACAATGGCCTCGAAAGTCTCTGCCGTGCCACTAGTCCGAGGTATTTTGCTCGATATGCAACGTAATTTCGCCCAGAACCCGCCCGCCGGATTTAACGGGGCGGTTCTTGACGGGAGGGACATCGGAACAATTGTCTGCCCGAATGCAGACCTGAAATTATATGTCACAGCAAGTGTTGAGATCCGTGCAAAACGCCGTTTTGACGAACTTGAACGCCGCGGATTGAAGGCAAATTATGATGACGTCTTACAGGATATGAAAGAAAGAGATTTTCGGGATACGAATCGCGAGACCGCCCCTTTAAAGCCGGCGGAAGATGCGGTTATTCTGGATACGTCCCAAATGACAGCTGAAGAGGCCTTTCAGGTGGCACTGGATATGGCCCGGTCCTAAATTCCTGGATTACTTGACCCTGCTAAAAAAACGCGTCATGCTGAATGCGTTAGGTTTCATCGTGAAAAGCCACGCCGTTTTTCGGCAATCCCCAAGGAAAACCAGAGGGGACAAGCACCATCAAGTCCCACTCCTCGCATGCCTGCGCAGGCAGGCATCCAGCCGCTTCGAAACAGATCCCTGCCTTCGCAGGGATGCGCATCATAATAAACATTCCCAAATCGCGGAACGAAAAGAAGAAAAGTTAACAGAGAAACATCACACAGATATCACAGAGAAGGACACAGATGGCACAGCGTTATTTTATATATTTTCTCTGTGACCTGTGAAAAACGCCGCATCCTCCTCGTCCGCCGAACCCTTGGCGTAGGTGGATGTGTGACGGCCTTTCAAAAGAGACGAGCAAACTGAGAGACTCCCCCCTTAAGTCATTGAAATATTACCCGCTCTCATTGCGAGAAGCGCCAGCGACGCCGCAAGCCAGACCATCTTTTTTCTGGATCGCCCCACTTATTCCATTCGCTCGCGATGACGGAAGAACAGAGAAGAACAGGGAACACCTCAAAAAATCTACAAACGAACTGGCAGCCCCCGTTAAAGCCTTATTTTTATTGATTTAACAGGCGTTTTACCCTACAAACCACCCCTGAACGGCACACCCTTGTTAGAAACACTTAAATGTGGCGAGGGTTCCTGTCGATTTTATCTAAAGAAATGGACTATCCCTATGGCAAATGCAGCCGCATCAATTAAGGACAACGAAGATTCTTCCGACTTCGCCGCCCTTCTAAACCAATCGCTTGGAAGCAAAACTAAATTTACAGGACAAGTGGTCAATGGCCGCGTCGTCCGCATTGATGACGACACCGTTATCGTCGATGTCGGTTTGAAATCCGAAGGCCGTATCGCCCTTCGCGAATTCAACAAACCGGGTCAGGAAAATGAACTCCGCGCCGGTGATACTGTCGAAGTATACGTCGAACGTATGGAAGACCGCGACGGCTATACACAGCTGTCCCGTGAAAAAGCCCGCCGCGAAGAAGTCTGGGTCGATCTCGACAAGGCTTGCGAGAAGAAAGAACGCGTCACAGGCGTTATCTTCGCGCGCGTCAAAGGCGGTTTCACTGTCGATCTCGGCGGCGCAGTTGCGTTTTTGCCAGGATCCCAAGTCGATATCCGTCCGGTTCGCGACGTATCCCCGTTAATGGGTACACCGCAACCTTTCATGATTTTGAAAATGGACCGTCTTCGTGGCAACATCGTTGTCTCACGTCGTGCCGTTCTTGAAGAATCCCGTGAAGAAGCACGCGGCGAATTGATGAGCCAGATCAAAGAAGGTCAAATCGTTGACGGCGTTGTGAAAAACATCACCGATTACGGCGCCTTTATCGATCTCGGCGGCATTGACGGCCTTCTGCATGTAACAGATATCTCCTGGAAACGCGTCAACCACCCGTCGGAAGCTCTGACAGTTGGCCAGTCGATCAAGGTTCAGATCATTCGTTACAACGAAGAAACCCAGCGTATCTCCCTCGGCATGAAACAGCTTGAGAGCGATCCATGGGGCGAAGTTGCAGCCCGCTTCACACCAGGTCAGCGTCTGACTGGCAAGATCACCAACATCACCGATTACGGTGCATTCGTTGAGATCGAGCCGGGCATCGAAGGCCTCGTTCACGTCTCTGAAATGTCATGGACCAAGAAAAACGTTCACCCGAACAAAATCGTCAACCCTGGCGATGAAGTGAATGTTCAGGTTCTTGATATCGATATGGACAAGCGCCGCATCAGCCTTGGCATCAAACAAACCCAGGAAAATCCTTGGGATCAGTTTGCTGCTGCGCATAAAGCCGGTGAAGAGCTTGAAGGCGAAATCCGCAACATTACCGAATTCGGTTTGTTTGTTGGCATGCCTGGCGACATCGACGGTATGGTTCACCTGTCCGACGTATCATGGGAAGACGCCTCTGAGGAAGCTTTGAAAGCTTACAAAAAAGGCGACACTGTTAAAGTGAAAATCCTGGATATCGACGCTGCGAAAGAACGAGTTGGTCTTGGCATCAAGCAACTTTCTGCCGATCCATATAACGGTAAAGGCCCAACCTCGACCGCTCCGCGCAAGGAAGCTCCGGCTTCGACTGGCGGCGCGATCAGCAAAGGCCAGGTCGTTACCTGTACGGTCACCGAAGTTACATCCGGCGGTATCGAAGTATCCGTGGGCGACATGAAAGGCTCGATCAAACGTGCCGACCTGTCCCGCGAACGCTCCGAGCAACGTCCGGACCGCTTTGCCGTTGGCGAAAAAGTCGATGCGAAGGTCCTGACCGTCGGCAAATCGCTGACCCTGTCGATCAAACAGCGCGAGCTGGATGAAGACAAGGCCGCTATGGCCGCTTTCGGTTCGACAGAATCCGGCGCGTCCCTTGGTGACATTCTAGGTGCCGCTCTGGGTAAACCAGCTGCTGCCGAAGAAGAAAAGCCAAAGGCGAAAAAAGCGTCTAAGAAGAAAGACGATTCCGCCGAGTAATCGGCCGAGGAATTTAATAATCTCTTAATAAAAAACCGCCCCCGAAAAGGGCGGTTTTTTCTTGCCTTTTTTTAGTGTAAGATATATCTCTCTACGGCTCCGGAGATCGCCATACATGAAGTATAAAGTACCTGCTTTACTGCTTATTCTGCCCTTGCTGGCATTCTATGGCTTTTCGTCTTTTCTGAACGTTTACTATGAGCGTTACGAAAACATCGCCAAGCTTCTCGAGAAGAATTATAAATTCGACGAAAGCACCGCCAATGCCATCAAGCACGCAACGGCAGCTTCCGATCTTTACAATCTGATGCGTCCGCATATTGGCGATGAACGCGCCGAAATGGCCGTTATCAAGCTTGGCGTGATGAATGAATATATAGAGCGCTACACAAGACGCAAAACGCCGGATTCAGTCCGTGAAATTATGAAAGACCTGCATAACAATTATGCTGGAATCCGTGCGGCTCAATTGGCAGATGGAGACGATGCTTTTGATATTATCCTGACCTTTGCCAGCACCAGAACCCTTATCGTCAACGAAGTCTATAATCCGTTCTTCAAGGCAAAGGGACCAAACGAAGATGTCGTGGCCTTTAGCTATGGCTGGTTCAAAAATCATCACGGCGATATCGATACCCGCTTTGAGAGAAAGATAGCCCGCGCCAAGAATCTGCGCGACCTGACGCGCATCGAGATTTCAAGCCTGCCTGTTAAATCCGCGACGATTGAATAGTTATAACCCGCCCATAGAGCCGCCGACTTCCATTTTGGGAGCCGGATCCGCAAAGCGGAATTCTATCTTTTGTTCAGGCGCAGTATATTCAGTTTGCTGGGCAAAGGCGTTGAACAGCCCTGAAATAGCCGCCAATGTATCAAGTCGCGTTGTCGAGGAATCGAGAACTGCATCCTGATTCTTATTCTGCGTATCGATAATATCCATGACATCGTCGATACCGAGCGCTGATGGCTTTTCACGCTGTTTGGCTTCCTGCTCGTCAGCATAGGATAAAGACTCTTCCGGTAGTTTTTCTTCTGCAGCTTTAGCAGGCTGTGTTTTTTGCTCGGCTTCCGGTTTTTTATCATCTGCCTGATAGCGTGAATCGGTGGAGGCCTCCCGAACTTGGGCGACTTGCTGCTTTTGCTCGCGTTTTTGCTGAGCTTGCGGCGGCGGTGTCGTCGCAACCAAACCAGCCGCCAGCCCTGCCGCACTGCCGCTTGTCGCAGCAGCGATTTCTGCCCGAAAGATTTCCTGGCGCATCTGGTGACGCTGTTCGAGTTTCTTGATCAAATCTGGATCGGCGATATCCGCCGGATGGATTTGATTTGTAATCAGCCCGATCTGACCAAGGAAAAGAATACGCTTTAAATCCTGTTCGGATTCAAAAGAGCTGGCGCCGGGTACCATGGTACTGAACGGCGCCCAGACGAGCATTTTCAACTTTTCGATTAATGTCTCGGAATCATAATCGCCAAGATTTTCTTCATCCTGTAAGAGCTCGGTTGCATGAATGGCCGGCTTTTTACCACCACCGCCGGATTTTTTACCACCCTCGCCGTCACCGCCCTCTTCATCCTCATCCTTTTGTTCGTCGGATTCGAGGATTAGCTCGCTTTCCGGAACTGGGGCAAGATCATCGACAATGGGCGTTTCTTCGGTTGGCGTCATAAGATTACTTTAAAGTGAAACAGGGATAATTCAACCGCCCTTGGCGTAATTTTAACGACTGTTAATGATGGCGGCTTAAAATATAATCATAGACCAGCCCGTCACGAATACCGGCTTTTGACACCTTGACCTGAGCAGGTTGTAAAATAGCTATTATTTTCTCTAGCATCAGGGCAGACACGTCCATTAACTGTGCCCGTGGCGCTTCCATGGAATAAGCTTCGATCAACTCTGCCGGTTCTTTCTTACCAATAATCAGGCAAAAATCCTTAATCTCTTCTACGTCTAAAGTAAGGCTATCAATATCCGAGCTGTTTTCTCCCCGATCTTTCAGATACGCCTTGGCAAGACTCCGCCACGACCCGCCGATAATATACAGATTCTCAGGCTGGAAGAATTCCGGCGTCTTATTCAGAACACCGTTCAATTGCGTATCAATTAAATTCTTACCGCTTTCCGTCACGTTCAAATAATGGGCGCCGAGCTTCAGACTGACTTTGGATATAATCTTACCTTCACCGACCTTGGCAAGCTCCAGACTTCCCCCGCCAAAATCGGCAACAATACCGGAAGCATGGCGATGGCTGGAAAGTATGGCAAGAGCGGCAAGACGCGCCTCTTCTTCTCCCGAAATAACGCGGATATCAAATCCACTGCGCTCTTTTGCAGATTGAAGAAAGTCAGCTGCGTCTTTGGCTTCGCGAAGAGCGGCGGTGCCAATTACGATTTCATCTGTAATAGAGTATTTGGCGATTTCCTGCCTAAACTTGGCAAGCGCCTCTTGAGTCAAATTTACAGCATCTGGATTAAGCAAGCCTGTCGTTCCAAGGTCTTTGCCAAGGCCGCAGAAAAATTTAATGGCAGTGACTTGCTCTGCTTTGTCGTCACGAATGGAGAAGATAAACAAGCGAACCGAATTCGACCCAATGTCGACAATGGCGATTTCTTCGTTATTACTTTTCATGCATCGAATATTCCAGTGTCTTGGCAACAGGCTTGAGCAAATACTGCATGACAGTTCTTTCGCCAGTCAAGATATCTACTGTTGTTACCATACCAGGAATAATCGGCAAAACTTCACCTTTGCGTTTTAATTGATTTTCGTAAGTTCTCACACGAACCCGATAAAAACTTTCACCTTTTTCATTCTTGATCGTATCAGCCGAAATATCAGTGACTTCACCTTTTAAACCGCCATAAACAGCCCAGTCATAGGCTGTGAATTTAACTGTCGCCTTCATACCCGGTGTCAGGCGTGCGATGTCCTGCGGCTTGATCTTGGCTTCAACGATCAATTGATCATCTAAAGGTACGACCTCCAGGATTGGATCGCCCGGACGGACAACACCGCCGACAGTATTGATTTTGAAATCCTTAACGATCCCTTTGACCGGTGAAAGAATTTCTGTCCGGTCTTTCCTGTCTTCCAAAGCGCCGAGCGTTTGCTGAACAGTATTCATTTCAGCAGTTTTAGCGGCCAGTTCCATTTGCGCTTGCGCAACGGCGGTTTTCTTTAGTTCCTGAATACGCGCCTGAGCTTCGGCGATCGCTGAGTTCGCCCTTGGGATGGCGAGGGTAAGGCCGTTTAATTCAGTTTGGCGTTCGCGAATTTCCTGTTCGATTTGAACGGCTTCGATCTTGGGCGCCGAACCGCGCGCGATTAAAGGCGCAACCATATTCTTACGTTCATGGGATAACGCGATAACACCGCGTAAGTCGCTGGCATGACGGGTCAGCTCATTAACTTCCTGACGACGCTGGGACAATTGCTGTTCCAAAACCAAAGTCTGACCGTTGAGCTTATCTTTATTCGCTGCGAAAGCACGAAGCTCGGCAGCCACGCTTTCCGGAGCTTTCTCCATCATGTCCTTGGAAAATTCAACCGTTGACGCGCCTTTGACTTCGGCTTGCAAACGAACAATCCCTGCGGCAAGACCCCAATATTTAGCTTCGTTCGTGCCTAAATCGGATTGGGCGCCGACATCCGTCAGACGAACCAGAAGCTGGCCTTTTTCAACACGATCGCCTTCCTTAACAAAGAAAGCCTGAATGATACCGCCTTCAAGATTCTGGATAGACTGGATTTTACTGGAAGGAATAACCTGACCTTCGCCGCGCGCCGTAATATCGAGACTTGCAAAACTTGCCCAAAGAATAGCGACGACAAAGAATACGAACATCAAAACAAGCAGCATATGCTTATGGAGCGGCAATTCGTCATCCGTCATAAAATAGCGGTCGGCATATGCCTCGACTTTTTCGACACGCTCTTTCATCCACTGGGACTGAATTTTTTGCCAGTCCTCTTCACGATTGATGCTCAAATCTTGGGCGTCGTCTTTTTTAACCGGCGCTTTATCTTTAGATGATTTTTGCAAGGGAAGTTTTGCCATGATTATGCTGCGCTCCCTGTGAAGTCACGATTTTGTAAACGGCGGAGTATTTCATCTTTAGGGCCGTAAGCGAGAATGCGGCCGCGATCGATCAGGATAAGCTTGTTGACAATCTCAAGCATGGTTCCTTTATGCGTAATCAATATCGTCGTTTTATTCTTGCTCAGTTCTTTCAAGCGTTTCTTCAAACGCATCTCCGAGGTTGGATCCATGGAGGCTGTCGGCTCATCCATGATCAAAACTGCCGGATCGTAAAGCAATGCCCGGGCAATGGCGACGGCCTGACGTTGTCCACCGGACAATGACTCACCGCGCTCTCCAACTTGCGTATCGAGACCTTTTTCTGAGTCGCGCAGGAATTCCATGACGCCTGACAATTCAGCCGCCCGCAAGACTGCACGGTCCGGCGCGGTTTCATGACCCATGGTAATGTTCTCGCGAACTGACCCATAGAATAAATTCGGGCTTTGCTGAACGGCGCCGACATTGCGGCGAAGATCGCCGGGATCGATTTGGCGTACATCCGTTCCATCCAGCATGATGGCACCTGTTTCCGGCTGGTATAAATTGATCAGCAATCTTTCAAGCGTTGTCTTACCGGAACCGACAGCGCCGATTATGCCGACACTGTCTCCAGGCTCGATGGCAAAACTTATACTGTTGAGCGCGGCATGACTTTGACCCGGATATTTAAACGTCACATCACGAAATTCGACATGGCCGTGAACGCGTGGCAAGGAAATGAAGTGCTTATCTGCCGGACGCTCGACCGGTTTTTTCATCAATTCTTCAAGGGCGTTCAATGCCTGCCAGCTCTGGTTAAAGCGGGTTAGCAGCGCGGCAATCTGGCTTAACGGCCCAAGCGCACGACCCACAAGAATTACGGAAGCGACAAGCGCGCCTTGTGTAATCATGCCCGCGCTGATCAAATAGACACCTGCTATAACAATGGCAACCGTGGTAATCGATTGCATAAACATGGAAAAATTCAGGGCGAAAGATGCAACACGTTTCGACTGAACCGATGTGCGCGATCCTTTCTCAACAAGCTCTTCCCAGCGACGCTGAACATGGCCTTCTGCGGCTTGTGTCTTGATCGTTTCAAGTCCCGTGATCGTTTCAAACAATAGCGCATTTTTCATCGCGTTTTCGTTCATGGACTGGCGCATGATTTTTTGCATTGGTTTTTGCAAAAACCAACCAACAATAATCACGATTGGAATTGCGGCTAATGGAATAATGGCCAATGGACCTGCGATAATGGCAATCACCAGAACGAATAAAAGTGCAAAGGGAACATCGACGATCGCCGTCATTGTTGCCGAGGTAAAGAAATCGCGAATCGTTTCAAATTCGCGCATATTACTGGCGAGAACGCCGGCAGAAGCCGGGCGTGCCGCCAGCGTCATCCCTAGAACCTGTTCAAATAATTTGCCGGAAATTTTGACATCGGATTTTCGGCCCGCGATATCAAGAAAATAAGAACGCATGTTTTTCATCACGAAATCGAAAAGATAAACGGTGAGCGCACCTATGGATAAAACCCATAACGTCTCGTAAGCAGCGTTAGGAATGACTCGGTCATAGACGTTCATAATATAAAGCGTGCTGGCAAGCGCAAAAACATTGATCATCAATGTCGCCAGCATGACCTCTTTATAAATCTTCATATTTCCTTTTAATGTTCCCCAGAACCAGTCTCGCGCCGTGTCGATACGGGCAGATCCGGCACGTTCGTCCATACGGGCGATCGGGCGAATATAAAAAGCGTAATTGGTATAAACATCCTTTAATTCTGAAAGCTTAATAAGCTTTTTTTCATCCGGCGTTTCGGGAAATTGAACGAGAAGTTCTGTTTCCGGATGGATAACACTATCTTTGCCAGCGACTTTTTTCGGCGGGTGATCTTCCGGATGTCTGACTTCCCAAAGGATACAAGCTTGTTTGTGTTCCAGAACCAAAATACAGGGAAGATTTGGCGCGATGGCCAAGGCTTCTAATGAACGTTCGGCAAGCCTTGCGTTGAGATCGGCGCGAGAAGCCGCTCGTTCAAACAAAATAGGCGTGATGCCTGTTGCCGGAATTGGCAGGCCAGCGGTCAGAGAATTGAAACTTGTGCGGCGGCCATAATAGCCAGCCATAATTTGTAATGCTTCTATCAGGGGAACGGTAACCGCCATGCGGTCGGCTTCCAAAGGCCAGGCGTCCGGATTTTGATGAACCTGATTAACATCCTGTCCGCCTGCATAGGCAGGATCTTGGGTCTGGTTATACCCTTCATTTGATTCCTGAGAAGCGCTTTTAAGTCCATCGATAGGGGGGATAATTCTAGGGTCAGACATTGGAATACCGGAGTCCTTATAATAAGAGGCAAGGCATTATATAGAAATGCCTTGCCAAAAGAATAGCGCTCAAGCTGTTAACTTTGAATTAACGGTAGCAAAGCTTTGTTAGCTAGCCTTACCCTTTGGTCCGTTTTTAAAGTACAGAGGATTGCTTGAATCAGTCCCAGTGCTGGTATCTGAAGGAATTGCCTCTTTCGGATAAGCGACTTGCAGCGTTGGCAGCAATTCACCTTTAACAGCCACAAGGCGGTAAACGGCAAACATTTCAAGATATTGATTGTTAATGGCATTGGTACGCGAAACGAACCATTCGTTCTGGGAATCGAGAACGTCAAGAAGTGTTCGGCGATCCAGATTGAACTGATCCTTATAGGCTGCAACAACCTGTCCATTGGCATCAGCCTGCTTGCCGAATTGGTCAGCGCGCTCACCGGCAGAAACCATGCTCGACCAGGTCTGGCGAACATCAGCTTCGATAGCACGAGCAGCATTGTTACGCTCTGATTTGCTTTGCGCATGGCGATAGACAAATTCGCGTTGACGGGCGATATCACCGCCGCCGCGATATAGGTTCCAGTTGGCAACAACCAGAGCGGAGCCACCGTATTCATTCCCCTGCACAAGATCGACATCCTTACCGGCATTACCGCTAAGCTGGAAATCAACTTCAGGATACATTGTCGAATTAGTTTGGCTGGCTTCCTTAGAAGCGACATTGACGTCAGCTTCATAAATATCGAGCGTCGGAGAATGCGTTAGGGCTTGCTTTACTTCTTCTTCCACGCTGCTTTCCAGTAATTCGCGTGGCGGAACCGGACGTTCCAGTTCAGGCTGTGGCAAATCCCCGACGCGGCGGCGGTAGTTTGTTTCCGCATCATGTAGGGCTTGGCGTACATTTGCCTCTGTCGCCTTAGCGGCAGCCATACGAGCGTTGGTTTGCTCTACATCGGCCTGCGTCGAACGACCTGCAGATGTCGCATCTTGAATTTGAGCCAGAATATCAGAGTGCTGGCGGGTATTCTCGACAGCAATTGCCAGCAATTCACGTTGACGCAAGACATCTATATAGGATTCAATAATATCAAGTCCCAAGAATTCAGCCGTTTCGCGAACGCGGTGAGACGCCGAGCGAACGCGCCATTTTTGGCGCTCGTTTTCGTATTTGGTGTTGAAGCCATCAAACAACATCTGTGTCAACGTCAAGGATGTTTGCGCTGTCGTGCCGCTGTCGCTGTCGCGTCCCGATACACCATCGAATTTACGGCTTGTATATTGCCAACCGGCATCACCACGCCAATCGATAGATGGCAACCAAAGCGCTTTTGCTTGCTTTAATTCTTCATCCGTCGCGCGGCGGTTATTCTGAACTGACTCAGTTTGAGGATTGACGAGGATGCCGACAGCAACAGCATCACGGACATTGGTAATACGATCCGTTGTCGAAGCGTTAGCTCCGATGCGTGTATTAGCAGCCATCGTTTGCGGGTTAGATGTTGTTAAAACCGGAGTCGGCGGCGGTAGCGGAGCTGCTGGCGCCGTCATTGTCGGAGCTACAGATGTTCCACCAGACATTGCACCAAGATCGACTGTATTCGCATCAGTCACCTGTCCGGTAGGAACAGGTAAATCTGTTGCAGGAGGTGTGGGCGTATTGTCAATAGTTGCCGGAGGTTGAATCTGGCGCGTCTGTACTTGCGATGTCGCCTTCATCTGGCTTTCCATCGCTTGGCTATCTTGTGCATGGCCTGCCGATGCAGAAAAAATCATCAGGGCAGTAGCACAAACCGTCACAGCGTATTTATTATTCATTTCCAATATCTCCTTGGAATTTAAGTATAGCTTCTCTAAAACCGCAACTGAGCCGGCTAATCCGGCGGCCGCATTAAAAACTCTCTATATATGACCTTTTTTAAGGTAAGTGGCAAGGACCCGAAAACACAGATTTAAGAATTATTCCAGCTACTTGCAGAAATATCATACTTGTTACAAAAAAGGGCCGGATTTCTCCGGCCCTTTTCGTAAATTAAGCAACTTGGTGCTGTACCTGATGCAATTCCTCCGTTGGAGAGGAAACTGCTACAGCATGAGCTGTCACTTCGCTTGTTTCTGTCGTCGTTGCCGATACCTTGGAGCTTGACGATGTGCTGTGCACGAAATTGTTAATCGCGTGCTGCGTTGCATCATCATCTGATTCCACCACACCGGCGTACTCGGTCAGATTGTCATTCGCGATAACAGATTTGCTGGTCGAAACATGCGTAGTATCAACAGGCGCATCTGCATCTGACATCGCCATATACTTTGCTCCTGCGACAGGATCAGTCGAACCCACGATAATATTGAAATCATCATACTGGGTTACGGACTGGCCGTTTTCTGTAACAGTTGCCGTGAAGGTAATGTCTCTCAAATCCGTATTATCGTTCGGTTTAAAGTAGAATTTACCATCGAAGTTTTCACCAGCAGGCAGATTAAGAGTCCATGTACCAGCGGCAGCATTGTATACGCCGAGATTAATTGGAACCCAGTTGCCGCCTGATTGGACGACCGGAGTAAAGGCCCAGTCAGGATCGATACCGCTTAATACCAGTTTCAATGTCTGGTTACCCTGACCTGTCGTATCCGCCGTCATCGAGATGACCGTCGCATAGGCAGCTGTAGGCAAATAGACATTATCTTCGTAGTTATTGACACAGACCGCCACAGATGGAACCGGAACAGTCGTTGGACCGTCATCCAGAACATTAACTTTGATAACGGTGTTTGCCACATCGCCATCGTAATCCGTTGCCTTGACGCCAAAATTCAGCGTGATGACATCGTTCGGGTTTGTCGGATCAGCATGATCGAGGATCTTGCTTTGCGTATAGGTATAAGAACCATCCGCATTGATCACCAGTTTGAAGACTTCTTCCGCGCCAGCTTTACCAACATAGGTATTACCGGTTTGTGTAACAGTTACATCGACACCTTTGGATGTCAGCTTGCCACCGAGCAGAGAGCCTGTCGACGTAAAGCTGTTATTTCCGGCGATCGAGCCTGCTCCATCCGTACCGAAATCGACTGTTACCTTACCGGTTGCACTTGTTGTCGGTGTCACCGTGTTCATATTCGATTCATCGACTTGAGCCGTACTACCAACGATGGCTGGGCCATCATCTTTTACGTTGATTGTGATCTTGCCCGGAGTTGACTTATCGCCATCGCCATCTGTTGCAATCACACCGAAGTTCAGGTTGATGATATCGTCCGGATTTGTTTTATCCGCATGATCCAATGGCTTGAACTGGTTGTAGGTGTAGGCTCCATTGGCACCAACTGTCAGCGTAAACACTGTCGTTGCACCAGCTTTACCTGTGTAGACGCCATTTGCATATGTCACAACAACCGCAACGCCGTTCGATGTCAGATTGCCGCCCGCTTTAGATCCACCGGATGTAAAGCTGCTATTGCCTGTAATCGAACCAGGTGCATCATTGAAGTAATTGGCAACCACTGAACCTGTAACAGATGTGTTCGGGTTCATGTTCGTTTCATCTACGGTTTTAGCCGAAGACGTTACAGTCGGTGTGTAGTCGATATCATCGGTTGTAATTTTCAACGTCGCAGTCGTCGCAGACGTATCGGTATCCCCATCCTTGTCTTTAATGACATAAGTGAAGTTATCGACGCCGCCCGTTACTGTTGTAGACGTATAAGTGTATTTACCATCCTTATTGATGACCAGCTTACCGTTGCCTGTTGTGATGGTTACATTCGAACCATCCGCAGGCAATGTATAAGTCGTGCCACCAAAAGTGATTTTGGTTACAGATTGCGTCGGCTTGCCGTCGGATCCGAAGTCATCATTCGACGTTACATCACCTGTTACGGTTTTTGTTGTCGGATTGACTGTAGACGTATCGTTCACAGCTGTCGGACCGTCATCTTTTACATTGATTGTGATCTTGCCCGGAGTTGACTTATCACCATCACCATCTGTTGCAATCACACCAAAATCAAGTGTGATAATATCGTCAGGGTTGGTTTTATCAGCGTGATCCAGCGGCTTGTTCAGAACGAATGTGTAAGAACCGTTAGCGTTGATTGTCAGCGTGAAGATAGTATCTGCACCGGCTTTACCTGTGTAGACATTGCCCACTTGAGTAACGACAACCGCAACACCGTTCGATGTCAGGTTACCGCCCAGTTTCGAGCCCGAAGACGCGAAGCTATTGTTACCTGTGATCGCACCAGCCGCATCAGAGAAGTAATTTGCGCTAACACTGTCATTGATCGTAATTGGACCAAGATTGGTTTCGTCGATCGTATTCACATCAGATGTCACAGTCGGCGTGTAGTCGATGTCATCAACTGTGATCTTCAATGTCGAAGTCGCAGGCGCTGTATCGGTATCACCGTCTTTATCCGCGATAACGTAGGTAAAGGTGTCTGTACCGCCCGTTTTCGTGGTCGCTGTATATGAATAAGCACCTTTATCGTTGATCGTCAGCTTGCCGTTGGCAGATGTGATCGTCACGTTCGCGCCCGATGTCGGAAGTGTGTAGGTCGTGCCGTTGAAGATAACTTTCGTTACAGCATGCGCAGGCTTGCCGTCGGATCCGAAGTCATCATTCGTTGTTACGTTGCCGGTGATCGTTGTTGAACCAGGTGCAACAGACGCAGTATCGGCAACAGCCAATGGACCGTCATCTTTTACCGCAATCGTGATTGTGCCATTGGCAATATCACCATCCGCATCGGTCGCTTTGATACCGAAGTTCAGATTGATGACATCATCCGGATTGGACTTGTCAGCGTGATCCAGCGGAGCTTTCAGAACAAAACTGTATTTACCGTCTGTACCGATCGTCAGGGTAAATACTTCTTTTGCACCAGCTTTACCTGTGTAGACATTACCCACTTGAGTAACGACAACCGCAACGCCGTCGGAGGTCAAATTGCCGCCGAGTTTGGAGCCGCCGGATGAGAACGTGTTACGGCCTGTAACAGCGCCCGGACCATCGGAGAAGTAGTTCGCTGTAACTGCACCAGTTACTGTGATCGGACCGAGATTGGTCTCGTCAACAGTGTTGGTCGCGTTCGTTACAGTCGGTGTAAAGTCGATGTCATTGACTTTAATGGTCAATGTGTTTGTTGCCGGAACAGTATCGGTGTCACCGTCTTTATCGGCGATAACATAGGTGAATACATCAGTACCACCTGTCTTTGTTGTTGCCGTATATGAATAAGCACCTTTATCGTTGATCGTCAGCTTGCCGTTGGCAGATGTGATCGTCACGTTCGCGCCCGATGTCGGAAGTGTGTAGGTCGTGCCGTTGAAGATTACTTTGGTTACAGCATGTGTCGGCTTACCGTCGGATCCAAAGTCATCATTCGATGTTACGTTACCGGTAACAGTTACAGACTGGTTCGCTTGCGTTGGAGTAGCTGTAATCGAATCAGCGACTGCCAATGGGCCATCATCTTTTACATTGATCGTGATTGTGCCATTTACTTTATCGCCATCAGAGTCAGTACCAACAACCCCAAAAGTAAGGTTGATGACATCATCGGGATTGGACTTGTCAGCATGATCAAGCGTTTTGAATTGAGTATATGTATACTTACCATCTGTACCGACTGTAAGTGTAAATACAGTCGCTGTACCAGCCTTGCCCGTATAGACGCCGTTTGCGTATGTAACCACAACCGCAACGCCATCGGAGGTCAGGTTGCCACCGAGTTTGGATCCTGTGGATGAGAACGCATCTCTGCCAGTAATTGTCCCAGGCGTGTCGCCTTTGAAATCGGAAGAAACAGCTCCGGAAACGGAAATCGTTGTCCCGAAAGATGTTTCATCTACAGTCGATGTCGCATTGCCAATAACAGGCAGCGTATCCAGATCAGTAACAGTAACAGACAAAACAGCCGTATCTGTATCGCCGTCAAAATCTTTCATTGTGTAAGTAAAGTCGTCTTTACCGAGTGCTGTGTTTTTCGAGGTATATGTGTAAGCACCGTTGGCATTAATAACGAGCGTTCCGTATGTCCCAATGACAGTCACATTGCCCGCAGCAGGAACGGCAACGGTTGTACCATTAAAAGTAATAGCTGTTACTTTTCCTGTACCGTCATAGCCGACCTTATCGTTTGTCAGGACGTTTCCTGTTACGATCAATGGAGCCGAACCAACAGTGTTTGTGTCGTCAGTTGCGATTGGAGCATCATCAAGAACATTAACGCTGATGCTTGTAATGGCCTGGTCGCCATCCTTATCTGTTCCGACAACGCCGAAGTTCAAAATGATATTATCGTTCGCGTCAGTTTTATCTGCATGATCGAAAGCTTTTTTCTGAACGAAAGTATATGTGCCGTCAGACTGAAGCGTGAATGTAAACACATCAACGCCGCCGGCCTTACCTGTGTAGACATTGCCAGAGCGCGTCACAACAACGGCAACGCCGCCGGATGTCAGTGCTGCGCCAGTAGATCCGCCAAACGCGAAGTCACCTGTAAATTGGACCGGGGGCACTGTCGTGCTTGGACCATCGGAACCAAAATCAAACGCAATTTTGCTGGAAATATTGTGATTGCCGCTTTCGTCGATTGTAACTTGGGAAGCTGCACCAAATGGGTTTGTATTAACAGCCGCTGCAGGATTTCCACTTGTAGGTCCAAGACGGGATTCTGGGGCGTTGTAAATGAGAGATGTGGCGCCAATAGCACCAATAGAAGACAAACCATTCAGGGCAACTGCGCCCGGCTCGCTGGCAAATCCGTAGCCGCCGCGACCACCAGACAATGCGCCCGCGTTACCAGCAGCAGGCTCGATATCAGCAACTGCAGCTTCTTCACCAGCAGCAGGCTCGACATCCGGCGCCGCTTCGCCGGCAGCTTTTTTGGCAGCAGATTGTGTAGTTGCAACCGCTTCTTCGCCGGCAGCAGGCTCGATATCTGAAGTAGCTTCGCCGGCAGCTTTTCTGGTTGCAGTTTGGGCAGCCGTTTCATCAGCAACAGTTTGGGCGAAAGAAGGTGTCTCGACCAGTTTGCAAGATGTCAGCAATGCCGTTGAATCGATCACAGAACCGTCTGCCAGTGTCAGGGCTGGTGGCAATTCCGATTCCATTGAGGAAAAGTAATTTTTCATGACGAGGACGCCGCCGTCCTTAAAGGTCACGATAAGGTTTTGACCCGCCTGAGCTGCACTGGCGGTCGAATCCAGATCAAAGCCCATTTTATATTCTTTACCTGCCTGAATCGTTTGCTCGACGATTTTTCCCGCAGGTGGCTCAGACAATGTCATGACGCCTTTTGAGTCGATATTACCGAACTGAACAGGACCTTGAGCTAATTGTCTGCTCAATTCTTCAGGATAAATAATTGTATTGTCGGAAAGTTGGATAATGGTATCGCGGCCACATGACTGAGCGGAATTCACAAGCTCCTGAAAATTTTCAACTTCAACTTTGGAGCCGTCAGTAAAAGAAATTTCAAGCTTGTCACCTGCCGTCAGGTTCATCTCGGAAATACTATCTTGAGTGAAAGACATCGTGTTGACTTGGCCAGGCTGCAAGGAAACAGGAAGATCAAAAATTTTGTTCGCGTTTGTTGTTTCGATGGCTGTTGTATCTTTTGGCATAGTCTATTGCTCCGCTCTTGAATTTTATAAAAAACACACCTGTTGGTCAGGCACCCATTACCAGAAATTTTTAGAAGTTGGATAGTTTTACTAGATGCTCGTCATTTATGTCAACTTAATATTTAAGCCTTTTTTAACAAATATGTCAGGAATGTGGCTAAGTCTTTGAATCCATTGAATTTTCATAATTTCACAGGGATTTTTATTATTAAACTCTTGTTAAGCCACCAAGCAAAACATATTTGGTTTCCATAAATTCAGATAAACTTTCAGGACCTCCCTCACGGCCTAACCCCGATTGCTTAAAGCCGCCAAAAGGAATACTGGCGGCAGAAAGGGCTATTTCATTAACCCCAACCATACCGTATTCGAGCCTTTGTGAAACCCGTATACACTGCCCCAGATCGTTGGAATAAAAATAAGCGGCCAGCCCATAAATAGTGTCGTTCGCCATCTTAATGGCGTCTTCTTCTGTGTCGAATTTATAGATAGGTGCAACGGGACCGAAGATCTCGTCTTCAAAAACCCTCATACCTCTTTCCATATCCGTTAATAATGTCGGCTCATAAAACAAGCCACCCTTTTCGGCTTTGCCGCCGGTTTCAATTTTGGCGCCTTTGCTTTCCGCTTCCCTGACAAGCTTCTCAACTTTATCGAGACCGGCCTGATTGATTAGGGGGCCGATAACGGTATCAGGCTCAAGTCCGTTCCCCATTTTCATCGCCTTGATTTTTTCTTTAAAGGCTTCAACGAATTTATCGTGAATATCAGCCTGCACGAAAATCCGGTTGGCACAGATACAGGTTTGCCCGGCATTGCGGAATTTATTGGCCATCGCCCCCGCAACAGCCCGTTCCAGATTGGCAGAATCAAAAACGATAAACGGTGCGTTGCCGCCTAGTTCCAGCGAAACTTTCTTCACTGTATCGGACGCTTGTTTCATCAAAGCCCTGCCGACTTGCGTCGAGCCGGTAAAAGAAACTTTTCGAACCTTATCATGCGTCGTCAAAACTTTCCCGACCGCTTCAGTGTTATCTTTTCCCGCCGTAACGATATTCAAAACACCTTTGGGAAAACCGGCTTTTTCTGCTAGCGCCGCCAATGCCAGCGCTGAGAGAGGGGTGTCCTGCGCAGGCTTTAAAACTACCGTACAACCTGCGGCTAAGGCAGGCGCAACTTTGCGTGTAATCATGGAATGCGGAAAATTCCATGGCGTGATAGCCGCAACGACGCCAACTGCCTCCCGGTAAGTCAGAACTTGCGTATCAGCCTTGAAAGCAGGAATAGTTTCACCATAGCAGCGTTTTGCTTCTTCCGCCGACCACTCAACAGCTTCGGCGTTGGCGATTTCGGCAAGAGATTCTTGAAGGGGTTTACCCTGCTCTTGCGTCAAAAGCTTTGCCAGCGCTTCCTTATTGTCGATAATGAGCTGTTTCCATTTTTGCAAAATGGCGGCACGCTCTGATGCCAATTTATTCTTCCATAAGGGAAAAGCCTCCGCAGCAGCTTCAACCGCTGTATTAGCCTCATTTGCACCGCAATCACTTACCTGCGCAATTTTTTCCAGTGTCGCCGGATTGATGACATCGAAGGTCGCGGGCGTTTGCACCCATTGGCCATCGATGTAAGCATGCTGTTTAATTAAATCCAAAGGATATTCCCCCAACGTCTGACAAGTGAACGCCTTGGTGAAAAATAAGTTCCCTGCGGAAATTATTTTTCCGGAAGAACCTTCAATTTCTTTTTCGCGCTCTTATTACGAAGAACCATGTTGATAGCTTCAACAGCGAAAGAAAAGCCCATCGCAAAATAGAGATAGCCTTTTGGAATTTCCAGATGGAAACCTTCGCCGATCAAAGCCATACCGATCAAAAGCATATAAGAGAGGGCCAAAACTTTGACAGTCGGGTGACGGGCAATAAAATCGCTAACCCAGTTTACGGCAAGGACCATAAAGATGACGGATAAAATAATCGCCGCAATCATGACCTCGATATGATCTGCAACGCCAACCGCCGTCAAAACGCTATCGAACGAGAAAACTACGTCCATTAAGACAATCTGGCCGATAACCATCGACAGTGAAGAGAATTTCGGCGACATACCATGCTCTTCTGCATCGCCTTCGATTTTATGGTGAATCTCTGTTGTCCCTTTTGCCAGAAGGAAAAGGCCGCCGATTACGAGAATAATCTCTCTCCATGAGAAATCATTTCCAAACGCCGTAAAGAGAGGGGTTGTAAGATGCGCCAAAACGAAAATAAGCGACAAAAGAGCAATACGCGATACAAGCGCGATAATAAGACCTAATTTACGGGCAAAGTTACGTTGATGTTCCGGTAATTTATCGGACAGAATGGAAATCAGGATTAAATTATCGATACCGAGAACAACTTCCAAAGCAAGAAGTGTGATAAAGCTGGCCCAGACTGCTGGATCAAGTAAAATTTCCATTTATGTAACCTTTTGATTTTAAAAATTCTTTTCAGTCATAAAATATAATAGAACTAAAATAAAGGACAATCCGACATGAGAATTTTTGTAAAAACTTATCTGACATTACCATTATGGATTATCATTTATTTAGCCGTTGCCTCATTTATCGGCAATATGACGCGTCACGCTATTCCTGGCTGGTACGAAAATCTTGATAAGCCGGCACTCAATCCTCCCGATTTCATTTTTCCGATAGTCTGGACGATACTTTATATAATGATGGCTATTGCCGGATGGCGTATATGGAATAAAAACCTCGGTCGGAACATAAAAGTCATTTTTGTAGTTCAGACTTTGATAAACTGGGCATGGAGTTATTTTTTCTTTTATTACCATTGGCTAGGATTTTCTGCGGCGTGGATTGGAGGATTAATATTATGTGTAGTGGCTTTGATTTATCTCGCGCATAATAAAGACCGAATCACGAGCCTCCTTTTGACGCCGTATTTCTTCTGGATTTGCTTTGCCTGCTACCTGAATTTTATGATCTGGCAGTTAAATTAAAATAAGCGCCATTGTGGATATGTACTGTATAAATCCAGCACTATTGATAATCCAAAAATAAAAGCAATGATTTAGCCTTATATATAAGGATTATAACAACTATCGCTGTAAAAAATTATTTCAGAATTTTTTATTTTTGACTCGACTCGTTTTCAAAAAAAGGTCACCCTTTCTTTGTTAGCGGAAAAAAGTTCTTTTAACCAAGAGCGTTTTCTAGAACGAACCCCTCGGGGATCTTTTAGAAATCTTTTCCAATAACGGAAAGCGGGTGGTCCCCGTTTTCAGGATTTGCATCTTAGGGTTAGCTGCTAACTGTTTTGGGAAGTTTACTTCTTAAAACCGTGCAAATCCCAAGAGCGCCGGGAATAGTCCCGCCACCGGATAGCCTGAACCCGTCGTCGTGGACGAAAAAACATTTGTATGACAGGCTTTAAATATCCGGCTCCGCAAGGACGATGAAAAGGGCAAGGGACTATGTGGATCGGCACTCGAACAAGTATTTGAGTTGCAACTCAAATTACTGCGTGGTCTGTCACCACGATAAATAATGTAAGAACTTGATTGGGCTTACAGATTATTGGGAAACAACAAGGACTTAGCGGTCCGGATTTCCTGAAAATCGACAGCAGCAGACGCCTTGAACGGCAATTACAGCCAAAAGTTGTAATTTTCCTCAAGGAGCCTTATAATCAAAACAGGATCCCGGTCCTATCCTTAAGCTGCTCGGACAACCGAGCGGTATTGAGGGTGAGGCACCGGGATCTTTTTTTTGTTTTAAAGCCTTAAAATTTCAACCTTTTTACCTGATTGATCTGCGGCAGAGCTTCGACTTTCGCAAAAACGTCATCCGGCAAAGCGCGATCCAGCGCGACCAAGGCCACGGCTGTTTTCCCCGCCTCGACACGGCCCAAACGGAAATCGGCAATGTTATGACCGTTTTCCGCGAGGATAGTCCCAAGCCCGCCAATCATACCCGGCTTATCTTCGTTACGGATAAAGAGCATATGTTCGGTAATATCCGCTTCAATCGGTACACCTTCGATATTGACGATGCGCGGCTCTTTCCCGGCAAATAATGTTCCGGTCAGTTCCTTGGTACGGCCTTCAGTTTCCACTTTCAAACGAATACCCGTCGGCCATTGCGAATCGCTATCCGTTTTGGTTTCAGAGACCACGATGCCCTTTGATTTGGCAATCTCCGGAGCGTTCACCATGTTTACGCTATCTGACATCGCGGATAATAGCGCCGCCAGCACGCAAGCCGTCAAAGGCTTTGTGTTCAACTTCGCCGCCGCGCCGATATATTCGATCTCAACCTTTTTGAAAGCCGTCTCGGTAATCTGTCCGGCAAAGCTACCAAGTTCTGTCGCGAGCGCCATATAAGGCTTCAGCTTCGGCGCATCTTCCGCGGAAATAGACGGCATGTTCACGGCATTGGTCACAGCGCCTGTCAAAAGAAAATCCGACATTTGTTCTGCAACTTGGATCGCCACATTCACTTGCGCTTCAGATGTGGACGCGCCCAAGTGAGGCGTACAGATTACATTCGGATGACCGAAGAGAATATTTTCTGTCGCCGGTTCCGTTTCGAAAACGTCCAAAGCCGCGCCAGCAACCTGGCCGGAATCCAAAGCCTCTTTTAAATCCGCCTCAACAATCAAACCGCCGCGTGCGCAATTGATAATGCGAACGCCCTTCTTGGTTTTGGCGAGCGCCGCTTTATCGATCATCTTGTTGGTCTTGTCGGTTTTCGGCACGTGGATCGTGATAAAATCTGACCGTTCCAGCAATTGATCAAGCTCAACTTTTTCAACGCCGAGCTCTGCCGCTTTTTCAGCCGACAGGAACGGGTCATACGCGATGACTTTCATCTCGAGACCGATACCGCGGCGTATCACGATAGATCCGATATTCCCAGCGCCGATCACGCCGAGAGTTTTATTGAATAACTCGACCCCCATGAATTTTGATTTCTCCCATTTACCAGCATGGGTCGATTCATTGGCCTGCGGAATTTGACGTGCCAGAGCCATCATCATTGAGATCGCATGTTCAGCCGTTGTAATCGAGTTCCCAAATGGCGTGTTCATTACGACGATTCCGGCAGCGGTTGCCGCAGGAACATCAATCGTATCGACACCGATCCCGGCGCGACCTATAACTTTAACGCGGGTAATGCCGGAAATAACATCAGCATTGATCTTTGCGGAGGATCGCGCAGCGATTCCGTCATAGTCGTTTACAATTTTCTTGATATCTTCGGGAGAAAGTCCGGTCTTGATATCGTAATCAATTCCCCGGGCGCGGAATATATCTTCCGCTAGTTTGTCCATTTTATCGGCGATCAGTACTTTAGGCATTTTCTCTTAACTCCATTTTGTCTTGTTGGAAAACAGACTTAAGGAGTAACAGGAATTTTTAAGTATAGCCATCCTTGCTTTCCCCGCGAAAGCGGGGATCTTGGGAAATAAGATAAACAGATCCCCGCTTTCGCGGGGAAAGCAAAATGAAATTACGCCGCTTTGGCGAAAGTCTTCGCAGATGTCTCCGCAAAGGCCCATTCAAGCCATGGCAGCAAGGCCGCAAGGTCTGAATGTTCAATCGTCGCACCGCCCCAGATACGAAGCCCGGCAGGAGCCGCAGCGTAAGAAGCGATATCATGCGCGGCATTCTCTTTGGAAAGAAGCGACGTCATATCTTTCACGAAAACCTTACGCGCCTCATCATCCAGCGCACAAAAATCAGCATCGACGATAGATAGACAAATGGATGTACGAGAACGAGTTTCAACGCTAGGAGGCAGGAATTCGACCCAAGATGTTTTCGCAACCCAGTCCTCAATGATTTTCAAATTATCGATACAGCGTTTTTCCGTGGCTTTAGAACCGCCAAGGCTTTCCACCCATTTCAGCGCATCGAGGCAATCTTCCACCGCCATCATCGACGGTGTATTGATCGTCTCGCCGACAAAGATACCGTCGATCAATTTACCTTTTTTCGTCATGCGGAAAATTTTCGGCAGCGGACGATCCGGCACGAAATTCTGTAATCGCTCAATCGCACGCGGAGACAATACAATCATTCCGTGACCGCCTTCGCCGCCTAAGACTTTCTGCCAGGACCAGGTCGTGACATCCAGTTTCGACCAGTCCATTTCATATGCATAAACGGCAGATGTCGCGTCACAGAATGTCAAACCCTTACGGTCTGATTTGATCCAGTCATGGTTCGGGATACGCACGCCGGAGGTAGTCCCGTTCCAGACGAACACCACATCGCGGTCCGTATCGGCTTGTGAAAAATCGACAACCTCACCGTAACCAACTTTGAACGTACGCGTATCCGGCAGCTTCAATTGCCCGACTACATCTTCCCACCATTCATTCGAAAAATTTTCCCAGACCAGAACATCGACCGGACGTTCGCCGAGCATCGACCATAAAGCCATTTCAATCGCGCCCGTATCAGAGGCAGGCACGATGCCGATCTTGTAATCAGCCGGGATATTTAAAGTCTGGCGATGACGCTCGATCACTTCTTTTAATTTATCTTTCCCCTTGGCGGCGCGGTGCGACCGGCCCAGAAAAGCTTCCTTAAGCACATCAACAGTCCAGCCTGGACGTTTGGAGCATGGGCCGGAGGAAAAATTCGGATTTTTGGGCAGGGTGGTCGGTTTTTGCATTTTAATACCTCTTGGAAGGATTATGTAGCACCGGATAAGGTTTGAACCAAGACGGTAAAATTAACTTTTCTTCTTTTCGTTTCCGATTCCTTCTTTTCGTTCCGCGATTTGGGGGTGTTTATTGCCGCTAAACTATTGTTCTGAAATTTAACGGGAATGGAGTAAAAGACGCCGTCGCACTGTCTTCTTGTAACTCGTAACCTGAAACTTGCAGGTCCCCGCTGGCTTTCCTTGGGGATGGCCGAAAAACGGCGTGGCTTTTCAAGATGAAGCCTAACGCCTAGAGCATGACGGCTTTATTTAGAGAAATCAACATTAATTGATTTAAACTGTCAATGAGCTAAACTCTCGCCCATGTCATTTTTTCTCGTTTTCACCGCCGCCGATATCCGCCCCAATCATTTAGCCAGAATCGAAGGATTTCTTGATGAAAACGTCATACGGTTTTCAACCAAGCCCAAATGGCTCAACCCGCATAGAGCTTGCGAAATTAAGGTTGAGGATAAGCTTTTACCCGATCAATGGCAGAAACTGAAAGAGCTTCTGGCGCCAGACCGCATCGATGTCTTCATCAGCTCGTCCGAAAAGCGCCGCAAGAAGATGATGATAGCAGATATGGACGCGACCATTGTCACTACCGAAACCCTCGATGAGCTTGCTGAGCATGCCGGATTAAAAGATAAGATCTCGGCGATTACGCAACGTGCCATGGCCGGGGAGCTAGATTTTGAAAGCGCGCTGCATGAACGGGTCGGCATGCTGAAGGATTTAGGCCATGACGTCCTGCATAAAACGCTGGAAGAAACGCAATTATCCGAAGGCGCCGATATCCTCGTTAAAGTGATGGCTGCAAACAACGCTACCTGTATTCTTGTCTCGGGCGGCTTTACTTTCTTTACTAAAGTGATTGCCGACCGCGCCGGGTTTCATTTTCATCATGGCAATGTGCTCCATATAGAGAATAACGCTCTGACCGGGAAGGTGACGCCGCCTATTCTGGGCAAGGAAGCCAAGCTGAATTACCTCAATGAATATGCCGCCAAGAAAGGCTTAACCGCCAAAGATGTCTTTGCCATTGGTGACGGCGCCAATGATCTGCCGATGCTGGAAGCCGCAGGGCTGGGTGTCGGTTATTATCCAAAGCCACTGGTGCTGAAATCGCTCGATAATAATATTCTTTACAGTGATTTAACCGCTCCCTTGTATATTCAAGGCTATACGGCGGAAGAGATTAACGAAGCGTTAAACGCTTCCGCGCCTAAAAGGATTCACTAATGTCAGCGGCCAAGCCTAAATTCAAAGTTTCCGATGAAGAGCTCGAAGAGCTTATTCACAAATATTGCCGCGACTTTACGGCACTCGCCCGCATGAATCGCTTCGATCCGATCACAGGCCGCGACAAGGAAATCGAACAAACGATTTTGATCCTGTTGCAAAAAGGCCGCAAGAATGTTGCTTTGCTCGCGCCTGCCGGGGTTGGTAAAACGGCGCTTTGTGCGGGGCTGGCGCAGAAGATTGTCGCCAATGAAGTTCCTGAATATTTAAAAGACGCGCGCCTGCTGGAAATCGACCTAGCTTCCATGGCGGGCGGTACGGCAGGCCCCGCCGAATTCCAAGGCCGCTTTATTCCGCTGTGTCGCGGAATTGCAGAGCGGTATCACGATCCTGCCTATCCTAAAACCATCCTCTTCCTCGATGAGGTTCACCAGATCATGCCGTCTTGCGAAGGCTCATCCTACGCAGGTCTATCGGAAGTTATGAAGCCGTATATGACGGTGGGAGATTTGAACATTATCGGCGCGACGACGCTCGATGAATTCCGTATCTATGTCGCCATCGATCCCGCACTCGACCGCCGATTCCAGAAAGTTTTCCTAAGCGTTCCGGATGTCCCGCAAACCATTGGCATCGTCAACAATTTGAAATCCGGTTACGAGAAGCATCATGGCGTGACCGTCCCGGAAAAGGCCGTCGAAATTATCGTCGACCTGACCGAAAAACATATGCGCAAACGTAACCAGCCCGATAAATCGATTATCATGCTGGATGCGGCCTTGGCTCATCACGTCCTGCAACACGGACGTGGCGGTGAACTCGACATGGAATCGGTTTATTATATGATCTCGACCGAAACCGGAATTAATCCGGCGGCTCTCAAGAAATAGAACTTATTTCCTTTTCCAGCGTTCGTTACGAATGCTCGTTGACGAAACCACGCCGCAATCCGTTCAGATCGCTATAGACCATGCCGAGGAGGCAGGACTTCGCTATGTCTATGAGACCGATCACGGCATTGTGCGTTTCAAAAAAGGCAAGGGTTTTACCTACACCAAAGACGGTAAGGCTTTCAAAGATGAGAAGCATCTGGCACGAATTGCCAAGCTGGCCATTCCCCCGGCATGGAGAGATGTCTGGATTTGCCCGACCCATAACGGGCATCTACAAGCCACTGGCTTTGATGAACGTGGGCGCAAGCAATACAGATACCATGAAGACTGGCGCAAGCGGCGCGATGAAAACAAATTCACCAACATGCTGGTCTTTGGCAAAAACTTGCCCTCGATCCGCCGCAAAGTTTTAGCGGCCCTTAATCTCGATGACCTGCCCAAAGACAAGGTGATTGCCGCCGTGGTCCGTTTACTGGACCGGACAGGCCTTCGCGTTGGTAATGATTCCTATATGGAAGAAAACCATACTTACGGACTGACCACGATTCACAAAAAGCATCTGGAGCTGCGCGGCAAGGAAATCGAACTGGATTTCCCAGCCAAAGGCGGCAAGATTTTTAAAGGGTCATTGATCGACGCTAAAATTGCCAAGGTCATTTCCGAGCTTGAAGACCTGCCCGGGCAAAGATTATTCAAGTTTCAGGATGAAGCAGGAGCGGCTCATAGCATCGGGTCTTCCGATATCAATTCATGGCTTCAGGAAAATACTGGCGAGTTAATTACCGCCAAGGATTTTAGGACCTGGAATGCGTGCTCGCTGTTTCTGGAAGAAGCCATCAAACATTGCAGCGAAGATTCTAAATTTGAACTGAAGCCTGTTTTAAAAACCGTGTCAGAGCAACTTGGGAATACACCGGCTATTTTGAAGAAAAGCTATGTCCATCCGGAACTGGTGGATCTTTACCGCACAGGATGTTTCCTGAATAAAGAATGGGACCATAAGAAATTAAAAGAGAATACCAATGGTCTTACCAAGATTGAAAATCTCTTGCTAAGCTGGCTTGAGAAAACTTACGGCTAAAGAGATATCCAACCGGCGATTACGGCCGCCAAGGTTGCTGCCGATACCAGAATCCAAAGGGCACTCCCTTGAATAAACGGCCTAAATCCCACCTGTTTCAACAGTTCACGGGTTAATCCCGTTCCAATTAAAAATAAGACAACGACCATCAGACGCTTGGCCAAATTTTCGATTAAGGGCGCCCATTCAGAAAAAATGATCACATAACTGGTCAGCATAGCCATGATTAAAAATCCGGCAATAAACCAGCAACGTTTAAGAATGGATATAAGGGGCACTTTATGGCCGTCTTGTTGCCAAACTATTCCAACGATAAAGGCCAAGGGGATAATCCAGATAGCCCGTGCAAGTTTCGTCATCGTCGCAACTTTAGTAGCTTCATCGCCATATTGAAGAGAGGCCCCGATGACGGAGCTCGTGTCGTGAATGGCCAATCCCGCCCATAGACCGAACTGGCTTTGCGTCAGCTCAAGCGCATAGCCGATGAAAGGAAAAATAACCAGCGCCGCCGCGTTTAAAATAAAAACCGTTGCCAGTGAAATCGCAATCGCTTCTGATTTAGCGTCGATCACTTTCGAAATCGCAGCAATCGCGGACCCACCGCAAATCGCCGTTCCGGCTGCGACTAATAAAGATGTCGATTTTTCGACGGATAAATACTTTCCCAGCGTGATTCCTGCTGCGAAAGTAAAAGCGATGCCGATAATGGTGTAGGCAACTCCATGCGCCCCGACTTTCAAGACTTCGTTCAGGGGAATACCTGCGCCTAGGCCAACGATAGCTATCGCCATTAACCAACTGGCGGCAGGTTTGGTTTTATCGGAATATGAATTGCCGAAAGTAATTGCGATCAAAACACCCAACAGCAAGGCGATGGGTGAGGTGATCCATCCGCTTAAAGATAATAGAAGCCCAAGCGGTATGAGAAATTTATCAATCCGCAAGATAATACTCAACCGTTGTGACTACGCGGACGGTTTTGTCCGGCGTTTCGGTTTCGACAATATTTGGATCGCGTGGCAAAATTTCGAACACGCCCTGATTGGCACTCCTTATTTGGCCAACTTCCTGCCCGCTATCCTTGGCAAATTGTTCGGCGGAAGCGCGAGCGTTCTTCGTCGCCTCGGCAATCATTTGCGGTTTTACATCGTTGAGTTTGGTAAACATATATTGAGGCGCGGGATTATAACCACCATTGGGCTGACCCAGCACAACGCCGTCCTTGATCAATTGTGATACATTTTGCGACGCCTTGATCATCGCCTCGACATCATTTGTGCGGGCAATCAGGGCTTGGGACAACACATAACGCGGGCCGCCATCGCCACCTCCGGAGGAATAAGTTTGCGCCTGTTTATCGGCGACCTGAATGCTTTGAATACGAATATCGTTTTCACCTAAGCCATTGGCTGTCAAAAAAGCCGTCACTTTTTCACGGTTTACTTCAAGCTGGCTTTGGGCCTGTGGCAAGTCATTACCCGTTACCGTAAAATTGACGGACCAAACAGCAAGATCGGCGCGCATGTCTTTGGTAGCCAGACCCTTGACGGTCACAAAACGGTCATAGCTTCTGAAATATTTCAGACCTTCAAAAATCTTGAAGCCGGAAAATGCCAGTGCCAGGCCGATAACGCCGAGACCGGCGAATAGCAGGATAGAACTGCAAGAGGATTTGCATTCATTCGTCATAGCATTTCTCCAAATATTAATTTCTCGTCTGTATTTAGTATTCGATATTCGCCCTCTTTCATATCGCCAATCGTGAGACCGCCAATTTGAAAGCGGTGTAAATCCTCTACATGATTACCGATCGCGCCGAACATACGGCGAACTTGGCGGTAGCGGCCTTCCTGCAAAATCATGATCCCGCTTTTCGGCCCGTTCGGTTGCCAGATGGCAGGCTTCAAAGCCTTCGGATCGTTGGCGAGGCAAAAAACACCGGAAAAGAATGTTTCCGTTTCGTCGCCTTTGAGATCATCACGTAAGGTAACGCGATAATATTTTGAAACATGGACTTTCGGCGAAATGATTTTATGCAAGAGCTGTCCATCATCCGTCATCAACACCAAGCCCGTCGAATCCTTATCAAGACGTCCGGCAGCGGACAGAGGTGGCGTGCGGTATTTCCAGCGCTCCGGCAATAAATCATAAATCAATAAACCTTGCTCGTCATGCGAACAGGTGTAATTTTTCGGTTTATTCAAAACGATTGTCAGCGGCGCGACCGGATCGAGCGGTACATGATCGTAAGTCGCAAGATGCAAGTCTTTCAGAGATACTTGCGCGGATGGATCGCGATAAGGCTTGTTATCTATATAAAATACTCCGCGCTTGACAGCGGCGGCGACGTCCTTACGGGAGCCGTATCCTAAATTGGATAAAAGCCTATCGATCCTAATTTTGCTCACTTGATTGCCTCGATAATTTTAAAGCCTTTGTCTTCGCTGACTATTCTATGAGATGAAAATCTTTCGCCGATCAATTCTTCATAAGGCAAATGATTATTGGCCACCATTAATAAAATACCACTCGTTTTCAAACTCGAAGAAGCATTGATAATGAAGGATTTGCCTAATTCCAATGTCTCTTTCTTACCGATATGAAATGGCGGGTTCATGACGATAAAATCGAGATTGCACAGATCAACTGGCTTACTTAGATCAGCCTGACGAATTTCAATCTTATCTTGCCAATGAGTGAGGTTCTTTTCGCAAGCCTGAAGCGCACGAATATCGCGGTCAATACAGACCAGTTTTTTAATCGTCGGATTTTTTAACAATTCCAAACCGATGACGCCGATACCGCAGCCAAAATCTGCGCCCTTACCGCAAAGGTTTTCAATATACGGCAAGAGCAAAGCTGTTCCTTTATCCAGCTCTTCCCAGCTGAACACGCCCGGCTGGCTCCATAACCCGTCCTGTCGTTGTTGCAATCCGCCTTGTTTAAGTGCCTGATTAATGCTGTCGGCATGCGCCTCTTGCGGCTTCACCGTCCACACCACACGGCATTTATGTTTTGAAACATCAGTTATTTCTAAATCAAATTCTTTTAGAATTTTGCCGAGGGATTTTCCGCCTGCATCATTTGTCGCCGCCACGGCCAGAACACCGTTTACTTCTATCTGCTGCAAAGCCAGCGAAAGCAGATATCGAGTTTCCATCTTTTGTTTGGGTGCTATTAAAAGCACAGATTTATATTTCTGCGCTTTTGGCTGCATTTGCGTTTCCGGATTCCAGAAATCAGCGTCCGGAAATCTGGATTTTATTTCAAATAAATTATCGTTTATGACAAGAAGCGGCGGCGGCAGGGATAACCCTGCCTCCTCACATGAATAAAAAACGGCACGCGAAACATCAGACATGGCCTGAACCTTATGGAATTGAAATTGATTTGAGAAGACCAAAGCTTCGTGCCTTGCGACATTTATGTCATTGACCCGCGCCACGGGATGTTTAAACAAAGAGCCATGAGCAAAATCCATTATTATGCGAATAAAGGGGATCTGACAGTCGGGCCGATCCGCAAACATCTGGTCCGCCTGACCTTGCCGATGGTGACCAGCCTTTTTGCGATGATCAGCTTTCAGCTCGTAAATACCTTCTATATCTCCCGCCTCGGCACAACGGAGCTTGCCGCGATCAGTTTTACCTTCCCCGTTACTTATATCATCTTCAGCCTGTTTCTCGGTTTCGGCATTGCCACCTCATCGGTTGTCTCGCGGCTTCTTGGCGAAAAAAAGCCGGACGATGTACGACGCATTATTTCTCATTCTCTATTGATGGTCTTTATCACCAGCGCAGCCGTGGCAGGCGCAGGACTCTTATTTCTCGATCCATTATTTCGGTTAATAGGCGCACAAGAAGATTTACTGCCCCTTATTCGCGATTATATGCATCTCTATTTTATAGGCACTTTCTTTATCTGCCTCCCGCTCGTTATCAATGCCTCGCTGCGTGCTGCTGGGGATGCGAAGACACCTGCGATTATTATTACATCCGCCGCCCTTGCCAATGCCGTGATCGATCCTGTTTTGATCTTTGGGCTTTTCGGCTTTCCTCGGCTCGAATTGCAAGGCGCGGCAATCTCAACGCTGCTCACCAGTTTCGCTGCAACCGCAATTGGCCTTTATATCATGCAAAAGCGCGGTATGATTTCTCTTGCCGCACTTGTAGATTTTTCAGAATTTAAAAACTCGATGCAGCGTATTCTCATGATCGCGCTTCCTGCCGGTATCACGAGCGGACTCCCGTCCATTGTCAATTCAGTTATCCTCTCCCTGCTTGCAAAATCGGGTGAAGCGCCGGTAGCCGCTTTTGGTGTCGCTTCTCGCGTTGAAGCTTTTTGTTTTATTATCATGATGGCACTCGCTTCCGGCATGGCACCGATCATCGGCCAGAACTGGGGAGCAGGAAAAATTGACCGTGTGCGAGAAACAATAAAAGACGCCATTTTGTTCTGTGTTTTATGGTCTGTTTTCGTGGCAATTATTCTGGGCATCTTCGCAAATTTTTTCGCCGAAATTTTCTCCAGCGATAGTGAAGTTCAAAAATATATCGCTCTCTATTTTCTGATTGTGCCGTTCACCTATGCGCTCAGCAACATTGTCAATGGCTGGGCTTCGGCCTTTAATGCCATGGGTAAACCGCAATATTCAGCCGGCATGCTGTTTCTCAAACTAATAGCCCTCCTTATTCCTGCCCTTTATATTGGTTATACAGCGGCAGGCGCAGAAGGCGTGTTTATCGCGATCGCCGTTATTAATGTTTTTACTGGAATCGCCTTTCATATTTTCGGTTGGAAATATGCAACTGCCCACTGAACTCCGTGCGCGTATCGACGCGCTATTATCATCCGAGAATAAAAAAGCTTTATCCTCAGCCGCACAGGATGTTTCCCTAAAATATCGCCGCGAAGGTGATGCGTCCAATTTACAAATATCATCTATAGCAGAGGCGCAGGCCTATATTGCCACGCGACTGCCTGCAACCTGGTGCGCAGTCACTAAAACATTACAATTTTATTTAGAGATCGATCCTGAAGTCGAAATTGATTCAATTCTTGATTTGGGCGCAGGACCGGGAACAGCGACACTTGCCGCGCAAAATATCTGGCCGAAAGCGGCCACAACACTTTTCGAGCCCAATCAATATTTAAGAGATATCGGACAACAATTGGTTGATGGCGGGAATTGGCAAAGTGCCCACCTCCAAAAACTTTCAACCGATCAAAAATATGATCTGGTTCTATCTTCTTATGTATTGAATGAAATAAACGGCGATCTTAAAGACATATTGCAAAATATCTGGACCGCCACAGAAAAAACACTGGTAATTATAGAGCCTGGCACGCCGCATGGTTATGAAACGATCTTAAAAGCACGCGACTATTTTCTCTCTATCAATGCCAACATCGCTGCGCCTTGCCCGCATGAAATCGAATGCCCGTTAAGAAGTACAGAGAGATGGTGTCATTTCTCTGTACGCGTCGACCGCAGCAAGCTTCATTTACAAACCAAGGCGGATGCCAGATTGTCTTATGAAGACGAAAAATTTTCCTATCTCGTTGTTACCCGTCACAAAACGCCCAAACCTCGCTTTCGTGCTCTAGGCCAGCCGCATGGCCAAAAAGTCGTGACACTGGAAACCTGCCAGAGCAGCGGGCAATTTGAAGTGATCCAGTTGTCCAAGCGCAGCGCTGATTATAAACTGGTCCGGAAAATGGACTGGGGAGATGCCGCCTATCCTGTTCAGGATGATTAATCATCCTATATACTAACCTCAAAGGACGACGATGAAGATTCTATTCAGCAACCTTGGATATGCGCGCGGTATTGATGGATCGCTGTGGCACCATGTCTCGCGGATCGGACGGCATTTTTACTGCACCGTGCCGCCGCAGCAATTGGCCCTCTCACAGCTTAAAGATGTGATGAACGAAGAAGAGCCGGATCTTTGCTGCTTTGTCGAGATTGACAAAGGCGCGTTTCATTCTTCCTATTTCAATCAGATGGAAGCCTTGCGTGACGAGTCTTACCGCTTTTCCGATATTACCAACAAATATGGAGAAGGATTACTTGCCCGCCTTCCCTTTCATAAGAGCAAATGTAATGGTTTTCTAGCCAAACATGACCTGTCGTTTGAAAAATTGTATTTTAAATCTGGCCGTAAACGGCTGATTTACCGCATGACCTTACCTGAAGGCATCATGGTGTATTTCGCCCATTTTTCTTTGCAAGGCCATGTACGGATTGAACAATTTAATGAGATTGGAGAAATGATCAAGGAAGATGGGCGACCTTCAATCCTTCTGGCAGACTTCAATATCTTCCAGGGTTTTTCTGAAATTTCCGAATTACTCAATATCGCGAATTTAAAACTCATGAATCGCGACGGCGAGCATACTTTCCGCTTTCATAAGCGCCAGCATATTCTCGATTTATGCCTGGCCACAGACGGTATCTCAGGGCGTATAGATTTAAAAATCATACCGCAGCCCTATTCCGATCATGCCGCATTGTTTTTAGAAATTAAATGAAAATTCCTGACAATATTGAGTGGGCCGACACACCGTCTGAAGCGATTGCACTTCAACAAAGATTGCATGAGCGCGTCTCCCTGGAAAACGATTCCAAGAATATAAAAACAATCTGCGGCGTCGATTGCAGTTACGATCTGCAAACCAATATCAGTCGTGCGGTTCTGTGCGTATTTTCCTATCCGGAACTTGAATTGATCGAATCTGCGATGGCACATTTGCCAACGGCATTTCCTTATGTGCCCGGCCTTTTATCTTTTCGTGAGATCCCGGTTATTCTGGAAGCGTTTAGAGTTATCTCGAACAAACCCGACTTGCTTATGGTCGACGGTATGGGGATCGCGCATCCGCGGCGCATGGGCATTGCCACGCATCTGGGTCTATGTCTTGATATTCCGTCCATTGGCGTCGGAAAATCTCTCCTTTGTGGGCGATACGATATGCCGGGACTTCTGACAGGCGATCAAAGCCCGCTCATTCATAAAAAGGAAATGATCGGCACTGTCTTGCGTACGAAGGACAATACCAATCCATTGTTTATTTCCCCCGGCCATAGAATCGATCATAAAACGTCCGTACAGATGGTCCTTAACTGCATGGGCAAATATAAATTACCGGAACCGACACATACAGCCGATAAATTTTCAAAAATCCGGCCTGCCAAAACATTGCCTGCTCAGGGAACTTAATATAGGTCAAAACTGTTTGCCTTCTTTAGGCAAATTTTAAATCTACATATTTGGCGGTATATTTTATGGCTTTTCAATTTAGACAACATAAGATTTTGACAGCCATTAGCGCCGTCTTCGCGCTTTTATTTTTAGGCATCGTTATCCTCGTTCTTTTCTCTGAACCAATCATTCGGTCATTTACGAATCACAAGGCTGGCGGAAAAATCGGACGTGAATTTGCCATCGATGGCGCGCTCGATATTAATTGGGATTGGAACAAGACGCGCGTTCACGCAGAGAAAATTCGTCTCGGCAATGCTGAAGGCTATGCAGAGCCTGAAATGGTAACAATCGAATCTATTGACTTCGATTTTAAACCAGCAAAGCTCCTTTTGGGTCGTCTTGAATTCGGCGAAATTGAAATCAATAAACCGAATATCGTTCTAGAGAAAAAAGCCCCTGGCGAGACCAATTGGGAATTTCCTGCTTTATCGAATGCTAATCTGGCCAGTGAAGCCGCTATGCCCGATAGCCGCAAGAACTTCCCTATCATCGGTAATATAACTATCAATGATGGCCGATTAATCTACCGGGACGGTGTGAAGAATCTAAATCTTGATTTAGAGCTGGAAACAGTAAGCGGCAGCGGAGGCAATAATAAAAAAGATGGCGCCGGTTTTAAAGTCTCCGGTGATGGCTTATTACAAAAACAAAAATTCGTACTTGATGCCAGCGGTGGTTCTTTGGAGGCATTACGCGACTCTTCCCAAGATTTTCCTTTGAATTTAAAACTCGTTATGGGTCCGACCGAAGTCACCGTCAATGGCGCTTTTAAAGACCCTATTAAGATGACAGGTGTGGATGCATCCCTTGAAATCAAAGGGCATAATTTGGCAGATATTTTCTATTTAACCGCTATCCCTTTGCCACCGACACCGCCTTATGTTTTAAAAGGACAACTAACCAAAGAAGGCGAAGTCTGGGGATATAAAGACTTTACAGGTAAAGTCGGCGGCAGCGACTTGTCAGGCAATCTATCTTATGACACGAGCGGGGAGCGCGGTTTCCTGAAAGCTGAACTGGTTTCCAATCTTCTCGACAGTCGTGACCTTGGCGGTTTTATCGGCTTATCTCCTGATGGCAAAAATGCCGCGCCAGAACAAAAGGTAGAAGCGGCCAAGGAAAAAGCCGATTCAAAACTTATTCCTGATGTTCCTCTGGAAGTAAAACGCCTACGCGCTGCCGATCTTGATGTCACCTTAAAGGCCAAGAAAATTGAAGCCCCGGGCCTGCCATTTAAAGGTCTCGATGTCCGTTTTGATCTACAAAATGGTATTTTGAAATTGGATCCGCTGAACATTGTTCTAGCCGATGGCACGGTTGATGGATCTGTCGAAATCAACGGCCAGCATGACATTCCGCCCATGAAGATGGATTTGAATTTGCGTAAACTGAGTTTGAAGCAATTCTTTGGCGACACACGTTTTGAAGACACTACCCAAGGATATTTCGGCGGGAAGGTTAATCTCGCCGGAACCGGCGCTTCCTTGGCAGATGTTCTTGCCACCAGCAATGGCAATCTATCCATCATTATGTCGGGCGGCACGATAAGCCTTCTCCTTGTAGAAGCATCCGATCTTGATCTCGGGCAGGCCCTGCCTCTTTTTATGGGGAAAGATAAAGCGACACCCATTCGCTGCGGCGTCATGGATTTCGACGTTAAAAAAGGTATTTTGAAATCTAAAATATTTGTGCTCGATACAGCCGATTCTCTTTTGCTAGGAAGTGTCGGCATCGACATGAAACGGGAATTAATTAGCGCCAAATTAGATTCAAAACCGAAAGATAATAGTCTGTTATCCGCCCAAACACCGATTATCGTATCTGGGGAGCTCAAAAAACCATCAATTGGCATCGACCCTGCCCGCGCGGGCGCAAGAGGAGCGGCTGCGGCTATTCTTGGCACTTTACTAACGCCTTTTGCAGCTATTATTCCTTTTATCGAAGCTGGGGATGTTCAGAATGCCAATTGCCGCGCCTTGATTAATGAAGCAAAGAAATAGACTGCCAACAGAAAATTTACCTATCTCTGATAAGGTTTCAGGATGAATAAATTATCTTTCCACAAAAGTATTATTTCCTGGTTTTTTCTGACATTCGTCGTTCTAACCTTAATTGCCTATTCCAATTATCGCAACTTTAAGCAAATGCATACTGAAAAGGCTTGGATCGATCATACTTATACTGTGATCGCTAGTTTAAACGGCGTTTTATCCGATTTGAAAGATATTCAGTCGGCCCAGCGTGGCTATGTCATCACCGGACAAAAAGATTATCTGACCCCTTATTCCATGGCTATACCCGAGTTGAGCGACAAACTTGAAAAGTTGAAGAACTTGGTCGCGGATAATTCTCTTCAGGAAAAAAGGCTTTCCCGTGTCACGAATGAAGCCAATGCTCGAGTGGAAATAGCTGAAAAGATTATTAAAACCCATGACATCGAAGGACCGGCTTCTGCATTTGCCCTTGTAAAAGAGGGATCAGGCAAAAGAGAGATGGACCAGATTCGGGCTCTGGTAGCTGAAATGATCGCCGAAGAAAATCATCTTCTGGAGATGAGAAAATATAAAGCATCACAAACGACCTTAGCGACGCTCAAAACTGGCGCGAGCGGTATAGCAATTTGTACACTTATTCTCATCATCGTTTTCTGGCTGATCTATGCAGAAAGCAAAAAAAGAGAAGAAACGGAATCCAATTTGCAAGCCGCGCTTGAACATATGGAGCAAGCAAATAATGAGACGACCATGCTTGGTAAATTATCCGATTACATGCAGAGCTCTCAATCGATCGAAGAGGCTCTAAATGTCATTAATTCTTACATGCCGGAATTATTGTCCGACTCCGGTGGAGCAGTAGGTGTTTTTGAGAATTCTCGCAATAGAATCGAAACCATGGCATGCTGGGGTCTGAGTAAAGACAATATTTCCAAGAATTTTAATCCCGATCAATGCTGGGGTCTGCGCCGTGGTAAGGCGCATTATTTCGTCCCCGGCGGTACCGAGCCTTGTTGTGAACATTTTCTGGAAGAGCCTAAGGGAGCCAGCTTGTGCTTACCCATGCAAGCGCAAGGAGAAACTATAGGTCTTTTTGTATCGGTCGTTGATAACGTCAAAAAAGCCAGCAAAGAAAAAGTGGCATTTTGCCGTCGTGTCAGCGAGCAAATTTCTCTTGCTGTTGCCAATTTAAATTTACAAAACAAACTGCGCGATCAATCGATTCGTGATCCTTTAACAAAAGCCTATAATCGTCGTTATCTAGAAACTACACTTGAGCGTGAATTAAGTCGCGCTGAGCGTAACAACGAACCATTAAGTGTTCTGGTCCTCGACGTCGATCATTTTAAAAAATTCAACGATACAATGGGCCACGACGCAGGTGATGCACTGCTTATCCAGTTTGCAAATCTCTTGCAGAAAAGCGTGCGCAAGGAAGATATGGTCTGCCGCTATGGCGGCGAGGAATTCGTGATTGTCATGCCAATGGCAAGTCTAGAAATGGCAACCTTAAAAGCTAACAAGATATGCGATGCCACACGCAATATGAAACTCAATTTCTCTAATAACGACATTAAATCTGTTACCGTTTCAATCGGCGTGTCCACATTTCCTCTATACGGCATGACAGGGCAAGATCTTGTTACGGCTGCAGATACGGCGTTATACCAATCAAAGCAGAACGGCCGCGACCGCGTCACGGCAGCCACTCTTGCAATCAATTAATTTCGTCCGGCCTGACTTCCATCTTCCTGAATTTAGGCGAAATCAAAGCAGTTGTTCCAGCAACGATCAATGTACCAATACCGCCAAAGACGATTGACGGTACGAGGCCGAACAGTTTGGCGGCCAAGCCAGACTCAAACGCACCAATTTCATTGGATGAAATAATGAACATACTGTTAACCGATGATACACGCCCGCGCATATGATCCGGTGTTAGAAGCTGCATCAGCGTACCTCGAATAACCATGCTGACGCTATCGAAGGCGCCGCTTAATGCAAGAAATATAACGGCCATCATAAAAGTCTGGCTTAGACCAAAACCGAGCATGCATGCACCAAAGCCTGTCACCGCAAGCAAAAGTCTCTTGGCTGAAATGATTTTCATCGGGCTGACAGCTAGAATAAGCGCCATAGTAACAGATCCTATTGCAGGTGACGCGCGCAAGATACCAAGACCTTCGGCGCCTGATTTTAATACCTGATCGGCAAAGGCCGGCAGCATAGCAACAGCCCCGCCGAATAATACAGCGAACATGTCGAGCGCCATAACCGACAACAGCACGGGATTATTCAGGATAAAGCCCCAGCCTTCCTTGATGCTTTGCACAGCTGGCAAGCGGTTCGCGGTTTCGCGTAAAATTGGATCGATCTTGATCGCAAAGATTAATAGAAAACATGCCGCCATAAAAAATGCCGGGAGAAACCATGCAATAGATGCGCCGAAACCCGCATAGACAAGCCCGGCCAGCGCCGGGCCACCAATCGCAGCGGTTTGAAAACTGCTGCTCATCCAGGCAGAGGCGGCTGGCATATCCGATTTTTTGACGATCTGCGATAGCAGCGTGAAGGAAGCAGGCATATAAAAACTACGCGCAACGCCGGAAATAAATACACCGGCAAACATGAATGGCAGGATATTTATATCGGCTTTAATATAGCCGCCCGCCAATAATAACAGAATGCCAGTGTTCAGAAATTGAATCCCCTGACACCATTTATAGACTTTTTTCGGCTGTGAATGATCCACGATATAGCCGGCAAACAAGGCGCAAGTAATCGCCGGCACGGCTTCGGTTAGCCCGACGAGACCGAGCATAAGTGGATTTTTAGTGATTGAATAAATCTGCCATCCAACAATAACCGCCTGCGCCTGCAGCGCCAGAGCCCCGAACATCCGCGTAAGTAGGATAAGCCGGAAATTGCGGTTTTGAAGAATTTTGAATGAAAGCGCCATATATATACAAAAAGTGAATTGTTATTGGCGAGCAAGCGGCAAAGTAATTTTAAAGACCGAGCCTTTGCCAAAATTGCTCTGGACATCAATTGTCCCATCCATGGCTTCTGTCAAGGTTTTCGTGATCGCAAGCCCCAGGCCCGTCCCACCATATTTCCGGTTGATACTGGAATCGGCCTGAACGAATTTATCGAAGATAGAATTTATTTTATCCGGCGAGATCCCGATGCCTGTATCGGAAACCGAGATTTCTACATTATCTATTTCATTATTATTGGCAGGCTTCGCATCGATAGAAATTGTAACACTACCTTCTTCTGTGAATTTCACTGCGTTGCTGCACAAATTCAATATGGCTTGTCGAATGCGAACTGGATCGCCTTTATATTTTAAATCGGTTTTTTTGCCGGCCGTTTTAAATTCAATGCCCTTTTCTTCCGCCTTGACCGACATCATCGATGAAATATCAGACACAATCTTGCTAAAATCGAATGGGATATTTTCAAGCTCGACCGAGTAAGCTTCTATGCGGGAAATATCCAGAAGATCATTAATCAGATCAAGAAGCGAATCTGCACTTATCTGCAATGTCTGGATAAATTCTTTTTGCTTATCGCTAAGCGGTGAACTGCGCGAGAGAATATTTGAAAGCCCGATTACTGCGTTCATAGGTGTTCGAATTTCATGGCTCATATTTGCCAAAAATTCAGACTTTGCCACGTTTGCCGCCTCGGCTTTATCCTTGGCTTCCCTCAATTCTATCTCAAGATCTTTCCTTTCCTGCACTTCCTGCATGAGCTCGGAATTTCGTTTTTCGATCTCAGAGATATAATATTTAAGCTTGGCTTGCTGCTGCTCGTTTTCCTTACGCAGGCGAAGCTTCGTAATTGCGGCCCTGATGACATGGGGCAGTAGATCGAGATATGTCTGACTTATATCTTTTGTGATGTAATCTTCCGCGCCGAATTTGATTGCTTCAACTGCCAGATGCTCGTTGCCGCCAACCGTTAGCATGATAACCGGCGGCTCTCCATTTATGGGCGCCAGTGTTTTCAGCATGTCGAGGCCACTCATACCCGGAAGCGTATAATCAAGCAAAATGGCGTCGAATTCCTCTATCTTCAGCAATTCCAGCGCCGCTTCTCCGGAAACAGAAATCTGAATGGTAAATCCGTCGCGCTCCAGCCGTTTTTGCAGCAGCTTTGCCAGACCTTCATCATCCTCGACATAAAGGATACGAATATTGTTATTTCCGTATCCTGAAGGCATATTATTTATCTTCGCCCGGCACTTTTACGACAGCTAGAAGCAAACCAAGCTTGCGAATGGAGTCCGCAAAGGCTTCATATTCCACCGGCTTTGTGACATAGACATTACAACCCAGCGCGTAACATCTCTCGACTTCGCGCGGATTATCAGTCGTCGTCAGAATAATGACCGGAATGAGCTTAGTGGAATTATCTTTTTTGATGGCTTCCAGAATTTGAAAACCGTCAAGCTCTGGCAGGTTCAAATCAAGAAGAATCAGCATCGGGCTTGCGGGACGATCCTTGGCAAACTCACCTTTACCAAGAAGATATTCCGCCGCCTTACGCCCGTTATCGATATGAACGATCTCGTTCATGATTCCCGCCCGGCGAAGATTTTTTTCAATTAATTTTGCATGGCCTTCATCGTCCTCGATCATGACAATTGTGACATTTTGCGCTTGCGCCGTCATTTTAATGCATCCTTTTTCAAAGAGTTAGAAATAGTAAAATAAAAAGTGGTCCCAAGTCCCGGCGTTGATTCAACCCAGATTTGTCCGCCAAGACGTCGTAACGTTGTACGAACGTAAGCCATACCCATGCCTTCGCCCGGAATATTATCGGTATTACCGGCGCGGCGATATATCTCGAATATTTTCAAGTAATCGCTATCATCAATCCCGCGCCCGTTATCCTTAACCCAGAACTTTGTTTCACGATAGGTGCGGGAACCGCCAATTTCAATTTGCCCTCGGCGAGACGGGTCCATATATTTAATCGCATTATCGATTATGTTGGCAAAAACCTGCTCAATCGATAACTGGTCAGCCACAACATTCGGCAATGGGTTGAGAGTGACTTCGATATGCTGGCTGCTAATCGTATGATGCAGCGTGTCCAGAATATGACGCACAACCCTTTCTGTCTCCACTGTCCGGAAATCTATATTTCGGCGACCGATACGGGACAATTCAAGGATGGCATTGGTCAGCTTATCCATCTTTTCGACAGATGAATGAATATACTTCAAAGCATCTGGAATATCATGATCGATAATATCCAATGCCTTTTTTCCTTCACTCGCTGAAAGCTTATCCATGTTGGTTTCTAATATAGGCCGCAACTCATCGACGCTATATTTCATCTCGGTGGCAAAGCCTTTAAGATTGACCAATGGCGAGCGAAGATCATGTGACGCGATATATGTAAAACCTTCCATTTCCTTATTGGTACGAAGCAAATCTTCTTCAGCGGTTTTTTTGCGATATGTCAGAAAGGCTACGAATATATTAGCAATAAGAAGGCCAATCGCAGATAAGGCCGCAGCCAGAAAAAGAGTATTGACGAAGTTTTTCTGCAACTTTTCCTGCTCGCTCTTGCGCTGATTGAGAAGCTTCATTTCATTGTCAATGAGATCATTATGAATCTCGCGCACTCTGTCCATGCGCGGTTGAGTTTCGCTCATATCGAAGGCATCCACGAACATCTGATTCTTCTTAGCTGTCTGCTGTGATCTTGAAATAGCCTCAAGATCATTTATTGCTGCAGAATAGCTTTTCACCCGAACGCCTTGTTTACTATTATCTTTCACAAGTTTATTCAGGTGACCAAACGACTTCTTTATAACGTCGTTATAAGTATTATATGAAGTCAGATAATTTTCATCCCCGGTAATGATATATGAACGATGTGAGATTTGGCGATCCTGCGCTGCCGAGAACAGGCGATACCCTTCGGTAATGACTTCATATGTATGCGCCACCCATTCCTTCGAAGTCGCTATCGTTTCATTTTTCTCATACAATAAAAAAGCAGCGACATTGATACCAACGCAGAAAAGCGCAAATATGATGAGGAACCAGCGTCTAAAATAATTATTATCAAGCATAGAGGAAACTATATCTTAATTTATTAATTTCGAAAATGAAAAGAGCGGAGGAATGATTCTCCGCTCTTTAACTAAGATATAATTTCTATTTAATCTGCGGCTTGAACGCCACCGGCATCTTCAACTCCGCCTGCTTCCTGAGGGCAACGAACAACCGTTACATGATCAGGCAATACACGATCCACGGCATTGGAAGTTGTGGCTTGTAGATTTACATCGCGGCACTGGCCATCGATAATATCATGCGCTGCAGTATAAGGGCGCGGCGCCTGGGATGCAGGGACGAAACCGGAACCGGCACAGGCTGTTAAAGAAACAGCTGCTGCTGCAGATAAAAGTAATATATTAATTTGTTTTTTCATAAAAATTCTCCTGTAATTCTTCTTGTTTAAAATCTTTGAAATACTGATGCCTGACTAACTAAATGTACAGGGAATAGTTCCCGCGCTTTCCATTTTGCATTTCATTTCCCTTCAAGAGAACTTTTTACGTTTGATTGCGTTTGTGATGTCTATTCATAGCTAAGATTATTTTAAAGGAAAAATTCATGACGCTTTCAACAGTACTTTTAATTGTACTTATCATTCTTCTTATTGGTGCCTTGCCTTCATGGCCGCATAGCCGCAACTGGGGTTATGTTCCAAGCGGCGGCTTGGGTTTGGTTGCTCTTATAATCATTATTCTTCTTCTCATGGGTAGGATTTAAGAAAGAGTTTATCAATGCAGGAATTTCGTAACGCTCTATTACTGGCGGCATCAGCTGGCGTCCTGCTTGGCGCAGCTTCAGTCGCTGTTAATGCGGAATCCATGAGTAATTCTCCAGCCATTCAGGATTTGTCATTAGACAGTAACACAATGAAACGAGCCGATCGCGATATGAAGAAGGTTCTGGAGGAGCTTGCTTTACTTGACGGGAAACCAATTGAAACATTAACTGCCAAGGAAGCCCGGCTCCAGCCAACGCCGACCGATGCGGTAAAATCCCTTTTGAAGAAAGACGGCACCAGCATTGAAGAAATCCATGCCGAGCTTGGCGTTGTGACAAAGGACGTTACTTATCCGGCTGGTAAAGGCGAGCAAAAAGCGCGAATCTATATGCCGGAAGAAAAATCCGATAAACCATTGCCGGTCATTGTTTATTACCATGGCGGCGGTTTCGTGATTGCCGATATCGATGTATATGACGGAGCGCCGCGTAATATGGCGAAATTGGCAAAGGCGATCATTGTTTCCCCTGAATATCGTCACGCGCCGGAAAATAAATTTCCGGCGGCTCATGATGACGCTTTTGCCGCTTATAAATGGGTCTTGGAAAATGCTTCTTCGTGGGGCGGCAATCCAAAGGATATTGCCGTGATGGGGGAAAGCGCCGGTGGTAATCTGGCAGCCAATGTTGCTATTGCCGCGCGCGATGCCAATATACAAAAACCTGTTCACATGGCCTTGATCTATCCAGTTGCTGGCAACGATATGACGACTGAATCTTACCGTGAAAATCAAAATGCCAAGCCATTAAACAGGGCAATGATGGAATGGTTTGTCAAAAATACGATTAAGAATGACAAGGACAAGAACGACCCGCGCATCAATCTGGTCGCAGCTAATCTTTCAAATCTGCCATCTGCAACTATCATCACAGCCGAAATCGATCCGCTTCGCTCCGAAGGCAAGCTTCTGGCCGAAAAACTGGAACAGGCTGGAAGCAAGGTAAATTATAAAAACTATGAAGGCGTGACCCATGAATTCTTCGGAATGGGCGCTGTTGTCGGGGAATCTGTTGCTGCAATGAACGCCGTGGCAAGTGACTTTGTCGATGCTTTCGATGCCAAAATAGAAAAGAAACAAGCTGTAAAATAATTCTCATAACTCTTTAAAAAGCCTGCCTTAATGGCGGGGCTTTTATTTTGTCTGCTATTCGTCTAGAGCTAAGGCGATATGGTTCGCTTCAAATCTGCACGATTCGTCTTTCTTGTATTGCTATTGGCAATTTTTGTCAGGAGCCTGATCCCGCTTGGCTATATGCCAGACACGAAAACTGGATCAATGATCACGATATGCAGTGGTCTGGAAATAAAGACAATTTTTGTTGCAGATAAAGATACACCACCTAACCACGAGCAAGATACCCATGAGCCTTGCCCGTTTGCCGCGCCTGTACTTGTTGAAGCACATATAGATTTTTCCATCGGCGATTTTATCTCAATTGCCTATGCAAAATTCCATCCTGACAATAATGCACCAGTCAGCCTCGCGCTTATTCCAGTTAAAATATTCCTGTCTCAAGGTCCGCCCCTGATCGCTTGATTGAATTTATCTCAAACGATCACTTTAAGGACTATTCCATGAAATATTCTCTCGCGCTTTGTGCAGCGCTCACTCTTTTTAGCACAAGCTCCTATGCCCATGTCACCGCGAACCCGAATAAAGGTCCGGCTGGTAAATATTTCCAGACATCGTTCCGTATCTCACATGGCTGCGAAGGAGCTGATACCACCCAAATTCATATCAAGATCCCACCAGGCTTTGTGACCATGAAGCCACAAGCCAAGCCCGGCTGGATTGTTGAAATTAAAAAACGAAAATTAGATAAGGTGGTACCCGCTGCTCATGGCAAAATGGTAACTGAAGAATTTTCTGAAATTATATGGTCGGGTGGCAAATTACCGGACAGCCAATATGACGAATTTGGTATTTTAACCAAGCTGCCTGAAAATGCGCAGACCGTCTATTTCCCAGTCGTTCAGAAATGCGGCGACAAGGAAAACCGCTGGACGGAAATCCCGCTTAAAAATCAGGAATGGCATGATCTGAAAAGCCCTGCCCCATTTATCGATATTATCGATGAACATGCAGAACACTCAGCCCATTCACATTAATTTCAGGAATTCCAAATGTATAAAAATATTTTTATCGGCGCGGCCGTTTGCGCCCTCATACCTTCGATCGCAATCGCGCAAACAACAAAAGTCGTCGTCAATGCCAAGCCCGGCTCTATCACCTCACCCAGTGTTCGCATACAGGAATCGGAGGTGAAAAAAACGGCAGGCTCCGTTCTTTTTATCGATAGCGAGAAATACAAAGACCGCTATGCCAACACAATCAAAGACGTCGTGCAGGATGAGCCCGGTGTTTTCGCGCAAACCAGATACGGTCAGGAAATTCGCCTTTCTATTCGCGGCTCCGGCATTGGTCGTGGTTTCCATACGCGCGGTATAGAAATCTTGCAAGATGGTATTCCAACCAATCTTGCCGATGGAAGCGGCGACTATTACCAGATCGACCCGCTGACCATTCGTGCAGCGGAAATTTATAAAGGCGGTAACGGCTTATTTTATGGAGCATCCACACTGGGCGGCGCGATTAATTTTGTCACGCCGACAGCCTATACAGCTACCAGCCCGAATATCCTGCAACTCGAAGGCGGCAGTTTCGGCACAAAACGCGGCAATGCGCAAGTTTCGCGCATTCTCGGCAATCTCGATTTCTTTGCCGGCGGCACCATCACACGGAGCGATGGTTACCGCGATCATGAAGATACGAACAGCGAAGTCTTTAATGGAAATATTGGCTATAAAATCTCGCCTGACATAGAAACCAGATTCTATGGCGGAATTTATAATGCAGATCAGGATTTGCCCGGCGCATTAACACTGAATCAAGCGCTCGAAAATCCTAAAATGGCAGGAGCCACAGCACTTTCCGGTGACCAAGGACGTGTCACAAAAGTCCAACGCATTGCCAACCGTACTTCTTTTAAAACTATGGGTGGTAAACTTGATTTCGATACATGGGTCATTCATAAAGGTCTGTACCATCCGATCTTTCAGGTAATTGAGCAGGATGGTATAACATTCGGCGCCGGACCTAGGTATACATCGAACTTCATGATTGGGGATTATCGTAATGAAATCTTGCTGGGCGCACGATATTTCAGCGGCTCCAACGAGGCTTTACAATATCAGAATTTCAGTGGCGAGCGTGGTGCACAGACCATGAATGCGCGCCAAAGAGCCGATAATTACGAAGCCTATTTCGAAAATCGTTTCTGGTTTCATCCTGAAATTGCTTTCATGGCAGGCGCCAAGGCCTTCCACGCCGAACGTGATTATACAGATAAAGGCGGTCTTGCATTGAACCCGACAGCAAAATCCGACAGTACGGATTATGACGGCGTTAATCCAAAGATTGGTTTTCTCTGGCAGCCAGAGGAAGGCATTCAATCATTTATCAACTTGACGCGCTCGCAGGATGTTCCGGATTTTTCCGACCTTGCGCAGACGATCGCCGCGACGACACAATTCGTCGATTTGCGACCGCAGGATGCATGGACGGTTGAGATCGGTACGCGGGGAAGTCAGGGCATTTTTACTTGGGACATGACAGCGTATCGTTCGCAGATCAAGGATGAGCTTTTGCAATATACAACCGGTGTCGGTGTTCCGGCAGCGACATTCAATGCCGGCGATACGATCCATCAGGGTCTTGAGATTGGCGGCTCCATTTCTCTTCATGATAATTGGATATTTAATCAAGTCTGGACCTATAGCGATTTTCACTTTGATGGCGACAGAGTCTATGGAGATAATGATATTGCGGGCGTACCCGAACATGTCTTGCGATCCAGCCTGACCTATCGCCGCGATAATGGTTTCTACCTGACTCCGACAGTCGATTATGTGCCGGATGGCGCCTATGCCGATCAGGCAAATACGCTGAAAGTTCCCGGCTATATGCTCTTTGGCCTTAAAACAGGCATCCAATTGCAAAACGGGCTTCATTTCTATATTGACGCCCGCAATTTAACCGATAAAGAATATGTCAGCGATATAAGCGTTATTCGCGATGCCAGAACCACTGCTACCAATATCTTTTATCCCGGAGCCGGCAGAAGCGTTTTTGCAGGAGTAAAATATGAATTTTAAAATTATATCCTCGGTTGTTTTGATGCTTGCTGCCTGCAGTACGGTTATCCCTTCCTATGCAAACTGGATGGGAGAATGGACCGGCCCTGAAGGCACATCTCTTACCATTACCGATATGGGCCAGGAAGAATATCAGATCGTTATCAAAGATCTCAACGGATCCAGATATTTTAGGGGCCATGCGACCGATAAGGGTATCGCTTTTACGCGCAATGGAAAAAATGAACTTATTCGTCATGGGTCCGGTACCGATACCGGCATGAAATGGCTTCTCGATAAGAAAAACTGCTTGTTGGTTCAAGTCGGTGAAGGCTTCTGCCGCAACTGATAATTGACATGACTTTTGCCGAGATTTTTGGCAAGGTCCGGTCATGCGATTGAATGTCTTCTTACAAAGAGCCGGAATTGGCAGCCGCCGCGAGGCCGAGCGGCTCGTCGCGGATGGCCGCGTTTCGGTAAACGGTGTCAAGGCCGCAGCGACGACGCCGGTCGAAGAAACAGACGATGTCGAAGTCGATGGTCAGAAAGTCACACTGGAGACGCGGCCCCTGCCGCGTCTTTTCATGCTGAACAAGCCACTTGATGTCCTCGTTACGACCTATGATAGCCAGGGCCGCGATATCGTTTACGACCTGCCTTGTTTCGATCCTAAAAATCATAGAAAGCCATTACCACGCCTGATGAATGTCGGACGGCTTGATGTGAACAGTGAAGGCCTGTTACTTTTTTCTTCCGATGGTCCGCTGGCACAGGCCATGATGTCACCGCAAACAGCTCTTGAAAGGATTTACCGCGTCCGCGTCCATGGCCGTTTGACACTTGGGCAGCTTGAGCGCTTGTCCCGCGGCGTAACAGCGGGCGGCGTGACTTATCGCGGTGCAACAGTGACAGAAGAAAAAACTCCGACCGGTAAAAATACCTGGTATCAGGTCATCCTGACCGAAGGAAAAAACCGTGAAATTCGTAAATTGATGGAACATTTCGGCTGCGTCGTGAACCGCTTGATTAGGACAGATTACGGTCCATTTCACTTGGGCGATCTGGAAACCGGACGCTTGCGGGAAATCGCCCCGCATGAGGTCCGTAACCTGATCAAAGATTTAGAAGCGCGTGGCGCAAAAAATTTAAGCTGATTAATTTGAAAATGAAATTTAGATCAAAAACTATCGCCAGTCTTTTATTGGTCATACTAATTGTCGGCTGTGCCACTGGCGCAAGCCGTGCCAGACCGGATGCCACAGAATATCCTCGCTCTTCCTCTGTTGCCATTTCTCAGGCAGAACCTACTGCGCTCGGATTTCATCTAAAAGAAGCCGTCGCCCAAAATACTGGTCAGTCCGGCTTTCATATCTATGATCGAGGTAGCCAATCACTTATTGCACGTCTTGCCTTGGTCCGTTTGGCAGAAAAGACCGTTGACCTGCAATATTACGCGATTGCCGCAGATGCGACGTCGAACTTGATGATGGAAGCCCTGATCCGCGCCGCCCAGCGCGGCGTGCGCGTACGTCTTTTGGTCGATAGCTTTACCGTCGGGAGCATGAAAGAAGCCTTGTTGGCTTTTGACGGCATATCGAATATTGAGATTCGCGTTTTTAATCCCATGATGACCATCGATCAATCCCCGTGGGCAAAAGTCCAAACGATTTTCACCGATCTTGGTCATGCCAATAAGCGTATGCATAATAAAGTTTTGATCGCCGATAACCAGATGGCGATCATGGGCGGACGAAACTTAAGCGATGAATATTTCGACGCCGATCAGGATTTTGAATTCAAGGACATCGACGTCCTAACCGCCGGACCAATCACGGGAGAATTATCCAAAAGCTTCGATGAATACTGGAATGACCGCAACGCTTTTCCGGTTCATGCTGTATATGAAGCCGAACATAATCAGATAAAGACCCATGAACTGCGCGCAAAACTAAAACAAAACTGGGATAAGCAAGTGCAAGACCCGAAGCAGCGCCGCCAATTAGCCGCCAGCCTGCCGGAAATTTTAAACGATGCCGATCTTTCCCTGGTCTGGGCGAAAGCCGAACTGGCCGCCGACGATCCGCTTAAAATCGTGCGCCCAACCAGTATCAATGAAAGCGAACCGCTCAAAGAAATTCTTTCCCTTCTCAATAGTGCCAAGAAAGAATTTGTTATCATTTCCGCTTATTTCGTCCCGACCGATGAAGGGGTTCAATGGCTTGGCGGGCTCGAAGACCGCGGCATTGATGTTCGCGTCCTGACAAATTCTCTCGCTTCGACCGATGTCGTCGCCGTTCATTCCGGCTATGCGCCCTACCGTACAGCACTTTTAAAAGAAGGTATCGATCTATATGAATTTATGCCAGTGGGACAGAAAAAATCCCGCCAGCGCCTTTTAGGCCGATCCCAACCGCCGCGCGCAGGGCTACATTCCAAAGCCTATATTATCGACAATCAATATGCGATTATAGGCTCCTTCAATCTCGACCCTCGCTCGGTTCAACTTAATACCGAAATGGCGATTGTTATTCACAGCAAAGAATTGTCGAGCCAGCTTCATAAAATGTTTGAACGCTCGATCCAGCCGGATGTCAGCTATCAATTGATGCTCGATAAATCCGGCAAGGATTTGAGATGGCAGGGAATCGAAAAAGGCAAAAAAATTCGTTACAGTCGCGAACCGCATGCCGGTGTGTGGCGAAACATTCAAAATTTCCTTGTCACGCTGTTACCGGTTGAAGACCAATTATAATGCCTGACATTCGTTTTGAATACACGAAAACAGGTGAAAAAAATTACGTCAAGCACGTGTTGACAATATTTGTCGATAGTGAAGAATTTGCTAAATACGAAACGCCGAAGAAAACAGATTTCAGCGTTCCGGTTTATGCTTTCTATGAGAAAATCGGCATCAAGGTAAAGCCCGTTTTCGACGGCGTCGATTTTCCTGACTGCAAAACCTCGATGGACCGCCTGCGTGAGCTAACCGGACAAATGAGCGATTTCAGGGTTTGGAAAAAGAAATAGCCGCTCATGCATATTCCTTATCTATCATTAAACCAAAATACTCTTTGAGCTTAATTCTTACATCTTCCGGGTTGCCGAGACGATTTACAATACTACGCAACTCGTCAGCACCCGGTAAATCTTTCAAATACCAGCCGATATGTTTGCGCGCGATACCGACGCCTGAATTTCCGTGATAGTCGATAATCGCCGTATAATGGGAAATTATAATATCGCGTAGTTCCAATAGTGTCGGCTCGACGATGCTTTTCCCTTTAAGTCCTGCGATAATCTGACTGACCAGCCATGGCCTGCCGAACGCGCCGCGCCCGATCATGATACCATCGGCGCCCGATTGAATGAGAGCTTCTTTTGCATTCTGCACTGATAGAATATCACCATTGACGATAACCGGAATTTTAACGGCGTCTTTTACTGCGCCGACTTTTATCCAATCCGCATTACCGTTATAAAGTTGACAACGTGTGCGGCCATGAACGGTAATCATCTTCGCACCGATATCTTCAGCTTTTCTGGCAAGCGACGGGGCATTGATACTTTGGTCATCCCAACCCAATCTCATCTTGACTGTAACCGGAATATCAACCGCCTTGACGACCGCTTCGATAATTTCCGTTGCCAGTTTCTCATCGCGCATCAAGGCAGATCCGCCGGAGCCATTGACGATCTTTTTAACCGGACAACCGAAATTGATATCGATGATTGCCGCGCCGCGGTCGGCATTGATCTTCGCGGCTTCTGCCATGACGTCGGCTTCACAGCCAGCGATTTGCACGACGAGGGGAAATTCCTGATTGTAATCGGCTGAAATTAATTTATTGCGCCGCGCCTGTTCGACCATCGGGCGGCTGGCGATCATCTCCGAACATACAAAACCTGCGCCAAAACTTTTGACAAGGCGGCGAAACGGCAAATCCGTCACCCCCGCCATCGGGGCTAGAAAGACCGGCTCCTCTACCTGAATGGATCCGATAGCAAAGCCCATTTTAAATCAGCTTGATATTGACCGCAGAAATCTTGTCATCTTCAGTATGGAGATCATAACTGACTTTTTGTCCTTTTTCCAAGGAACCAAGCCCCGACGCTTCCAAGGCTGAAATATGCACATAGACATTCTTGCTATCGTCGTCGGGCTTGATAAACCCGTAGCCTTTATCAGTTTTAAACATTATTGCCTGTCCGGTTGCCATCATTTAAATCCTTATCATTGAGATCACTGTCTTATAGAGGCCCATGTAATATATCACGAAATATCTACTGCAAAGCGGCAGGAATTTTCAAATATTCCATGACTTCGGCTTCGCTAAAGCTCTTGGGGCGCATTAATTTGGTTTTGCGACCGGATTTGAATTCATTGACGGGCTCTAGCCTTGTCCGCGTTGCCAAAATCCCGACCGGCGCATTAACGACATTGGCCGATGCATAAAGCGCCTGCGTAATCCTGAATTCAATTTCGCTGAGCGGTTCATCGCCACGCTTGTCGAAATGGCGCGTGCGATAACATTCGATAACGCGGGCAAATTCTGCACCCTGATCGCGCAGCGCAACCTGTTCGGCCAGCTCCGGCCATAAAATACGCAAAGCATCGCCCATTCTAAAAGTCTTGGGCGCTTTTTGTCCCGATACCATTTCAAAGGATAGTTTTTCAACGTCCAGAAAATATTCTTCGAGGAAAGCCAGCGTTGTTGTAGCATCGGCTTTCTGTTCGGGATTGAAACTCGCCGCCAGCTCGGCAACCTGTTTTGGCGAGGGACGCATTTTTCCGGTCAAAAGGGGCCAGGCGATATCGAAATCCGCCATAACCACCGCATTGATCGTCACTCGTGCGCCATCGCGGTGAATTTTATGCGCTCGATAAAGATGATGGAGCGCTTCGCCATATTTATTTGGGTTTTCGCGCACGCGGCTGCGGCTGCGCACCACTTCCATTGCTTCCAAAAGTCCGAGGACGGAGAAAATCGGCAAACACGCATGGGCCGTCAATCGCTCGCCCGATATGGCACGGCCCTGCAAAGCTCTTGGGTCTTCGCCCTTGGCTTCGAACGGGGTAATACCGGGCTCGACGGCTTTTTCGCCGCGCTTGGCAGGACGCGAAGACACATTGCCTGCTTTCATGGCAAGCCAAGGCGCATGAATCAGAAGATGATCGATGGCATCGCTTTTCTTTGTAAAACGGTCAAAAGCCGCACCGGCGGTTTTCGCATAGAGCCAGGCGTCGGCCTGCGCATATTGTTTATTTATATTTTTGCCAAAACGCGGCACCGGCATTTCGCCGCGTACCCCTGCTTTCGTATAAAGATTTTGCGAAACGAACGCTTCCAGCGTACCGATGGCCACCTTTCCCGGACAAAAAAGAATGGTGAGTTGTTCACCCTGTATGGTCAGCGTCGATGGACCGCAATCCGTCACCCGCGCATCGGCAGCTGCGCGTCCATGCAAAGCTGCAATCTCGGTAACGCGTCCACCACCTCTTTGCAGCGCATGACCGCCGCCATTCTTAATAGAGGTTCGAACCTTTTCAAGTTCCGGATATTTGCGCCGCATTTTGTCGGCCACGCGGTAAATATCGACCGCCGTTTCATATTGCATATATTCGGCTTCACCGCGACCGTCCTGCCGCGTCGTATCCGATTTGGCAATCATCACGAGAAGGCGTTTACGGCTAACAACATGCTGGCGGAAATTTATATTCTCCAATAAATCTTCCAGCGTATTACCCAGACGCATCAGGTCTTTGACCGATTCGGACAATATCGTGATATCAATCCGGCTTCCCTCTTCCGCGACTTTATTTCCGGTGATTTTCAGGAGTAACAAAGCTGCAAGCGCATGGGCCGGATGAGTCGTTTCGGCGATAATCAGTTTATCGCACATATCGGGATTTTGCCCGACCACTTGCAGGCGTCCGAAAATCCGCGCGCCCGCCTCATCATCTGCCGATAAAAAATCTTCCACTCTTACTTTTGAAAATGTCTCGAGAATATTTTTATCGTCGAGCCATCTTGTCAGCAAACTTTCCATCTCGTCGAGACTGAATTCTTTTAAATCTTCCCCATGCAGGGCGCCAAGCGTATGCACGGTTTCCATGATTTCGATTGCATTGTGGCGAATATCGATCGTAGCAAAGCCCAGCCCGAAACATTTCACCAGGTAAGAGAAATCACATAGCGCGCGACTTTCACTGATTTCCGCTTTCTCCGATAATGAATCGATTCGCGCAATTAATTCTTCCGGCTCCTTGAAAGAGAATTTTTCGATATCCGATTTTAATTTCCCAAGCTCTTCGATTACACCCTTGTCTTGCAGACGTTTGGCAATATCATCGCACATTTCTTGATATCTTCTTGCGATATGCTGGCGGTGCAGCTTTATGCCGTCCCGTAGAACCTCTGCCGTCAGACTTGGATTACCATCCCCGTCGCCTAACGTCCACGCGCACGGCACGATCAAAGGGCGGTTTATCTTCACGCCTTCTTGCGTATAGCCATGCGTAAACAGCGAATCCTCAAAAAGCTTTTTATGGGCCAGCGCTGTATCGTAAATCACATGCAGCGTGGCGATGATTTCCTCGGCTTCATCAACCGGCGTCTTGCGCGCACCGATAATCGGTGTTGTCGCCAGCACATCGAGCGCTTGATCCAGCTCTTCACTCGTGGCTTTTGAATTGGCGATCACTCTAGCCAGTTCGATCTGGGCCTTCGTATATTCAACCGTCGTCGGATTGGTCGGATGTCCGGTCAGGCTGAACCAAGCCACCGCATTCTCGTCGATGAAACGTTGCAACTGCCTTGCCGTCACTCCCTCTTCGCGAAAACGGCGCAGGACATAGTCAAACGATCCGGCAGTCGTTGCCTTGATCCGGTTATGCGCCTGTACAACTTCGGTGGTGCCGATATTTCTCATGAGGCGGGCGATATGATTCATTTTTGCATCATGAGAAGCAAGTTTGAGCCTTTCTTCCTCGCTTAAACCCTCCCATAATTCCAGATATTCTTTCATCCGGTGATTCTTCACCTTACGCGGCTCATTTGGGGATATCTCGTTCAACTGAAGAGACAGCTTGCGTTCTAACAACGCGATACCATCCGGATCTTTTTTAGCCGCCACTTCGCGATAGCGCGACAAAACGCGGTTCTCTATATCGCCGACATAGGTGTTGGATTCGCTAGCAGGAATACGGGCGCTTTTTTTCATAAATTTTTCCGTTTAAGTTACTAATCTTTATATAGACTTAATTTTGATTGTGAAACCAGTAGCCCCTGCTACTTTCTTTTAATGACTGAAATAGAAGAAGACGATGAAATTGAAACAGCCGCACCATTGGTAAAAAACCTGATGACGCCGGAAGGTCATGCCGCCTTGAGCACTGAGCTGGAACAGCTGACCCGAGTCGAGCGCCCGCGCATCGTCGAGATTGTTTCCTGGGCCGCCGGCAACGGCGACCGCTCGGAAAACGGCGATTATCTTTATAACAAGAAACGCCTGCGTGAGATCGACCGCCGCCTGCGTTACCTGATCAAGCGCCTCGACGATGCGGAAATCGTCGATCCCAAACGCCAGCAAGGTCTGGACCGCGTCTTCTTTGGCGCAACCGTGACCTATGCCAGAGAAGATGATAGCGAGCTGACCGTCAAGCTGGTCGGAATGGATGAAGCGGATATGGCTCAATCCAAGATCAACTGGCAATCGCCGGTGGCACTGGCTCTTTTAAAAAAATCGGTTGGCGATATCGCCCGCGTGCGCACAGAAAAAGGTGCCGAAGAGATCGAGATCGTTCGCATTGAGTATATCGCGCCATGACAGATGAAATACTTCTTCGCCGTATTTTGGAAGACGCATGGAAGAATAACGACGACCCGTCACATGATATCGCCCATGTCATACGAGTGTTGAATTCGGCAAAAATTATCTGCACTGCCGAGAACGGAAATCCGGATATCGTATTGCCTGCCGTATGGCTGCATGATTGCGTAAATCTTTCCAAGAATCATCCCGATCGCCACAAAGGTTCTTCTTATGCGGCAGATTATGCTGCCAAAGCCTTGCGTTCTCATGGTTATGAAGAAGATCAACTGAAGGCTATCCATCATGCGATAGAAGCGCATAGTTTTTCAGCCAATATAACGCCCCAAACATTGGAAGCGAAAATAGTGCAGAACGCTGACCGATTGGACTCTCTGGGTGCCATCGGTATCGCCCGTACTTTTGCCGTCAGCGGCGCCTTAAAACGCCCCTTATTTAACAATGACGATCCTTTGGCCAAACACCGCGAAGCCGATGACAAAATCTACGGTCTGGATCATTTTTTTATTAAACTCTTTCCTATTGCCGAAACCTTACATACGGATACGGCAAAAGAAATGGCCAAAAGCCGCGTTTCATTTATGAAGGAATTTGTTTTGCAAATTGAGAAGGAAATCAGGGGGTTGGGATAAAAGTGGCGGGCGAGAGGCCGCCTAAATTGTTGGGTAAGCCACTGATAGTATTTATCAAGTCTCAGTTCAATAAAAAATCTACCCTTAAAACTGCCAACTTCTTCTTGGATTGTTCTGGATTTGTATAAACTACGCAAGGTCTTAAGCTATTTTAATATGTCGCCACAATTTCGAATTTCAATTAAGTCGAATTTTCTAGATCTTTTGTTATTATTTTAAAATACTGGATAGTTTTCTGTAACCCTTCATCAAGAGAAATAGAAGGCACCCATTGCAATATATTATTTGCTCTTGCAATGTCAGGTTTTCTTTGCAGGGGGTCATCACTGGGAAGATCGTGAAACGAAATATTTGAGTTCGATTGAGTCAATTGGATAATTTTTTCGGCCAGATCTTTGATTGTAAATTCAAACGTACTGCCAATATTAATCGGGCCGATTATATCATCAGGCGTTTCCATCATACGGATCATGGCTTCGATCAAGTCGTCGACGTAACAAAACGATCTCGTCTGGTTACCATCACCATAAAGGGTAATGTTATTCCCATGCAGTGCCTGCATTATAAAATTAGAAATAACGCGCCCATCATCACATTGCATCCTTGGGCCATATGTATTGAAGATACGCACTACCTTGATTTTTAGGTCGTATTGACGATAATAATCAAAGAAAAGTGTTTCTGCACAGCGTTTACCTTCATCATAGCAGGAGCGTATGCCGATAGGATTGACACGTCCCCAATATTCTTCCGGCTGGGGGTGAACTTCCGGATTGCCGTACACTTCGCTGGTTGAGGCTTGCAGGATCTTGGCGCCCGTCCTTATCGCAAGGTCGAGCATATTGATTGCGCCATGGACGGATGTGCGGATTGTTTGGACGGGACGTTTCTGATAATGAACTGGTGAAGCCGGGCAGGCAAGGTTATAGATTTCATCGATCTCTACTTGCAGTGGTTCGGAAATATCGTGGCGAATAAGCTCGAAGTTCTCGTTATCCAGCAAGTGGATAATGTTCTTTTTTTGGCCCGTATAAAAATTGTCGACGCAGATGACCGAATACCCCTTGGCCAAAAGACGTTCGCAAAGATGCGAGCCAAGAAAGCCAGCACCGCCTGTCACAAGAACCCGTTTCATAAATTTTCCCATAAATTGCAGAATAAAAATATATTATATATTGGTATTACACAGGCTCTGCCAAAATATTTAGTAGTTATTGCGGCCCTCTAGGCGTGCGATCCTGTCTCGGCGGAGGATCCCCTATATATGTAGCCTCCGTTTGGGTTCCATATTCAATCGTCATCTCGCGCGCTCTGACTGCAGCGGTGAGGGACTTTTTGAGTTTCTGTCCCATAGCAACTACACTATCGTCAGCAGATGTCAGTGCAAATTTATCCATAACGACGCCCATGCTGATTTCAGCTGCTGATCGGGCTTTGCGCGCTTCGCTAACGGTCCAAAGAATGAGCTTCATTTCGGCATTATTACCGAAGGTCGGTATGGGGCGCTGCGTTAACCAGGGCGTCTGGTGCAAAGACGCGTGCGGTTCTCCGAACCTTGCGGTGCGCTGATAAATTTCTTCAGTCACAAATGGTATATAGGGTGCGAACAGGCTCAGAATATCACGGGTGCATTCGTGCAAAGTAGACTGAGTGGACTTAATTTCCTCTTCTGTCCAGCCGGCATCGCTCAGGAAGCGATGTTTGATCAGTTCCAGATAGTTATCGCAGTAGGTCGTAAAGAAGAATTTATCCAGGGTAGTGCGTGCGGAAGCATAATCAAACTGGTCAAGATGGTTTGTCATCTCTGCTATCGTACGGTTCAGTTCATTCAGGATCCATTTATCTTCAATAGGGCGTTTAGCATATTCGACCTTGTCGCTTTTGTAGTCAAAGCCGTCCATGTGAGAGAAAGCCATGCGCGAAGCATTCCAGATTTTTCCTGAAACAGAGCGTCCGCGCTTGACTTCTTTTTCGGAAAATTTTAGATCCACGCCAAGTTTAGCCCCAGCTGCCCAATAACGTACTGCATCTGCACCATATTTCTCTATCAGGTTGTCTGGATTGAAGCGGTTAAAACCTGTTGCGTCAGTTTCCTGCTCAAGCGAGCGCTTGGAAATTTTTTTGCCCTGCTCATTCAGGCCCCAGCCGGAAATCATAGCATCCTTCCATGGCAGGTCATCGGTATGGTAATACGATTTTATCATTGTATAGAAAAGCCATGTACGAATGATTTCATGTGCCTGGACACGCAGGTCCATCGGAAAGACACCGCTGTCTTTTGGATTTTGACTTAGGGATTTCCAGTCTGCATTGATCATTGGGCTTACTGAGGAGGTCATCCAGGTATCCATGACGTCAGATTCAGGAATAATCGTTAATCCGGCGTATTTCTCGATAGCCCACTGCGGTGGCGGTCTTTCCATTGGATCGACAGGTAGGTCTTTTTCATCAGCAATGATCGTATCGACAATCTGCCCATCTTTATCAACGGCATACCAGACAGGAAAAGGAACCCCATAATATCTCTGGCGCGAAATATTCCAGTCATATTTCAGATCCTGAATCCAATTTATTAGGCGGGTCTTCATGTGTTCAGGATGCCAGTTTAATTCCTCTGCGCGCGCAAGAAATTCATCTCTACGGCTAAGAACTTCAATGAACCATTGCGGGGCCATGTTAAATTCAACGGGTTGCTCAGAGCGCTCCCCTACCGAGACGTTTTGCTTAATCGAGGTTGAGCCTTTGATCAGGCCTTGAGCCTGAAGATCCTTCAAGATGCGTGCGCGTGCTTCCTGTGTCGAGAGTCCTGCATATACACCTGAAGCCTCGTTCATCTTACCGTCTGCCGAGATGACGATACGGGTATCGAGATTATGCTCTTTCCATTTTTCGACATCTTCGCTGTCTCCGAAAGTGCACACCATCATAAGACCTGAACCGAAATCCTGCTTAACTTTATCAGATGTGAGGATCGGGACATCGTGGCCAAAGAGCGGAACCGTGGCCTGCTGACCTGCAAGATGCGCGTAACGAGGATCGCTCGGGTTATGAAATAAAGCAACGCAGCCTGGTAATAATTCTGGGCGTGTTGTGGCAATAACCATCGGTGTTTCGCCAACCGAAAATTCTATATCGTAGAGGTTTGTGCGGCGCTCAACTGTTTCAAGATCAGCCTGCGCAAGAGCGGTCTGGAATTTGGTGTCCCACAGGACGGGCTGCGCCGAACGGTACATCAGTCCTTTTTTGTACAGATCTAGAAAAGAAAGTTGAGATACGCGCTGACTGCGTGGGTCAATCGTGGAATAGCGAAGATCCCAGTCAACGGAAATACCCAATGAGCGCCAGAGGTTTTCATAGGATTTTGCGCCTTCCTGAGTAACATTGACGCAAAGTTCACGGAAAGCGCTACGACCAATCTGTGATTTGTCGGTGATGTTGTAAAGCTGTTCCACATGGCGTTCGGTCGGCAGGCCGTTATCATCGAAGCCCATGGGATAGAAAATCTCTCGGCCTTTCATTCTCTGGTAGCGGACAATGATTTCGGCCTGTGTATACGACATGGCATGGCCAACATGAAGATGGGATGCGGATACATATGGAGGAGGGGTATCAACGGAAAAAATAGGCTTTCCAGAATTAGGGTTGAACTTATGCACCTCATTGGCATCCCAGAGATCAAGGCATTTCTTCGAAATTTGTTGATAATCAGGCGTCGATCCGAGTTCCGGAAATGAGTATAGGCTGCAAGCGTTGAAAACTTGTTTTGGCATAAGAATGTGTCCCTTGTGAATTGGCCGAAAGTTATAACTTTTGACAAAATTATGCAAATGATTTATTGGAAAATGGACAGTATGTCGATTGGCTTATTTTATGACAAGTGTGCACTTAACGCATTGATAATGATTTAACTTAATATTCTGTGTTCTGGGAGCTTTTGCTTAAAGAGAGTTAAATGTTCAGATTAACGCACACTGCAGATCACAAGTTTTGCACAGAGTCTGATCTGGCCCTTTTTGATCCAAGATCAGCGGCCGTTGGCGACCAGATTATAAAACTACGTTTTGCTTTCACTTTCACAGGAGCGGAACGTGATTATGATGATTACACAGCTCGCGTTCTCAAGGCCTGCGATAGTGAATTTCCTGATTTCTTTGCGACCAGAAAATTATCAGCCGTCACAAAGAATCTGTCTACAGACGAGCTCGCGCAATGGCTAAAACAAAGAATTGAAAAGAAAATTCCGGGGCGTGTCAAGGTAAACGCTATCGAGATTGATTGTATGCTTCTTTCCCCGAACAAACTGTGCCGGGAATACTTCCATGCTGAGGTCGATCCTCAAAAAAACCTCAGAGGAAATTTTGCTCAGGCAATCGCCAGACTAGAGCCTTCGATCGTTACACCGGAAGCAAAAAGATTTGTTGAGATTATGCACCAATCTTCGCTGCTGGATAAGCAGGGCCGGGGTGAGCCTTTTTTCTCGCGGCAGGATGTTGCTCGGGTTTTGGCTTTGATGGGTAATGGAAATAAGACAGGGGAACCAGTTAATTTTGTAACCTTCATATGTCCCCCATATTCAAAAACGCATCAGGATGGGGCCCATAAGAACTACAATTCGATCCATCCAAATTTCCATGATGATCCTCATACATATCAGTTTGATTACGATTATAATGTACCTATACGCATCATGGCCTCTGTTCTTGCCTCTGCCAAATCGTCCGGTGTGAATGCGAGGGCTCATATCGTGCTGGGTGACTGGGGGCTTATCTGTATCGACAGTATTCTTTCTACAATGGGTTCCGAGGAAGATATCCTTGGTAACCTGTCGTCATTCTTCAATGGTATGAACGGACATGTTCAGGAAAAATATGTGGGCATAGAGATGTCATCCTTCCAAAGACTGGGGAGCGGTGCCTATATGCCGATTGGGCTGCCGTATTCTACAGAGAGCCGTCTTGGCTGGTTGCATGATTTCTGCAACGGCAAACCTGAAGACGGTGTAGAAGATCGATTTGCTTATTTGCGAGCGGAAATGCAATGTTTTCTGAAGATTGCGGAAGATGATGCGTTCATTGAACGTTTGCTGGATTGGCATAACTACGATGAGGCTTATCTGTCATTATCTCAAAACGGCGAACCGGAAAGAAGCCTGTCAAAAAATAAACTCGTCGAGGTTGCCAAGGTTTATCGGAATATCTATGAGTTGCGGCGCAATGAATCTGCTACGGTTGCCGAGAGGGAAAATCCTCATCTGCGTAATGTCGCCTATGTCGATACTTTGCTGCGCTATACTGAATATCAGATTTATTCAGGTCTGTTTACAGCACAGCATGGGAAATCAGTTTGCATGTATTCCGATCCTAAGTTTTCATCATGTGGACATTTTTTCCGTCAAGAGGACATGGCGATTGCTTTTATCGATGATCAAAAATATGTGAACAGCATGAGGCATGACCCTGCTTATGCCGAACTTTTTCCTGTCTGTGATTAAATCTGGATATTATTTATTACGGTTCACCGTTGCCATAAACTCGGCGCGGCGATTTTCGTTATCCTTAAACATCCCCATCGTTGTTACTGTCAGCATTTCGGTACCTGGTTTATGGATGCCACGGGTTGAAAGGCATTGGTGCTCGGAACGAATTGCCACTGCAACGCCTTTAGGCTGAAGGACTTCCTGGATGGCCGTTGCAATTTGCGCAGTAAGCTTTTCCTGGATCTGCATGCGCTTGGCATAACCTTCCATCATACGTGCAAGTTTACTGATGCCAACGACACGTTCATTTGGAATATAGGCGATAAAAGCGAAACCGGTGATCGGCACGAGATGGTGTTCGCAGTAAGATTCGACACGAATATTTTCAAGGCAAATAACATCGTTAAACCCTTCAATTTCCTCGAAGCTTTTGTTCAAGTGTTCTTTAGGGTCTTCCTTGTAACCTTTGAAAAATTCTTTCCATGCTTTGGTAACGCGTTTAGGAGTTTCGAGCAGGCCTTCACGGTTTGGATCTTCTCCAATCCATTCAAGCAGCAGGCGGAAGGCGTTTTGGGCTTGATCGTCGCTGATCTGGATTGCTTCATCATCTTTTACTACGTGCAAATTTTCCATTTTAATCTTTCCCTGTTTATGCTGGATATCGTGCAATGCAATTTGGAGTTTCGTGCACTTCAATCGCTTCAAGCGTTGCCATATCCTGTGATCGTGCCTTCACTTTTGGGGCAAGGCGCTCGTACCAGTGTCTTGCAAGAATTTCTGCGGTTGGCACGTCACCAATTAGATAAAGGGCGCCACCTTGAGATTTTTGAGTTGAATAAAAACCTTTTTCGGCGATCTCTTTCTTGATGGTTTCGAGCGAAAGGCCGGACTGATCAAGCATAATGGGAGTCAGTGGATCTTCTGCCCACAATATTAGCGCATGGTCACAAAAGTTATGAATTTCATTGACCATCTCATCTTTAAGAAAGCCGAAATCAAGAACCATGCCTTGCTGTTCACCTGAGTCAAACAGCTTTCCGCTGCAGGTGGCGATGACTTTGTAGCGATGTCCATGAAGATTTTTACATTTGGATCCGTGATAAGTGACGCGGTGGCCAGCATCAATCTCGATTTGGCGGCTAATTGAGAAGTTTTGTTTCATTTTTCACGGGTTATTCTATAATCTTTGTAAATGTAGGTTTATTAATCATAATGATGCTGAATTGTCAAGAAACGCAGGCTTTACACGTGTATCGTAACATTAAGATTAGGGTCGCGCACCATGATGATGCCCCTATGCTGGCACATCTGATACATCAGGCCAGGCAGGGGATGCATTCGTATTACACTGAGAAGTTCCTTGAGCAAAACCTTCCTGCTGATGAACCCGAGGATTATCAGGCTCTCATGAAAAAAAGAGAAATTTTCGTTGCAGAGCAAGATGGTCGTATCGTTGGCACAGCTGCGCTTAAAGGCATTAGTTTGGGTATGTTTTTCGTCGATATCGATATGCAGGGAAACGGCATTGGCCATGCACTGCTAGATCATATCGAAATACTGGCGACACAGCGCCGTATACCTTTTCTATTGGTCCATGCTTCGTTGAATGCTGTCAGTTTCTACCAGTCCCGCGGTTTCTTTGAAGTCCGTCCAGAAATATCACATGCTCACTTCCCGGCAATGTTTATGCAGAAGCGGCTGCCCTCTACCGAGTTTGCACTTCTATATTATGCTTCGGAGCGTCATGGCGATTTATCCTCTTCACTGCGTAAGGGCATCGAAAATTCTGTTTTTTCCGATATGTTGGGAAATCCTCAGGAGCTGTTCGTTCTTGAGAATAGTACCGGGAGGCCGGTAGCGCTAATCGGCGGTGTTGTCACTTACGATTTTCTCAATAACTGCAAAGGATTCGAAGCGATTTTTTTTAATGTTGCGGACGGTGTTACGCTGGACCAGATCTTTTCAATTTCTACTGTGCAATTGGCGCTTACGGTTTTTTACACTGGTGGACGCAACTTAAGTTTCCATGACGTAAAGCTTCAACAGAAAATGAATGAAGTTTTAAAAAATTTGATCAAGGGTTCTGCGGAAAATAAACGATTCTTCATGTCTGAGAATAAGCCGGAAGATTTTACGGCGGCAGCCTAACTCATTTCGGCGGGCAAATTTCATAGAAGGGGCGTGGATTTCCGCCAAATTCCCGAAAAAATCTATCTACTCCACCCAGGAACGACCCCTCAAAATCAAATTCTGATACACCTTTGCTGGCGGCATATATAATTGATTCATAGAGTGCAAGGTTGACAGCGCCCGAGCTTGCTTTCTCTCTGTCTTGTCCTGAAATAAGAAAGTGCGCACGGGTATCATCGAAGAAAATTCCGATACCACAGGAAATATCGCCGTTCTTTTCATGTGCGAGAGCAAAAAAAGCGTGCCCCTTTTCAGCCATCTGTCTGAATGAGTGCCGCGTTTCTTCGAGGTTGAAGCGAAGTTTCAGATTCTGTCGGCCATAAGATTTTTCTGCCAAGCCAAGCACTTTGTCTATAATTTCATAGGGCGCGTCTTCATGAATAGAGACTGTAATGCCTTTTGATTTCGCTGAATTGACCGTCGAACGACAGGTGGCGCTTATGTTTTTTTCCAGCATATCCATCTGGGTTCGATCAAGGACATTTGTATATAAAAGTGAAACATTCCAACGCCCGATAACGAACGGTCTTAGATCTTCAAGCCATGGGGACGTCATAAAAGGTGATGTCCCACGCGCCAGCAAAGCCTGCTCGAAAGCGGCTAGCAGGGAAAAATCATGTTTTGATTTTTTTGATCCCGTAAGTCGATGGTCTCTCAGCAGGGGGCCTTCATAGGGAGTGATGCTGTTGCCGTGCAATTGACGGAATTCAGTATGCTCTTCTGCGATTCCTGCTAATGGGATATTGTTGCAATCCACAATCACCATTTTTTTCCAGCGCCCGGGCGCAGAATTTAACCAGGCCGAGGTGTGGAATAAAGTCGCGTTGCGGCTGTTACTGGTCAACTCGTCCCAAAGATTTGTATCGGCATCTTCGATAATTTCATGAGACATAAGATCAAACCTAACCTAACTTCGACTTGGGAATGAGCATGCCATTTATAAAACCGCTGAAACGGACGCATATATATGAAAGACCATAGATGAAGTGGCGCCAGCTTTTCATAAATTCTGCAAAAGGAACATCTCCCAATACCGCCTTGCAAAGGCGTGGAGCTATACCTGTATCCTGCCAGTGCGTAGACATGCGGTTATGTCTGCCCCGGCCATAAGACTGCCATATCTTCAGCTCTGTTTTAATATTCTCATGGCAATCGTGGTAAAGAATAGCGCTATGGACTATTTTTGCTCTATGTTCTTGTTTCATTGCGAGATCAGAAAAATTTGAATCGTAGGAAAATCTCATTACTTCTGAGAAGCCTCCGAGACTCCAGAAAAGATTCTTCTCAATCATCAAATTGGGCGTATATATTCGCCCTTCATTCTCAATGACCACGTTGAAAGCTTGGCGCCAGTCAGCGGTCAGGCAGGAAAAGACGCTCGAGCCGCGATAAACGATATGACCGCGTAAGATTGGCGCGCTGTCGAGTTCGAGCCGGAAGGCTTCCAGAAAGCCATCGGCTAAAATGCAGTCGCTGTCTAGTATAAGAAACTTTTCTGAATTGATTTGTTTTGAAGCAAAGTTGATGGCTCTGGACGGGCCGGGAATGGGACTGGAGAGGGCCTGGCTATAAGGAAGCGATGCCAAGGCGCCGCGAACTTGCTCAACAAACTGCTCATTTGATCCGTTGCAGCTTACAACAACTTCAATTTCCTCAGCAGCCTGAGATTGCGCCAGTTGCGCAAGCAGGCTGAAAACACGTGGATCGTCCTTAACCGGGATAATGATCGAAAATTTTATTGGCATGCTCTCTCCTGAAATAGTAGGACCTGCCTTTTTTGAGCAAGTGAAGTTTCAATGGATTCAAGAATATGGATCACGTGTGCTGTATTTTTGCCTGCTGTTTTCGGTTTGCACCCCTGAGCATAACTATTGTAAAGGTCAAGAATTCCAAAAGCCCGTGCCCGGGGAGGCATAACGATTTCCGGGCATAAAATTTCTTCCGCAATGTTGTTCTTGATGATGCTGATTTTGCCGCGATATTCATCGGGATTTTCAAGGCGCAATACACCTTCGGTGCCGTAAATATCAAAATAAGGGCGGCAATCAGCAAGAACGTCATAACTGGCAGTAAAGGTTCCGCTAATGCCGCTTTCCGTCTGGATGATAACGTCGTAATGCGTTGGGACCTCCACATCAATTGACTTATTTTCACCGCTGGCGGTGCGGTAAGTGCGGATCTTGCGCGGTGTGCTGCCCATCGCGGATACTGTGGCTACAGGCCCCAGCATGTGAACCAGCTGACTTATAAAGTAAGGTCCCATGTCCCAGAGCGGCCCGGATCCTTTTTTGTAGTAATAATCAGGCTGAGGATGCCATGCCTCATGACCGGGACCCACCATGACAGCTGAGAAACTGGTTGCAAGTCCGATACGACCTTCATTATGAATTTTCTGCGCCATCTGGAAAGGTTCAGCGAGGAATGTGTCGGGAGCCGCCATCATATAGAGGTTACGCTTCTCTGCAATTTCCTGCAGTTCATATGCTTGCAGGGCCGTCAGTGAAATTGGCTTTTCCGAGAATACATTCTTACCTGCATATAGAATGCGTTTATTTAAATCGTAATGTTCTTCTGGTGGCGTAAGGTTGACAATCAGGTCGATCGTTGGATTGGCAAGAATGGCTTCAATATTTTCAAAAGCGGTGGTGTTGGTGGTCCCCGCTTTTTCTTGTGCTCTTGCCGGATCTTTATCAAAAAATCCTTCTATTCGTACGCCATTAATGGCTTGTAGTCCCAATATATATTTTTCGCAAACGCTACCGCAACCGATAATGGCAATATTCATGGCGTTCTTCCCTTACATCTTTAGGCTATGGTGTAACAGGGATTCTCGTTCTTGCCAGACCTTGCGAAAAGCTTCGACATATTGTTCGAGTAGTGTCGTATCATGCTGGGGATAGTGCGCAGTCGTGCAGATGCTGTTTGCTGCAACTTTCTGCGCATTAGGAAAGCTGGCAGCATTGTAAACCATGTTGCGCGTATTTTCGTCGCCATAAGCCCATGGAACGGATTTGAAGGACTCATTCTTTGTCTGAAAAATATTGTAATCCGGCAATGTTTTACGTTCCCACACGGACCATTTGCTGCCTTCGGCCCGCAAGGCCGCGACAACAATGTCACGGAAGGCACCGGTTTGTGTCAGGGTCAACGGGGTGTCCGAGAACATATCGGGATTAAGGCCGACACGAAGCATCTGGTAAACATGACCGCGCTGAAGCAGGGCGGGAGGAAGGTCGAGGCCTTCAAGATCTGCAAGGTTTTCGATTAGATAATGCGCATTTGCGATGCGTTTCTCGGTTTGCGCATCAAAGGTCATAAGTTGTGCCAGCGCAAAGGCTGAGCACAATTCGTTGGTGCGATAGTTATATCCGATGCAATCAGCATCCCGCTCGCGCAGTTCGCCCTCCACCCATTTTGAACCGAAGACACGAATGCTACCTGCGCGGTTTAAAAGATCGATGTCGGAAGTATTGAGTAATCCACCCTCTGGACCCGCGAGTGTCTTTGATGCATTAAGCGAAAAAACCGAGGCCAGTCCGAAAGAGCCAACATGGCCCTGAGCTAGGCGTGCCCCGTGTGCCTGTGAGCAATCTTCGATGACTTTCAAGTTATGCCGGGAGGCAACTTGCATGATTTCATCCATTGGGCAGGGCTGCCCGAAAAGGTGAACAGGTATGACTGCTTTAGTTTGCGGGGTGATAGCGGCTTCGAGTGTTTGCGCTGTCATGTTTAGAGTTTTGGGATCCACATCGCAGAAAACAGGCACGCCATTCGCCATTAGAACGCAACTGGCAGATGCAATGAATGTATAGGCTGGCACAATGACATGCTCCGATGGCCCGATGCCGGCGGCAGCAACGGCACTATGCAGGGCGGCGGTGCCTGAATTCATTGCAATCGAGAAGCGGGTGCCAACATAGGCCGCCCAGCGTTTTTCCAGTTCTGCCGTTTTAGGCGCAAACGGTCCCCAAAGTTCTCCGGAATCCAATGCCTCCATTATATATTGCCGTTCAAGTTTACCGACGATTGGATATGTAAGATGTGACGCATCAATATTTTTTATGACAGCTTCGCCGCCAAAATAAGCTAGATTAGTCATGAAAACCCCGTTTTTATATTTATGGATAATGTTGTAACAAGGAACTTTTTTTATATCAATAAAAATATGAAAATAGATTTTATTTTAGCGATAGAGCAGATCGATTTTTAAGACTTAGTTGGTTTAGGCAGCGATTGAGGTTTGCCATTGAAGTAATATCGCCAGCGCCACAATTTTCCGCCTGCGGGTGTTATCTCGATATGAAGGCCATTCCCGTCAGTGACTTTATAAGATTTATCCTTCGGCTTTAAGTTCTTCAGCGCCAATTCCGTTAATGGCATGTTCCAATCCTTTTCAAATCTACCCATAAATCTACCCTCACAGACATTAGATTGTGTGGAACGAACTTGGAAGAAAATAGATCAAAAAAGCTTATAATATTAAGGTCTTGGAATTTATTTGACGCTGTTAAACTTGGAAGTGGCGGAGCGAGAGGGATTCGAACCCTCGATACGTTTGACCGTATACACGATTTCCAATCGTGCGCCTTCAACCGCTCGGCCACCGCTCCTTAAACCGGAGAAAAACCCGAAACTATTGCGGTTGAGCGTTTCGGGCTAAAATCAGGGGTGACCCTACCTAGCTTGAAAGCAATTTTCAAGCTATGATGTCAAAATGTTTAGACCTCGTCTCAAAAGACCTAAATTATGCTTTTTATGGGCTTTACCGCTGATTTTAGCACTTGGAATAGATGTTTTCATCTGGGCGAGCGGCGGAATCGGCTTTCATTTCGCCGAAATCGGCTATTTGATCCAGCATTACACGCCGTATCATGACGTCATGGCTTCGGCAATCGACCATCCGGCGTGGCGGCAATTCCTGACGATGCTGTTTCATGCCAAGGCAGCCCTTGTCGGGCTCATCATTGCCCTTCCCGCTATTTTATGGATCAACCGCCCCCAGCGTACGGAATCGAGACCATCTTTTCCACGGATTCGTCGATAAGCCGCAGATCCTGCTCACGCGACAGGCGGTGGTCGCCGTCCTCGATATAAACAATCTCAACCTGTGCTTGCGGTAGCGACGCCTTGATTTCTTCCGCCCGTTTCCATGGCACATCAGGATCGAGTTTTCCTTGAATAAGCGTAATCGGAATTGCCAAATCATGCTGCCGATCAAGCAGGCATTGATGTTCCCCGTCCTCAAGCAAATGCTGTGTGATAATTAAATCCTCGCCATATTCGGACGGCACAGCAAAAAATCCCTGACGTTCTAAATCATTTTTATATTGATCGGATAATTTCTTTTTTATATCGCGGGTGAAATCCGGCGCGGCGGCGATCCCGACCAATCCGACCACTCTATCTTTGCGGGCAATTGCGATATGAAGGGCGATCCACCCCCCCATCGAAGACCCGACGATGATCAAAGGCCCTGACGTGGCATGATCGATCACGGACAGCGCATCTTTCGTCCATTGGCCGATTGAACCTTCCTCAAACTTGCCGCCGGAGTCGCCGTGGCCGGAATAATCGAGTAAAAGGCAACTCTGGCTGCGCTTTTGGCATTGCTGCGCCAGATATTGCGCCTTATTGCCGTTCATATCCGAGCGAAACCCCGGTAAAAAGACAAGAGTCGGAAAGTCTTTTTCGCCTCGATAGTATTGAAAGGCCAGTTTTTCAAGGCCAGTTTTTTCAAGTCTTTGTACCATGGATCAACTGTGCTAAATCGAATGATAAATAGCAAGCAGAGTCATTTTATGAGCAAGACACATCCGGTCGTACTTCAGGTTATTCCCCATCTCGGGGCGGGCGGTGCCGAACAAGGTTGTATCGATGTCGCCGCGGAACTGGTTCGCGCCGGCGCAACTTCAATCGTCGTGTCCAATGGCGGTCACCGCGTGCCGGAACTAACCCGCGCTGGCTCCGTTCATATCGAGCTGCCGGTTCATTCTAAAAATCCTTTCGTTATGTGGCGCAACACGCGCCGCCTGAAAAAGATTATCGAAAAGAACAAAGTCGATATCGTCCATGCCAGAAGCCGTGCCCCGGCATGGAGCGCACTCGAAGCCTGCAAATCTACGTCCGCTCATTACATGACGACCTGCCATGCCCCCTATAATATTCATGATAAGAAACTGAAGCGTTTTTACAATTCCTCTATATCGCGCGGGGAAAGAGTGATTGCCATCTCAGAATATGTCGCCGATTATTTGCGAGAGAATTACGGTCTGGATGATAGCAAGATCCGCCTTATTCATCGCGGCATCGCGCCGGAGAAATTTCATCCGTCACTCGTGACTGCAGAGCGTATGATCAAACTGTCCAAGAATTGGCGCATTCCAGACGGTGCCACGGTCATTCTTTTGCCCGGCCGCCTCACTCGCTGGAAAGGCCATACGCTGTTGATCGAAGCGATGGAAAAGCTTAACCGGAAAGATTTATTCTGCGTCTTCGTTGGGGCGGATCAGGGCCGAAGCGAGTATCATGCCGAACTTGAAAAATTAATCGCGGATAAAGGACTTAATGAACAGATCCGTATCATGGGTCATTGCGATGATATGTCCGCCGCTTACATGATTTCAACCATCATCGTATCGGCCTCACTGGAGCCGGAAGGTTTCGGGCGTGTGGCGGTCGAAGGTCAGGCCATGGGGCGCATTGTCATTGCCACCGATCACGGCGGCTCGAAAGAAACAATCATTCCGGGCGAGACGGGCTTTCTTGTTCCGATCAATGATGCCGATGCGCTGGCGGATAAAATAAAATATGCGCTCGCGATGCCGGAAGAAGAAAAATACCAAATGGCGGAGCGCGCCATGCATCATGTACACGCAAATTTCACCCGCCAAATCATGGTCGATAAAACGCTCAATGTTTACGCAGAGCTTCTGACATGATTGATAGACAGCGCATTCTTGTTATTAAGCTCGGTGCGCTCGGCGATTTTATGTATGCGCTCGGCCCCATGCGCGCTATTCGCGAGCATCATAAGGATGCAAATATCACGCTTTTAACCCAAAAACCTTATCTCGATCTGGCAAAGCAAACTGGCTTCTTCGATGATATTATTTTAGATCCGCGCCCTAAGTATAATCCTGCCGAGTGGCTGTCATTCAGGAAAGAATTAAACGAACCTAAATTCGCGCGCGTATACGATCTTCAGAACAATGACCGCACTGCTTTGTACTTCAAGTTATTTTCTCCCAAGCCTGAATGGTCTGGTATTACCAAGGGAGCTTCGCATCGCAATACTGACCCTGACCGCTCCAAATTTCATGCATTCCTTGGTCATTGTAATACGCTCAAAATCGCTGGTATCGAAGATGTCGCCCTAGATCCGCTCGACTGGATGACCTCGGATATTTCACGCTTTAATTTGAAGAAACCTTATGCTTTGTTAGTCCCCGGCAGCGCGCCATCGCGCCCGAATAAAAGATGGCCGCTTGAAAATTATAGAAGCCTGGCGGAAAAACTAATTATAGAAGGGCTGCATCCTGTTCTTCTCGGCGCAAATTCTGAAATGCAGATAGCCCAAGATATTTCACAAAATATTGATGTGACCAATCTCGTCGGTCAAACCAATCTTCAGGATATTCCGGAATTGGCACGCGGGGCTTCGATTGCCATCGGCAACGATACGGGACCGATGCATATGATTTCCATGACTGGATGTCCTTCCGTCATGTTTTTCCGCAGTGACGAAAGCACGGTTGAAAAGCACGGCTCGCCGAATGAAAATACAAAATCATTCGAGGCAACCGATTTAGAAGAAATAAAAGCGAAAGATATTTTTGAGATCGTCAAAAGAATAAAAAGATAGACTCTACTTATCAGCTACTTCTTCACAAGGGGCGTAGATACCGTATAAAGTTTGCAGCATCGCTTTAACGGTCGTATCTTCAAGAGAATAATATATCGTTTGGGCATCACGGCGCGTTACCACGAGCTCATCACGACGAAGCCGCGCGAGATGCTGCGATAAAGCCGACTGGCTGAGATTGACGATTGCCTCCAGATCCCCGACACACTTTTCATTTTTATAAAGTGCGCAAAGAATTAAGAGTCTTTTGTCATTCGAAAGTGCCTTTAAAAGATTGGCGGCTTTCTCAGCGTTTTTTTCTAATTCCCCGATATCCATCTTTATTCCTGTACGTCCGACGCAGTTACTCAGGACTTATCATTATTTTACAAGGAAACAATTTGTTGAATATTATTATTTTCTTATATAAAACGATCAATTATTTCAATTTTAACTTTTATTAAAAATTTTGCAATGAAGATTTTTCTGGCGCATGCGAAAGGAGGGCAATCCTTATACGAACAGGTAACAAGCCGATGAGTTTCGAAATTAGTGTTACCTGCCAAGGAAAGCTGATCACCGGCTTATCCCTCTCTAATCCCTTGGCAATCTCGGCCGCCGCTTCTGACGCGTCCATTAGATAGGGTATGGGAAAAGGATTAACATCCGTCATGGCGCTGCGAATGAAACCGGGACAAATAACAGAGATTTTAATACCGTTTCTTTGAAAACGTCCGCGCAGAGCTTCTCCGTAAAACCGTACTGCCGCCTTTGACGCGCTGTAAGCTGGCGCTCCCGGCCAGCCGGCAAAGCTCGATAAGGAACTGATAATCGCAATCTGGCCGCCCTTTCGTAACACCATTCTCGGGAGAACGGGGCCGATGCTATTTAAAACCCCCATCACATTGACGTCAAAAATATGATGCGATTGCCGGGAAAATTCCTCCGGACTGAGGCCGGATGTACCGCCGGAAACGCCGGCATTGGCGATAACCAGGTCCAGGGGAAATCTTTTGTCGAGGCCAAGTATCCATTGATGCATAAGGGCTTCCGCCTCGACATGGACGACTTGCGTATGTACCTCCGCGCCAAGCGAGCGGCAACGCTCTGCAACTTTATCCAACCTGACGCCATGCCGTCCGCCGATAAAGAGGCGATGACCTTGACGCGCATAATGTTCAGCCAAGGCTGCGCCCAGTCCGCTGGAGGCACCGGTGATCAAGATATTTTTTGTCATGACGTGCGGGCTTCAACAGCTTTGGCAAGGCGCACATAATCCTCGACGCCAAGATTTTCCGTTCTTAACGTCGGATCGATGCCGAGCAATTCAATTTCCGGCAAATAATTTTTTAAGCTGGTACGGATCATTTTTCGACGTTGTTGAAAACCAGTCGCTAGAATTTTTTCGACGGTTTCAAAAGCCGGATCACCTTCCGGCAATTCTTTCGGTCTAAAAACCATAACGCTCGACATAATTTTCGGCGGCGGCGAGAAAGCTTCAGGCGGCAGATCGAACGCTCTTCCTATATTACAAAGCCATTGCACCATAACCGATAGACGGCCGTATTCTTTCGTATGAGGTTTGGCAATTAATCGGTCTGCAACTTCCTTTTGGAACATCAGTGCCATGAAATTATAATGCGACGAATTTTGCCGCAATTCGCGCAGCCATTTCAGTAGCAATACCGTGCTGATATTATAAGGCAGGTTGGCGATGATCGCGCGCGGTGCCTCTGCCATCGACAATAAATCAGCATGTAGCGCATCAGCCTTCATAACATAGAGCCTGTCTTTGGCGGCAATTACGACATCTTGCAAAGCCGCAACTGCGCGGTCATCGAATTCTATAGCAATAACTTTTTTTGCATCCGTTCCCAAAAGCGAGCGCGTCAAACCGCCAGGGCCGGGACCGATTTCGAAAACCGTAACGTCTTTTAAAGATCCGCCCATACTCTCGGCAGAACGCACGATTTTATCGGTAACATTGAGATCGAGAAGAAAATTCTGTCCAAGGGCTTTTTCCGCGCGCAAATTATGATCGCGGATTACATCGCGCAGCGGCGGTAAGGATTTAAGTAAATCGGTATCAGGCACGGGTTTCAATAAACGCCGAAGAGCGCAAATCCAGCATATAACGGCGCGCGGCGCGTTCCATACGTTGCAAACCAACACGCTGCAGGATTTCCTCACGCTTGGGCAGCATGTCTTCGGTCATTTGGCGTTTTTCTTTGACCGTTAAAATGTAGTAGGCATTTTGACTTTTGACAGGATCGCTGATCTGGTTTGGACCTAACACGTCTAGGATAGAATCGATCTCGGCAGGCATCTGGCCCTTTTCAATCCATCCCATATCGCCGCCCTTCTTGGCACCTGGCGCTTGGGAAAATTGCTGCGCGGCTTTACCAAACGCTTCCGGTTGCTCACGCAATTGCGAAACCAGTTTCGTTGCAAAATTGACGATGTCTTTTTCTTTTCGCGCATCGTTGATCGGCAGGTAAATCTGCGCAACGCGATATTGCGCCTGTCCCATTTTTGCTTTTAGCTTTTCCAGCTCGGCATCGATATCGTTATCCGATACCTCGACTTTCGGACGGATTTTCGCAGCGACGACTTTACCCCAGGCGATCTGGGCCTCGATCTGGTCGTTCATCGTCGATATGCGGATACCGCTTTTCTCAATCATCTGGCGGAATTGATCTGGCGGGATATTATTGTTCTTGGCGATCTCATCAAAACCGCCATCGATCTCAGCTTTAGAAACCTTTATTTTAAGCGCACGCGCTTCCTGCATTTTCAATTCTTCATCGATGAGCATATCAATGATCTGCGGGCGCAGTTTATCCATCATGTCCGGGTTATTAGCGATACCTGTCGATGCCGCGATCATTTTCATTCTCTCATTGACATCGGAATTGGTAATCGCGTCGGAATTGACGACGACGGCAATACCTTCATTTCCTGCGGCATGCGCGGAAGTGGTTATCACCAGTAACGAAAGTAAAGCGGCAATCAGTTTCATATATTAAGCTCTTTTCTTTTCTGCAAATCGCCCGCCGGAACGGTAGCGATCTAAATAACTTGGCAAGATAGCATCTAGCGCAGTCGGTTGGATATCCAGATCCTTTAATTTTAAAGCGTCGCTGGATACAACATTATCAGTTTTCAGACTGGTAATCTGATCGCCCGTCAAGGGTGGATTGGGCAGGATGGAAAACAAAGCCGCTTGAATACGGGCAATGCCTTCCGGCAGATTGACCAGTATTCTCTTGCGCCGTGTTTGCGCAAACAGTTTGTGATAAATTTCTTTAAGGCTTAAAATTTCCGGCCCGCCAAGTTCATAGGTTTTACCTTGCGATGAATTCGACATCAGCGTTCTTACAACCGCATCAGCTACATCCCCTACATAAACGGGTTGAAACCTTGTATTCCCCCCGGCGATCAAGGGCAGGACCGGCATTATAAGAGAGAGGCTGGCAAATTTATTGAAGAAATTATCTTCCGGCCCGAAAATGACACTCGGACGCATAATCGTTGCGGCAGGAAAATGTCTGCGTACTTCTTTCTCGCCTTCGCGTTTTGTTTCGGCATATTTTGATTTCGATTCATCGATACCAAGCGCAGAGATATGAACAAGGTTTTTGACATTATTGACTGCGCAGGCTCTGGCGATCATAGACGCATTATCAACATGCACGGTTCTAAATTTTGATTTTCCTTTTTCGAACAAGATACCAAGGCAATTGATAACGATGTCAGAACCTGAAACTGCCTGATTGATCGCGTGCTCCGAATAATCGCAGGCGACAGGCACGATCTGGCCGACCACGCCAAACTGGCGCAGGAAATATCCGGATGACGTCGAGCGCGTTGCAATCTTGATCGTCGCGCCTTGCTTGGCCAGACGTGCCACGATATAGCGCCCGACAAATCCGGTGCCGCCGAAAATGGTAATGATCTTGTTTTGCAGGTTCATGCGTTTAGCTCCAAATCAGAAGCCGACTATAATGACTCGCAGCCAATTTAAAAAGTCTCTTTTACAGATTGCGGGCTTTTATCGCGCCTTCGACAGACAAGGCATTGAAAATATCGTCCGTAATTCGCGGCTCGATCACCTGTATATCGGCTAAAGACAATTCGCTGAGCTTCATTTTCTTTTCCTCGGCCAGCTTGACGACCCGTCCCGTCACATGGTGTGCATCGCGAAACGGCAGGTTCAGGTTTTTAACCAGCCAGTCGGCAATTTCGGTCGCCGTGGCATAGCCGCTTTCCGCAGCCTCGCGCATGATGTCCTTATCCCATGTGGCCGTTGACAACATCCCGCCAATAGCACGCAGGCACAGGACAACCGTATCGAAACTTTCAAAAGCCGCCGCCTTGTCTTCCTGCATATCTTTATTATAAGTCAGCGGCAGCGCCTTCATTACCATCATCAATTGCATTAAATTTCCGGTCAGACGGCCCGTCTTGGCGCGCACCAGTTCGGCAGCGTCCGGATTTTTCTTTTGCGGCATGATGGAAGAGCCCGTTGACCACGCATCGGATAATTTCATAAAGCCGAATTGAGGCGTCGTCCATAAAACGATCTCTTCGGCAAGGCGTGATAAATTCAATCCGGTTTGTGCGCAGGCGAACAGGAATTCAATCGCAAAATCGCGGCTGCCGACGGCGTCCATCGTGTTCTCGACAATACCATTAAAGCCAATTTCCTTGGCTGTTGCCATGCGATCGATCGGATAAGATGTGCCTGATAACGCCGCCGCGCCAAGTGGGGAATAATTCATACGGCGTTTGGCATCTTCGAAACGCGAACGGTCACGCGACAACATCTCGTGATAAGCACCCAGATGGAGCGCCAATGTCACTGGCTGTGCCACTTGTAAATGCGTAAAGCCGGGCATGATCGTATTTTTATGGGTAGAGACCAGATCTGATAAAATGTCCTGCAAACTGGTAATGTCCTCGATCAGGCTTGTACAGGCCTCAACCGTCCATAAGCGGAAATCTGTCGCCACCTGATCGTTGCGCGAGCGCGCTGTGTGCAGCCGTCCTGCCGCCTCACCGATTATTTCTTTCAGCCTCGTCTCGATATTCATATGAATATCTTCAAGAGCCGTTTTGAACTCGAAGCTACCTGACTCGATTTCGTTTAAAATCTGGTCCAGACCGGACTGGATATCCTGATTGTCCTTGTCTGTAATTATTTTCTGCGCTGCCAGCATAGCCGCGTGCGCTTTTGACGCCTTGATATCCTGAGCATAAAGACGCTGATCGATACCGATAGAAGCGTTGATCTGCTCCATAATATCGTCGACGGATGTCTCGAACCGTCCACCCCAGATGGCGCTACTTTTTATTTGTTTTTCCATGGTAAAACTATATCCTGACTGTCATTCCGGCGAAAGCGGGAATCTTTCTTATATAAAAGGCAATCCATGCTGCGGTTTTTGACATTATTGTTTTTCTTCTCAACACCCGCTTTTGCGCAAAGTGTTCCGCTCACCTGCGATATCGAGATTGAGTTTAATAGCACCGGCAGCGGTATCGACGCTTCCGTTTATCAAAGAATAATGGCTCGCATTATCGAGACACCTGCCGTTACCGAAAAATATATTACCAATATAGGCCGTGAAGGCGATCGCACGCTGTGTCTGAAGGTTCAGGAAGACCAGCTCGGCGCGGTCTATGAAGATTTAAAAGCGCAAATTCCCGAAGAAAGCCACCATACCTGGACGCATATCAAGTCACGCGATGGCCGCGAATTTAAAACCCGTGAAGCGGAAGGCCTCGTCCGCTATGACTGGCAAAGGGATTAACCCTTCACCACTCTCGCCCAGTTCCGCAGACGCACCGCATTGATCCGGATAAAGCCCGCCGCGTCTTGTTGATCGTAGCCACCTTCTTCATCCATGGAAGACAATTTCGGATCATAGAGCGCTTTATCGGATTCCCTTGCAATCGCATAAGGCACGCCTTTGAGAAGTTTCATCTTCACGATACCATCAATGCCTTTTTGACTTTCATCGATACATTTCATCAAAAATTCGAATTCCGGCGAGAACCAGAAACCGTTATAGACCAGCTCCGCCACTTTCAATGACAGCGTATCGCGAATGCGCATGACTTCGCGGTCCATGACCAGACCTTCGATATCGCGATGAGCTGCCAATAATATAGCGCCGCCCGGTGTTTCATAAACGCCACGGGATTTGATCCCGACAAAACGGTTTTCGACCATATCGAGACGGCCTATACCATGCTTTGTACCAAGCTCGTTCAGATACATAAATAATTTAAGCGGATCGGTCTCCGTTCTCTCCTCGGATGATACTTTTACGGGATTGCCGTCTTTGAACGTGATAGAGATAATATCGGCCACGTTCGGCGCAGTCTCGATCGTTGCCGTTCTGGAATAAACTTCTTCGCCGCAAACCGCATTCGGATCTTCCAGAATTCCGGCTTCATGAGAAATATGCAGCAAATTGTCATCTTCCGAATAAGGCTTGGAACGTGACGCCTTGATCGGAATGCCATGCTGCTCGGCATATTGAATCATGTCGGTGCGTCCGCGGAAACGGCCCAAGAATTCTGGCATTTTCCAAGGGGCTAAAACCTTTATATCGGGCTTCAATGCATAATAGGAAAGCTCGAACCGCACCTGATCGTTACCCTTGCCGGTCGCGCCATGGCCAACAAATTGAGCATTCTCTTTAATTGCAATTTCGATTTGTTTTTTGGCGATGATCGGGCGCGCCACCGACGTACCGAGCAAATAACGCCCTTCATAAACCGCATTAGCTTTGAAAGTCGGGAAAATATAATCTGTGACGAATTCTTTCTTCAAATCTTCGACATAAACTTTCGACGCACCGATATTGATCGCTTTCTCGCGCGCAGCTTCAAAATCCTCTTCCTGCCCGACATCAGCGATATAGGCAATAACCTCATACCCTTCTTCCAGCATCCATTTTAAAATGATCGATGTATCGAGACCGCCCGAATACGCTAAAACAACTTTACCTTTGCTCATCTTATTTCCTTTATTAAAATTGCTATACTGCTTCGACAAAGCCATCCATGACACGTCGATTTTCACCGTCATCGAAGGAGACATCCAGCTTCTTGCCTTCGACCAAAATCACTGTACCGCCACCGAAGGAATCATGAAAGACGCGATCGCCGACTTTAAACTTGGACTGTTTGGAATCCAGATCGCGACGCCATCCGGTCAGGACAGGTGATTGCCCTCCGCGAAAGCCTGCCATCGGACTGTCGAAACCTTTCGAATCCCAATGCGGGGAACGGCCCGAATTATACATGCCTTGCTCGGCTTCGGATTCGATATTCTCTTTTGGCAATTCGTCGACAAAGCGTGACGGAATAGCATTGACCCAATTACCGTACATGCGGCGATTGGCGACGCTGGATATATAGGCACGTTTGCGCGCGCGTGTAATTCCGACATAAGCCAGACGCCGCTCTTCTTCCAATCCGGCGATCCCGTTTTCATCCATGGTCCGCTGGCTCGGAAACAATCCTTCTTCCCAACCCGGCAGAAATACGGCATCGAATTCCAAACCCTTTGCCCCATGCAATGTCATGAGTGAAACATAATCGTCATTGGCGTTGTTGTTTGAATTTTCGAGCACCAGCGCGACGTGCTCTAAAAACTGCGGCATTGATTCAAACTCTTCCATGCCCGCGACAAGTTCTTTTAAATTCTCCAGCCGCCCCGGCGCTTCTGGCGTTTTATCCGCCTGCCACATGGCTGTATACCCTGACTCATCAAGAATTTGTCCGGCCAAAGACGGATGGGCTAAGACTGACAGCAGAGAACGCCATCTTTCAAAATCCCGTATCAAATTTGAAAGCGTGGTTTTTACTTTTGGTTTCAATACTTCTGTCTCACAAAGCTCTGCTGTTGCGAGATAAAGACTCAAACCTTTCTGCCGTGCGTGCGCGTAAAGGCTTTGCACCGTAGCGTCGCCAATCCCGCGCTTGGGCACGTTGATGATACGCTCAAACGCCAGATCGTCATTGGGCTGCACGGTCACGCGGAAATACGCCAGCGCATCGCGAATTTCTTGCCGTTCGTAAAATCGCGGCCCACCGAAAACACGATAGGGAAGACCGAGCTGGATAAACCGCTCCTCGAATTCGCGCATCTGAAATCCGGCGCGGACCAATACCGCCATCTGCCGCAGCTTCCATTTCTTGTTTTGCAGCGATTCCATTTCCTCGCCGATATAGCGTGCCTCGGCTTCGCCGTCCCAGAGGCTGCGGACAAAAACTTTCTCGCCCATCTCGTCCTGCGACCATAAGGTTTTCCCGAGACGGCCTTTATTGTTTGAGATCACGCCGCTGGCCGCGGCTAATATATGGCCGGTCGAGCGGTAATTTTGTTCAAGCCGCACGATCTTCGCGCCGGGAAAATCTTTTTCGAAACGCAGGATATTGCCGACTTCCGCGCCGCGCCAACCATAGATAGATTGATCGTCATCCCCGACGCAGCAGATATTATTCGATCCTTGCGCCAAAAGACGCAGCCATAAATACTGCGCGACATTCGTATCCTGGTATTCATCGACCATGATATATTTAAAACGCCGATGATAATCAGCTAGCACGTCTTTATTTGTTCGCAGGATATGAATGATATGCATCATCAGATCGCCAAAATCGCAGGCATTGATGGTTTTGAGCCGCGCCTGATATTGCCGGTAAATTTCAAGCAGTCGGCCTTGGGCGAAATCTGGCGCATCATTCGCATTGACATCTTCAGGTTTAAGCGCGCGATCTTTCCAGCGTTCTATCATGGAGAGGATCAAACGCGGCGGCCATTTTTTCAGATCGACATTTTCGGCTTCGCAAATTTGCTTGATCAGGCGTACCGCATCGTCCTGATCGATAATCGTAAAAGACGATGTCAGCCCGACGAGCTCCGCATGACGGCGCAGCATGCGCGCGCAGAGCGCGTGGAAAGTGCCAAGCCACCAGCCTTCAACTGGCTGCCCGTTCAAAAGATGCGATACACGCTCTTTCATTTCATGGGCGGCTTTATTGGTAAAGGTAACGGCCAGGATCTGCCCGGGAAAGGCACGTCCGCTTTGCAATAGATAGGCAAGGCGTGTTGTCAGCACTCTTGTCTTGCCAGTTCCGGCACCGGCAATAATCAACACAGGCCCTTCGAGCGTCCGCGCTGCTTCTTGCTGGCGGTCGTTCATTCCCTGAATATAAGGAGGTTCTGTCGTAATGCTGCTTGGGATCATGAATAATGATATCGGCGATTAGACGCGCGAAGTCAAATTATTCGCTTAGTCCCCATAGACCATCGTAAAACAGTTCTCGTTTACGGTGAGCGTATCGCCGGTATCGCTGGTCAATACATTGCCATTCCACTGGACAGAGCCGGCAGGAATACGGGAGCTGAGTACGATGAAATTTGTGAATTTTGAAATCCACGGCACTGGGAAATTCGGCGGGACTTCGTCCAGCGCAATCGCCGCGCCGCTGCAATCGACGGTAACGTTATCCTTGCCCCAGCCTTCTTCCAGAACCAGAATGCTGCGCCCGGGGCCCAAATTGATCGTATCATCGCCGCCACCGCCATTGACGATACGGTCACCCAGCGCGTCGGAAATCGTATCATTGCCGGGACCACCCATAAATATCTGGTCGCCGCCGGTTTCGGTTGATGTACAGCCAAGCGTATTATCGGCATCGTCGCCGATTAAAATGCCCGATGAGCTTGGACAGGTGAGCGTGCCGGTTGTATCGACCGTTGCAACGTCATTGACGTTGATCTTTAAAATATCGAAATTACGTTCCGGACGAAGTACGTCTTTGACATTCAGGAAATAGGCCGGTAACTGCCCGGACCCTATACTACCATTCAGCAAAGTCAGTAAATTCTTGAGCGGCTGCTGGGCGCTCTTTTCGCTTTCCTGATAAACCGTCATGGCCTGCGCGATTTTTGCTACTGCCATATCGCTTTGAAGCTTCTGGTCTGTCGTCAGAACATTTTCTATCTTCAAATAATCTGCCGGAATAATTCCTTGCGTGACGAGCGACTGTGCATCAGGTTCCTTAAACACGAGAGGAGCCGGCTTTTCGGTTTCAAACGTTAGAACGCCGTAGGCCGTATAAAGGCCGGCAGCAAGAATTACGATGAACATTAGAAAGACGACGATGCGCATGGAGCCTGCCTCATGAATAACTTGGAATAGAGCTTAAAACAAATGGCCTTGCGATACCATCACCTTTTTGACTTTGGACATTAATGGGCACTGGGCGGGGGTGCAGTGGCCACCTGGTTACGACCGTTATGTTTGGCGACGTATAGGGCAGCATCGGCTCGCTCCACAAGGTCTTCCGGCGCTTTTTCGAATGCATATTCAGCAACACCGACTGACATCGTGATACGCCCAAGTACATCGCCCGAACTTCTGTTGATCACATCTTTCATGGCGATCGCCAGACGTAGCGAGTTGCCGACCGCCAGACCAGCCTGAATATTTGTTTCCGGCAACAAAATAGCGAATTCTTCGCCGCCGTAACGCGCAGCAAAATCACGTCCCTTTAGACCGTCGCGCAGCGTACGCGCCACAAGGCGCAAAACCTGATCGCCGACCTGATGGCCGAAATTATCGTTGAAACTTTTGAAATGGTCGATATCGACCATAAGGAGAGTGAACGGTTTTTTCGAAGCCGTCGCTTCCGCGATCAGCATATTGATCTCTTCGTCAAATGCTTTGCGATTGGCAAGACCGGTCAAGCCATCTGTCATCGCCTCGCGGCGAACATATTCCAGATCGCGTTTTAATTCCGCCATCAATTGCGTCGATTGCGCCAATTCATGTTCCAGCTTTTTATTATACTCGATCATGGATTTGGTTTTAATGGCGGCAGATTTTATTGCATCTTCGACATCTTTCGGGGTCTTCGACGCCGTGATCTGATGCGTTACATTGACGAGCGATTGGCTATAGTCGCTGGCTGCTTCCTGCACGTCCTTGACGCGGTCTGTTACTTCATCGATGGTCGCCTGAATTTGTTCTCCGGCGCGGCGAACGGTTTGTTCGTTTTTCAGATCGCCCAGATGGCGCGTATAGATATCGAGACATTGCTGGTCGGTTATTTTTTTGTTGTTTTCGATCATAAGATCGACAGCGCGAACGACTTCCGTTTTCGAACGTGCAAAATAGATGAACCACAGTTCATAAATTTCGGGAATCGGGCTTAAATCCTCGCGGCGCAGGCGGTCGAATACCTGCTGGGAGATTTCCTGTGACCGGCTCTTTTCTTTTGCCTGAATAAAGCTCAACGTTGCGATCTTTCTTGTAATTTTATTCTAATAGAATCAGATTATGAATTTTGCACAGGAATGACAAGGAGTTACCCTTTTCTTTCCCTTCCCGCACCTTATAATGCCTTTAAATGTTTAAAAGCGGCTTAAAGTGTTGTTTTACAATATGAAAATATTTATCAGAGGTTGCAATCGCAACTGATTACAGACAGACTCGCTCGACCAAGGCTTATACAAACACTAAGAGGAATTATGGATAAAGGTTTCGATAAAACAATCAACGATCTTTTGATGACTATCAAGCAAACGGTCTTCACACCAACTCACAAAGCGGGAATTCCGTTTATCCTGGGTTTTGCCATTGTCACCATCCTCCTGAGCTTCCTCTGGGAAGGTTTTGCCCTGATCGGTCTGGTTTTAACCTTATGGTGTATTTATTTTTTCCGCGATCCGGCCCGTTATGTCCCTCTGCGTGAAGGATTGATCGTCTCTCCCGGCGATGGCCGCGTGACACAAATCGTCGAGGCCTGTCAATTGCCGCCGGAACTGCGCTCTGAATTATCACCGATGGAAATCGATGCCGATGGCGATTACACAAAAGTCAGCATTTTCCTCTCCGTATTCGACGTCCATGTAAACAGAAGTCCTGTTTCAGGTATCGTCAAAAAAGTCGTCTACAAGCCCGGGATATTTTTGAACGCAGGAAACGACCGCGCCTCGATGGAAAACGAACGCTGCGCCGCCTTGATTGCCATGCCGAATGGCAAGGAACTGGGCGTCGTGCAAATTGCAGGTCTGATTGCCCGCCGCATTTTATGCGATTTGAGTGAAGGTCAGGACATCGCCAAGGGCGAACGCTATGGCATTATCCGCTTCGGCAGCCGTATGGATGTTTATCTTCCCGAAGGCGTCGCCCCTCTCGTTTCCGTTGGCCAGCGCATGATTGGCGGGGAAACCATTCTTGGCGATTGCGCATCATCCGAAGCCGTGCGGGAATCAATCGCGATCTGAAAAGGATAAAAAATGGAAACGCACGATCCACAAAATCATGCCTTGGAGCATGCGAAGCGCACAATCTCCATTCAAAAGATCGTGCCGTCCATGATTACCCTGATGGCTCTGATCGCTGGCGTTACCAGTATCCAGATGGCGATCAACGAACGCTATGACATGGCTGTTCAGATGATCGTAATCGCAGCCATTCTCGATATCCTCGATGGTGCCGCCGCACGCGCTTTGAAAGCGCAAAGCGAATTCGGCGCGGAATTGGACAGCCTTTCCGACTTTCTTGCCTTCGGCGTTGCCCCAAGCGTTCTTCTTTATGTCTGGGTTCTGGACGAAGCCGGAAAACTGGGCTGGATCGCAACGATCATTCTTCCCGTCTGCGCGGCGCTTCGCCTTGCACGCTTTAATGTCGCCTCCAAGAAAGCCGACGATACGCCGCTTTGGAAAAAAAGATTTTTTACCGGCGTGCCTTCTCCGGCTGGCGCAGGCCTCGCTTTACTGCCTGTTTATGTCTGGCTGATGATGGAGAATAATTTCTTCCGCGAATTTTCACCCGCCAACTGGCTGGTGGCCGTTTGGGTTATCGTCGCTTCGGCTTTGATGGTCAGCCGTATCCCGACATTCTCGATTAAATACATGAAACTGCCAGCAAAGATGATGGTGCCAGCCATGGCGCTCGTCGCGCTTATCATCGCCGGTCTTATTCATGCGACATGGATTACGCTTACCATCGTCGGCACGCTTTATGCGATTTCAATTCCTGTCGTCTTTTATCGCTATAGAAAATTAGAAAAAAAATACAGCGCAACGCCGGAGGATTTATCATCTTTGGCGTTCGGTATGGCGGCGAGCGATGTTCTTCTTCCCGAAACACCGGAAGATGACGACGATATACGCCCTATTTAAACGTTAAATCCAATTGACATATAAGGAATATTGTCCTATAGTTTTTCAGTTAGGCTAAACCCTGAAAAGCCACGCCGTTTTTCGGCTATCCCCAAGGCGCACGGCGGGGACCTCGGATCCTTATTCCTTCTCCCTTGCAAACGAGGGGATACCCCCAAATCGCCGAACAAACTAGTTAGTAACTTTAAAATGTCATCCCCGCGCAGGCGGGGATCTCCCTTTGAACCACAACGATTCAACAGCACAATAAAGGAAGAAACCGCTGCCCCTATTCTTTAAAAATCAACAAACGAAATAGACAAAACGACGAACGAAATAGACAGCTTGTCCGCCGTAGCTTTTTCGCAGGTATGCACGCTCCCCCAAAAAAAAGAAACGAGCAAACTTAGAGACTCCCCGTAAGTCATTGATTTCATTACAAAGAAGGGACAAAGTTTTGCACTCCGTCCCTTTTGAATTCATTATCTATACAGCTTTTAGCTCATCCAAAAGAAGGCTGAGCTTTAGGCATTATGGCAGTGCCAGGAATTGGTGGCGTAGGTCCGCCCGCGAAATCCTTAATTCCTATATTGCGATCCCGTGCAAAAACGATACCCTCATCGGCCTGCTCTACATGCTCTTCTCTCTTACGTCTTAACGTAGATGCGATTTGATCCAGCCCCGTCTCTTGTTGCTGATCGAGATTGAAACTCATAATAGAGCGGGCAGCCACACCCACCGGATTTTGCTGAGACTGTCTAACCCATCCATTGTCACAAATTTCGCCTGTCGCACATGTATAGGTTTCAAGCATGGACTGCTCGTAAGCACTTAAACCGTTATTCTTACCTTTACTTACAAAATCGTTAAAAGAAGATTTACCTTCATATTCAGGCAAGCCTGATCTGGCAAAGCCAAAACCTTGACCAACGGCCATGCCTGCCCCGATATATGCGGCCGTTACGGGAGATACAACGGCAACCATACTGGTAAGCACGGCCCCGCCGGCCATTTGGGCAATTTTACTTACTGTGCCACTTGAATTATTGATCGCGCCGCCGTCGTTTTTCTCTACTGCCTGTTGAGTAGAAATCTGCTGTAATTGTTGATCGATCAAACCCTTCGTTGTGCTGGATTCTTCAAGGGATTTATGAACGCTGCCCGGCGCACTGTCCTGTAATGGCTTGGTAAAAGTCGCATGCACATTAAAGCTTGGCGCGACATTATCTACTTGCGTGGATAGACCGGATCTCAAAGAACACACCCTGTTTTTATTTATTAGTTTCTATATTATCGCCATTTGGGGATTAACATAAGGTTAATTATATATAATTTTATGTATTCTCGCAACCATCCCACATCCCCATGGCGAAAAATCGCTGCCTATGTCAAAATAACTTATGACATCAAAATCCTCTGGTAACGCCCTTATTTATGTCCTGATTGCGATTATTCTGCTGGGGGCATTGAGTTTCGCGATTTCGCGCAGCAGTGATTCCAATCCTCAAGGCGAGATCAGCGAAGCCGCAGCCAAAACCGCCGCGACATCTATTCTGGCTTATGAAGCGCAGGCCAAAATGGCGGTTAATCAGATGATTATGAACGGAACGAAACCTTCAGACATTGTTTATACAATGCCGTGGGAACCAACATTTAATGACGCCCCGACAGCCAATAAACTATTTCATCCAGATGGCGGTGGCCTGCAGTGGAAAGGATTCAATCCCAGCATATTTAGAACAGGGGGAAATCCTACACCGGATTATAACCTATCAAACGCTTATAATGGATATTATGTCGGACGCTTTAATAACGTAGCGTGGACGGCGACTACAAACCGCGATATCATATTTTCAGCTTATGCAGTAAAGCCCGAAATATGTGCAGAATTAAATCGAAAAGTTGATGGCACAACAGCAATCTATACTGTTGGAACCGGGGAATCTCCCCGAAGACTTTTTGTGCAGAATGCATATCATAATGGTGGATGGAATGACATAACGGCAACAACCTGCCCAGCCTGCGAAAACAAAAACTCCTTATGTGTTTCTAATACATATTACAGCGTGCTTTATGCCCGCTAAGTCACCGGCTCAAACAGATTTTAGTCCAGATAAGAATTCGCTGACCAGTGACTGAAGCGCGGTGTTTTGCGCTTTAAGATCTTCTATGGACGAGGTTACGATCTTGGCAGATTTCATCGTATTGGCAGCTGCGCTTGAAACCTCGATAATATTATGGCTGATTTCCTGCGTCCCGTTTGATGTATGCGACACGTTGCGGGAAATTTCCTGGGTGGCCGATCCCTGTTCTTCTACCGCAGACGCGATTGTTGTCGAGATTTCATTGATACGTTCGATTGTTTTTGAAATATCCGAGATCGATATGACAGCCTGTGACGTGGCAGATCTGACAGCGTTGATCTGGTTGGTGATATCTTCGGTCGCCTGACTTGTCTGCGTAGCAAGATTTTTAACTTCATTGGCAACAACGGCAAAGCCTTTGCCCGCTTCGCCTGCGCGCGCGGCTTCGATCGTCGCATTCAGTGCAAGAAGATTGGTCTGGCTTGCGATCTGGTTGATCATGTCGACAACCTCACCGATGCGTTCTGCGGCTTTTGACAATTCGTTGACCTGCTCTGTCGTCTTGCGGCTTTCTTCTGTCGCAGAGCCGACAACATTCGTTGCTTCCGACATCTGGCGGGAGATTTCAGAAACGGATGAGCTAAGCTCTTCGGTTGCGGCAACAATAAACTGAATACTTTGAGATGACTCTTCGGATGCCTGGGCCACTTTCTCGGCTCTCGCAGATGTAGCATCTGATTGAATTGTCATTTCGGCGGCATTTTCATCGAGCTTTTGGACAGCTTCTAAAACTGTTGCCAGCACATCTCCGACATTATGATCGAATTCGCGAGAGAGGCGCTCGATTTCTAAGGCGCGACTTTCTTTTGCTTTTCTTTCTTCTTCTTGAGAAAGGCTGAGCGCATCGGCGCGCTCTAGGGTCAGGCGTAATTCATCAAGCGCGCGCGCCATATCGCCAATCTCATCCTGACGGCTGATCCCAGCGACAGCCACGTTAAATTTCTTATTGCGAAGATCCTGCAAGGTACCCGAAGTAACCTTGATCGGCGCAGCAATCTCGCGGCGGGCAATAAAGACTGAAATCGCAATCCCTGCGGCCAGACCTGCAACGACGATAATAATGCTCAGCCAAAAACGCGTATCATAAAATTTTTGTAATGACGCTGAGGCATCGGCTATATCTTTATTGTTTAAATCCGCAAACTCGACGATTGATTTATTGAACGCCTTGCGATTATTGCGGTTAGCGTCATTGTCACCGAAAATACGGGCAGAAGGTGCGCCTTCGACACGGGCCAGCCTGACCGTTTCAGTTCTCGCCGCGACGAAATCTTTCGCGTCTTTTTCCATGATAGCGAATTGCGACTGCTGTTCCGGTGGCAGCAAAGCCTCCCATTCAGCCAATCGCTCCTGCAACTTGCCGAGATTTTCTAAAAGCGGTTTACCGAATTTCTCCACGTCTTCAGCAGAGCTGGACATGTAAATACCGCGAGAATCCATGACAACTGCAAGAACCAGCCCGTTGACCCGTTCTCCGAGAACCGCCCGGGCCGATGCTTGCTCTATTTCAGAAACGCGCTGATTGAATGTACGGATGCTGTCTATGCCTATCATGGCGACAATGACGGTGACGACCGCCATAACAACAACGATAAGACCTATTTTCGTAATGATTTTTGCATTCTGCAACATAAACGGCTCCTTATTTCCGGTTACGAGTGTATTCGGAAATGTTTAAGAAATTTCAACGACGTTATAGAAACAAATTTCTCTATTTAGAAATCGACAACCATGCCTGTTACGACACTCGTGGCATCAAATTCTTCCCCGCCCGCGACATCTATTTTGTACTGGGATAGAGATGATCTGATTTGTATGCCGGGAGCCAAAGTATAGGTAAACCCGCCAGTAAAACGGTCGGTATCAATCTCGGTGCCGACATTGTCTTTCTTGTTATAATAAGAAGCACCTAGTGTTAATTTATCGATCTTATAATTACCGCCAACAGCCAGATAACTGACATCGTCATCCTCACTGCCCTCGTCATCCACCTGATAACTTACGCCGACACTGAAATCTTCATATCCAAGGACAAGGCCTGCATTCCAGGCTTCGCGGTCCTCGGCGCCGCCTGTTTCGGCTGTCGCATGGGTATATCCGGCACCCGTTGTAATTTTTATATCTTTGATCGTACTTTGATACCTGACAGCCACGTCCCAAATATCGCTAGTGGGCGATACATCGTCTCCATCAATTGAATTACCGTTATCGCCGCGGGATGGGTCAAGCTCAGGCGTATAGGAAACACCTGCCTGTAATCCACTATACAGAGGGGTCAGGTAGGTTATCTTGTCATTCTTACCGGATATATTCTGATCATAATCGGTTTCGCCGACAGGAACACCCAAAGCGGTAGTGTTTACCGGAACGATCTGCTGACGGACGCCGTCTATGTCGCGGTCAGCTGACGGCGCGGCCGCCTGAAGTAGGAAAGTTGCACCATCTTTTCCACCAAAATTGACCTGGCCCCAATCGCCGGACGCATAAAGGAATGTTTCATCCGTATCAAAATCATCCCCTGCATCAACCTGCCCTTCGACCTGAACGCCGATTCTCAGACCGTTTTCAAGTTTCTTTTCGGCAATAAAGTGAATCTCCGAGGATCTCAATATACCTGTTTTATCTACACCGGGTCCGGCAGGCGCACTATCCTGATCCGTATAATTGCCATAGATCTTCATATATCCACCCAGCTCTATGTCAAAACCGTTTTCGTTCTCGGCGGCTTGAGCGGGCATCGCAAAACTGACTGCACATAGGCAGCTTAATATAGAAGCTTGTAATTTCATGGCGGGACTCTAATGAGAATAGGAATAATATTGCAGAAAATTTTATCTGTTTTTCAACGGAATGCAAATTCTATTTATAAAATCTTATTTAATCAGGTCAAAAATTGTTTGTTGCAGCGCTTCTATACCGGTTTTTTCACGCGAGCTGACGGGGTGAATTTGAGGAAAGGCTGCAGGTGATTTTTTTAAATATGTTTCAACAAAATCAGTCACCTGCTCGAGGTCTTTCTTTTTAACTTCATCAATCTTGGTTAGAATAACTCGATAAAACACGGCTGCTTCATCGAGCATTTTCATCATCTGGCGGTCGGTATCTTTCAGGCCGTGGCGGCTATCCACCAAGACAAACGCCGCGCGTAAATTTGGCCGGCCTCGCAGATAATCCTTGATAAGCAAATCCCATGTGGCCTGCATTTGCTTGGATACTTTCGCATAGCCGTACCCCGGCATATCGACCAGATGAAATTTATCGCCCGTATTAAAAAAATTGAGCTGCTGCGTTCTTCCGGGTGTTTTTGAAACATGCGCGATATCACGGCCCATGATCGCGTTGATCAGGGATGATTTCCCGACATTGGAACGGCCAGCGAACGCCACTTCCGGCAGCGAGAAATCAGGCAATTGCCCAAGCTGCGCCACGCCGAAAACGAAATCGCATTTCCCGCCGAAAAGTTTTCGTAGATGTTCAGGTGGCAAACTCATTACTTAAAACTTCTTTTCGCCGTCTTTGCTGTCTTTGCCTTCAGCCGCATCGAGAAGCTTATCTTCAGCATCGAATAAAGCTTCTTCGACATCGACAACTTTATGCTTCAGATATTCTTTTTCGGCTTTAGCTTTCGTTACCACGTCTTCCATGATGGTCTGGTGGCTTGCCGCATGGGCCAGTGCCTCGTCCTTTTCGAACAGGTAAACCGGCACGCCCATTTTCTTCATGATCGCATATTGCTGAATGAAGGAAATCAGGTTCGAAAACGTCCAGTAAATAACAAGACCGGATGGGAATTTTGACAACACGAATGTCATGACCCATGGCATAAACCGCATCATGTCCTTTTGGATCGCATCGGTCGGCGGCGGATTTAATTTTTGTTGCAACAGCATCAAAATCAGCATCGCAATCGACCACGGCCCGATATGAAGAATCGACGGCACGTTATACGGCAAAAGGCCGAATAGATTGAAAAAACTCAAAGGATCCTGCTCGGACAGATCCTTGATCCAGCCGAAAAACGGTGCATGGCGCATTTCAATAGAAATCGAGATGACTTTATAAACCGCGAAGAAGATTGGAATTTGCAAAAGAAGCGGGAAACAGCCAGCCATCGGATTGACGCGTTCAGTCTCATAAAGCTTGATCAATTCCTGTTGCAGCTTCGGTTTATCGTTCGCATATTTGACGCGAAGCTCGGCCATGCGCGGTGCAACGACTTTCATCTTGGCAAATGATTTATAGGAAGCGTTAGCCAGAGGGAATACGGCCAGCCGCACAAGACAGGTCAGAAGAATGATCGCAACACCGAAATTGCCGACCCATGAATTGAACAATGTAAGGAAGAAATACATCGGGCGGGTCAGAAAATAAAGTATGCCGAAATCAACCGCGAGGTCCAAATGCTTCACGCCGATTTTTGATTCATATGTATCAAGAATGTCGATTTTCTTGGCACCGACAAAAACATGGGATTTGCTTTCGGCAGACGCACCTTTTTCAACCACTACGCCTTCGCCGCGCACATCGACCTGAAACAGGGATTTCTCCTCCGGCTCGGCAGGCACTGATGTAAAGCGGTACGTATGCTTGCTGGTTTGATCCGGAATAACCGACGACATCCAGTATTTCTCGCCAAAGCCGATCCAGCCATTATTGCCTTCGAAAGACTGGTTAGGCTCCTTGATCAGTTTCTTATATTTGATCTCGTGCAATTCTTCGCCGACATAACCAATTGGTCCTTCATAGCCGACGCTAGAATCATGATGCGGAATACCTTTGCGAGTGACGGCAGCATAAGGATAGACCGTCACGGCCTTGTCCGAATTATTTGTTACTTTCTGCGTTACGCTGAACATGAAATTATCGTCGATTTCGATTTTGCGCTCGAACACAAGACCGCTACCGTTATCCCATTGCAAAACGAGCGGAGCCGAAGGTGTCAATTCTTCTTCTTTGGAAATCTTTTTCCAGACGGCGTTCTTATCGGGAACGGCAGTTGACGAATCGTCGGCGATCCAGCCGTTTTCTGCATAATACGGATTTTCAGTCCCAAGCGGTGAATACATGGTCACAGGTTCATTGCCATGCAATTTCGTGAAATAGTTTTTAAGCTGCACGTCGTCGATGCGCCCGCCGGTCAGGGAAATCGTGCCTTCGATCTGGGACGAGGCAAATTTCACGCGGCCCGCTTCGGAAACGATCTCGAAACGCGGACGAATGGTTTTTGCTTCGGCATTCGCCGTTTCATTTGAAGTGGGGGCAGGCTTAGCCGCCATGATGGCCGCTTGTTGACGCGCAGCCTCAACTCTTGGCTTCATGACGAAATGATCGAAGCCGAACCAAAGAACGACCGAGCATGCCAGGAAGATGATCAGGTTGCGAATATCCTGAGGATGCATGCCGTTTGGAGAATTATTGTCGTTCATTTCAGTCTAGCCTTTATTTTGATTTTTGCTCTTATAGCCTAGGAGAGATCGCCACGCAAACCGCTCCGGCACCGGGTCCATCCAGGACGTCTTAATCCACGGATTACATTTTAAAATACGGATCGATCCCAATATTAACCCTTTGGCAGCCCCGTGTTTTTCCAGCGCTTCATGCATATAGCACGAACAGGTCGGGGAAAAACGGCATTGATTGCCCATAAAAGGGGACAGGGTTTTTTGGTAGATCAGAACGAAGAACTGCAGCAGTTTTTTCATTCCTTCAACAATTCCAGCTTTTTCAAGCACCAGATCAGGTCTTTTTTTAATAACTCGAAATCCCGATCTGCTGTGCCGTAACGACCGGTGACCATATAATCCATGTTTTCGGCAGCCCTGACGGGCAAGATTTCACAGGCAGCGGCTTTCAAACGGCGCTTGATACGGTTGCGATCATGAGCGCGTTTGGCAGTTTTCTTGCTGCAGGAAATGCACAAACCGTAAGTCTCCGACCCTTTGCGCTTGCTCTCGAAACGCGGCAAAGCCTGTAATACCAGACCTTCCGCCGTCCAGCGCTTTTCGCGCGATTTACGCAAAATGTCAAAAGCCGCCTGAGGTCCAAGGCGGCTGATGTTATTCATTTGCTCTTTAGAAGCCTGCATTTGGCCTCCTATATATAAAGAGTAATTAAGCGCTCAAAACCTTGCGGCCTTTGGCGCGGCGGCGAGCCAAAACTTTTTGGCCGTTGGCAGTTGCCATGCGGGAGCGGAAACCATGGCGGCGGGCGCGAACAAGGTTAGATGGTTGGTAGGTGCGTTTGGTAGCCATGGTTGTATCTCCGTAAAAATTCTATGCCGTGTATAAAGGATCGGAGCTTCAAGAGTCAACCATTTATCCACAAATAAGGATTGCATTCTTTAGTTATTATGTAATATAAATTTATTTCGATTATGTCTTTTTTATTAACCTTCAATGGCTTAATCTCTTGGCACGAATAACTCGAGGAATTCTTATATATGTACGAAGATAATAACTGGGCTGCCGTTACCGGCGACGAACTTGACGGATTTTTGAGCCAGATCGGCCAAATTGACGGTAAATATGTAACTTCTGCGCAATCGACCGAAGTTTCCTACCGCATGCTGCCTTTCTACGACAATGTGGCGCTGATCCGCCTGAAAGACCGTAGCTGGGGCAAGCCGAAACTGGCTATTTACTATCTGACCATGGAAGGCAATCTCTTCCGCCTGAACGGCACCTCCCCGCCGATCCATGAAGTGAACTCCAAAGCGCCTGTTAAAATCACGGACGATAACGTTCTCGAATACTTGCGCTTTTTCTGCTTCTTTGTCCGCGGCGAAGAAGGCCCGTTCCTGATCGCAGAAACCATGGACGATCCATATATTCCGGCCAACCTCGATCCGAAAACCAAGGCGGTTATCGAAGGCACAGTTCGCGCCGCGTCCTATGAAGGTAAGAACGAACAAGGCTACTTTATGTGCGACGCCGTCGTGTATTATTCCAACGCGCTCTTTATCGCCAACTTTGCGGTCCAGCCATCGGGCATGATCGAAATGCTGGATGATGAACCGATCGCCGCGGATCTCGCGGTTAAAGTCGACGCGCCTGTAACCTGATGTCATCCCTGCGAAAGCAGGGATCTCTTTGCAAAAGCCGCGAACACGCCTATGTTCCCTACATGGCGAAATCTAAAAACAACTATGACATCATCATCACCGGCGGCGGACTTGCGGGATTGACGCTTGCTTGTCTCTTGGGCACGCATAATTTCTCCGTGCTTTGCCTCGACCGCGATACGGCCTCTAACAATAACGCCAATGCCCGCGCTACCGTTTTATCGCATGGCACCAGTTTGGTTTTGAAAGAAGCGGGCCTTTGGGACAAGATCGAACCTCTCGCCTGCCCTATTCACAAAATCGATATTCTCGACGGCAATTCGCCGGTACTGATGGATTTTCTCTCGGAGGATGTGGATGGCAAAGCTTTCGGCCATAACATCGAAAATTCTCTCCTCCTTAATCTACTCGAACAAAAAATTAAAAAACTCAAAACCGTAACACACCTGACAGCATCGGAAATTGTCGATATCAAAACCGATAATCACGCTGCTTATGTTACGACGAAAGACAAGAAAAAATATTCAGCGCCACTTCTCATCGGGGCCGATGGCCGCAATTCCTTCATCCGTAAATCCTTGAATATCCCGACGCATGGCTGGAGCTATGAGCAGACGGCGATTGTCGCCACGCTTCAACACGCAAATTCGCACAACAATGTCGCGGTTGAACATTTTAGAAAAGAAGGCCCGCTGGCCATTTTGCCTTTATCCGATGATGTAAAAGGCAAACATAGATCAACGCTCGTCTGGACCGTAGACACGCGCAGCGCAAAATCTCTCCTCGACATGGATGAAAATATTTTCAATGCCGCGCTAGCCGCACGCATGCCGCAATCATATGGAGAAATTAAGCTTGCGTCGAGACGCATGTCTTATCCGCTCTCGCTCCAGCACGCGCATCACTATATCGGAAATCGCATTGCCTTAATCGCCGACGCCGCACATGGCATGCACCCGATTGCCGGACAAGGCCTCAATATGGGCATGCGCGATATAAAAGCATTGTCGGATATTCTGATCGACGCGCGAAATACCAAAGAAGACTTCGGCTCTGACAATATTTTAAAGAAATACCAGCGTGCGCGCCATTTCGACAATATGACGATGATGGCGGCGACCGACGCCTTAAATAAACTTTTCTCGAACGATCTTCCCTTTGTCGGGCATCTGCGCCGCATCGGTGTTGCCGCGATCAATAAAATCCCGCCCGCCAAGCGTTTCTTTATGCATCAGGCGATGGGTCTAAAAGCTAAATAATAATATTTCTTGACAATCAAGCATTATGTAAATAATATCCCTTAACGAATTATTAACAGAGGGGATTAAAAATGTCATTTTCAACACGTTTAGCCGCAATTTTAATGAGCGCAGCCAGCGTTTCTGCATGCTCAAGTCAACCTGAACCTGAGCCTTACAAAGAAAAAGTCGAATTACCGATTCCAGCTGCCAAACTTAAAGTAGCCGAGGACGTAATCGTTGACATCATGACAAAGGTGAATGAAAGCGCAGAAAAAGGATATCAAGAAGCTGTGAAAAATTCTCTAGATGGCAAAGGACGCATTTTTCTGGAAGATGGTGGAGATTCCGTTGTGATTTATGTTCACCCAATCGAAGCCAATACTCTTGAAATTCCTAAAAAACAGAATCTTGCTTACCAAGCGGAAGATCTTTACCGATCTTTTGAACGCAAAAGTAAAGGATCAGACTTCGACGCCCAATTCTTCAATTCTCAAAATCCCAAAGATTTTGTAAGAGGTCTACAGCGTGCTTTCTATGATAGAAACCGTGATGACTATATGAGCGATAGAGAAGATATAATCTACTCTGAACCTAGCTCGACTATTAATTTACAAGCCCGGCGCATTTGCACCTATGCAAAAGATACACAGGATTGCACAAATATCTCTAATCTCGACCCAGCTTCACGCCTTGCCAAGGACGCAGCTATCGCTATGCATCGAGCGCCTTAAGCTTTTTACTTTTAAATTAACCCGGCTTCCCTCCAGCTGGGTTGATTTGTTTGGGCATCCGTCTATGCTTTTCCTATGACATCTTCCCCAAAAGCAAAAAAGAAAATCAATCTCGCACTTCAAGGCGGCGGTAGCCATGGCGCGTTCACATGGGGCGTGCTTGATGAAATCTTACGCGATGGAAGATTGGATTTCGATTCCATCACCGCAACCTCCGCCGGCTCGATGAATGCTGCGATCATGCTCTATGGCTTACATAAAGGCGGCAATGAAGGCGCGCGCGAACTTCTCGAGACGTTCTGGCGACGCACCTCCGAGGCAGGCTCATGTTTCAATCCGCTTTCACAAGTGAACAGCAATTATCTTGAAAAATTTTTCCCATGGATTCCGAAGCCTTTTTTGAATAACGCCGCAGGCCTTAATTATCTGGAGAATGTCGGCCAGACCATTTCTCCCTATCGTTCCAATCCGCTCAATCTAAATCCTTTGCGCGATATTCTCGCCTCGCTGATCGACTTTGATAACCTGCCGGAAACCTCCCGGTGGAAAGTTTTTATTTCGGCGACGAATGTCCGCGTCGGAGAATCCCGCGTCTTTAAAAACGAAGAGATCACGCTTGATGTCTTGATGGCTTCCGCCGCGCTGCCCTACCTGTTTCAGGCGGTCGAGATCGACGGTGATTTTTACTGGGATGGCGGCTATACCGGCAACCCGTCTCTCTGGCCGCTTTTTTATGAATCCGAGACGCGCGATTTACTGATCATCCATGTTAACCCGATCAAACGGCCTGAATTGCCGAAAGAAGCCTATGAGATCGAAAACCGTCTTAATGAGATTACCTTCAACTCATCCCTGCTTGACGAGCTTCGCGCCATCCAGTTCGTCCAAAAGCTCCTTGAGAAGGACATGCTCAAAGATGAATTCAAGGACCGCTATAAGGATATCCGCCTGCATGCCATTCGCTCTGAAGAAACCATGCGCGAGTTTGGCGCTTCTTCAAAATACGACACGAGCTGGCATTTCCTGACCTCGCTGCGTGATGCGGGCCGCAACGTCGCCAAGACTTGGTTACAAAACCATTTCAAGGATATCGGCGAAACCGGCACGGTTGATATCCAGCGCGACTACCTCTCCCCTGAAAAAGAACTGAACCGGAAAATGGTCAGGAAGAAATAGTATTTTAAGTGTCATCCCTGCGAAGGCAGGGATCTCCTTAATAAATACTTAAAATTTGAGATATATGCTAATTTGCACTATACTCATGATAAGAAGAAAAAGGGTGTAATAGTGCTGAATACGGAAACTCTGGACAGACCAGTCGATCCTAAAATCGCCGATGAAGACGATATCGACGTCTTTGCTGCCCGTGCCGGAGATAATTCAAAATATGTGATCGCCGCCGATGCACCTGTGCTGCCCTCTTTGGCCAGCCGCTGCAATACCGAGCTCGTGGTCAAGGATGACGGATCGTCGATGGTGCTGTTCGATGCACCGATGCCGGACGCCGTTCACTGGGTCGAATATGATATGGATCTCGATAGTCTGACATTTGTCACATGGCGAGGGGCGATCTTTTCGCTCGGCATGAAAATCCACAAACCGTTTCGAAAATACTTAAGCAAAAAATTTGAAATTTACCTGGTCGAAATGGGCGAAGGCAAAGAGATGCGGATGATGGATATCGTCCCGCTCATCGTTCGTAGAATTGGGATATAGAGGAGTAGAGAATGTCTGACTTTGATAATATCAGAACCGAATTACAGCGTGCGCAAGCACTTAATAAATATGATCCCGCGGCGATTAATAAAATTCCTGACTCGGTTGATTCTCTAACATTACGAGATGTAGCCGTTATTGCTAAGCTTGGGTATAAAGATTTGGCTTCTGCTGCATCTTTTGGAAATGCGACTGGAAAACACCCGGAATTGAAAGGCGTCATTAAAGAAATTCAAGATTTGGCAGTGCCTATGGGAGCAAAAGGTATTAAGGCTGTTAACGGTCAGCCTGCGCCAACAGCTTATGACGGCTTGATGCGCAGCATTGGCGACAGATTTAGACAAAAACCAGACCTGTTCGATCAATTATCTGCAGATTTCAAAGAAAATCCGGCTGCTAAAGCTCGCTTTATGCAGGCTGTTAAGCAAGACCCTAAAGCTATGGCAACTGCAATCCGTAGCTATACAGGTGCAGAAGGCGCAGGGAGCAAAACAAACGGTCAGCTCGAAAAAGCCATTGATAGCGTGCTTCAATCCAAGCCTGCACCATCAAAAACCACACCTAAATCGGAAGCTGGTGCGCCAACACCGATTGCTAGCGCACCTCGCCCACAAAAAGTAGAGAGTGCGGCTGATAAGCCATCTCCGGTTGCCGTTACTGTAAGGACGAATGAAACTCCCGATGCTGCTAAATCCACCCCATCTGCACCAGTTGTTGCAACTCAGACAGCAGATAGCGGCGAAATTATCGATGCTGGTCCTGCAGGTGCTAATTTTGCCTTGAAGGCAGAGGATATTGGCAAAAAAGGCGGCATGGCAGATCAGCTTGCAGATCGCTTATTAAAAACTTTTCCTGATATGGGAACAGATATCGAAGGCTTCAGGACAAAATTGAAAACTGACAAAGCTTTACAAAAAAGTATTGCTGAAAACATGAACAATAATCCTGAATTTGTAGCGCAACTCGCGCAGTTCTCAAATGAAGGAGAAGACAACAAATCCGATGAATTACTTAAAAAATATGGCAGAGATGGTATCAAAGATTTATTGAACCATCCGGATAAATTAGCCAAAGACGATTATGTAGATGGATTATCCAGCCAACTTAAAATGGCAAATGGCAGCGGCTTCGACATTAAAGGTATCATTTCCAAACTTGGGGATATGCTGGGCATTGATTTAAATGCGCTTCTTGCTCCTATCGCCGAGCTTTGTCAAAAAGGTATAGCCGCCTGCCAGGAATTCTTTGGCAGCGGGAAAGCCATGTCTATGGCCAGCAACATTGGAGATTCTGTAAGGAGTCTTTCAGTTGATGCCGCCGATGCGATCCAAAATGCAACAGGTAAAAAGAGCGATTTAGAGATCACTACTCGCTACGATCGTGACGGTAAGGAAATACAGCCCGTTAATGAAAATAAAACACCTGCACCAGAGCAAAATGTTCGTATGGCACAAGTCGGCCAGACAGTTCAGAACCTACAACATCAGGCTCCTGTAAATGGCCCTAGCGGTGGCGCAGCCGCGGCTGCAGGGCTTGGAGCACCATCATAAAGCTATAATGAATTTTACAGGGACGGCGTGAATTACTCCGTCCCTTTCTTCGTTGTGCCGCTGTGTCTCGTTGTGGTTCGAAACATATTTGTGTTTATTCGTGTTCATTTGTGGTTAAAAGACTTCTATGACTCTCATAAAAATATGCGGCCTGAAAACGCCGGAAGCTATTGACGCTGCTGTGCAAGCTGGGGCTCATTTCCTTGGTTTTGTTTTCTTTGCCAAAAGCCCGCGCAATGTCACGCCGGAAGAAGCTGCCGCGCTGATCGAGCGTGTGCCAAGCCATGTCAAAACCGTCGGCCTGTTCGTCGATCCGCTGGATGAGGAAATATCCCGCGTTTTAAAACACGCCAAGCTCGACATGCTGCAACTTCACGGCTCTGAAACACCCCAGCGCATTGCCGAGATCAAATCGCACTTTTCCCTGCCCATTATCAAGGCCGTTAAAATCTCCGCACCGGAAGATTTGATCATGCTTGGCCCGGCGCAGGCCGTCGCCGACTGGATTTTATTCGATGCCAAGGCGCATGAGAAATCAGAGCTTCCGGGCGGCAATGGTATCGTGTTCGACTGGCAACTTCTCAAAGGCTTGAAAGTCACCAAGCCGTGGATGCTCTCCGGCGGGCTGCATGCCGATAATATCAGGGTCGCACTGGACGCGCTTACGCCGGACGCGGTTGATGTGTCCTCAGGTGTCGAAGACCTCCCCGGCATGAAAAATCCAACCAAAATCCGTGAATTTATCGAATTGGTTAAATCCTAATAATTGTCATTCCTGCGAAAGCAGGAATCTCTTTTTATTACCAGACCCCTGCCTTCGCAGGGGTGACAAGAAGGGTTGTGCCCTTGTGCCATTGTGGTTAAAACAATTCCATGACCGTGAATTCCTTTAAAAACCAGCCCGACGAGCGCGGCCATTTCGGCCAATTCGGCGGACGCTATGTCGCCGAAACCCTGATGCCGCTTATACTGCAAGTAGAGCAAGCCTATAATGCCGCCAAATCGGACGAAGAATTCTGGAAGCAATTCAACCAACTCGCCCGCGATTTTATCGGTCGCCCGTCTCCGCTATTCTTCGCCGAGGCTTCAACAAAAGAGTTCGGCGGCGCAAAGATTTATTTAAAGCGCGAAGATTTAAACCATACTGGCGCGCATAAAATCAATAATTGCCTTGGCCAGATTCTGCTTGCCAGGCGCATGGGTAAAACCCGCATCATCGCCGAAACCGGCGCGGGCCAGCACGGCGTCGCGACCGCCACAGTCTGCGCGTTGTTCAAAATGCCCTGCACGATTTTCATGGGCGCAACCGATATCGAACGCCAGAAACCGAACGTATTCCGCATGAAGCTTCTCGGTGCGGAAGTCAAAGCGGTGACATCCGGCGCGGGCACGCTCAAAGACGCCATGAACGAAGCGCTTCGGTACTGGGTCGCCAATGTCGAAGATACGTTTTACATTATCGGCACCGCGGCGGGGCCGCATCCTTATCCGACCATGGTCCGCGATTTTCAGACCGTGATCGGCAAAGAAACCAAAGAACAGATCATGCAGCATGAAGGCAAACTCCCGACCGCGCTTATCGCCTGTATCGGCGGCGGTTCGAATGCGATCGGCATGTTCCATCCGTTTCTTGATGATAAAGATGTCGAGATTATCGGCGTTGAAGCGGGCGGCTATGGTTTGGACAAGCTTCACGCCGCCTCTTTGACGGGCGGCAAACCCGGCGTGCTTCACGGTAATAAAACCTATCTGTTGCAAAATGAAGACGGTCAGATCGAAGAAGCGCATTCCATTTCCGCCGGTCTCGACTACCCGGGTATCGGGCCCGAGCATTCATGGCTCTATGATATGAAGCGCGTGCAATATGTGTCGATCACCGATGAAGAAGCGGTTGAAGGCTTTCAATTGATGACGAAGCTGGAAGGCATCATTCCGGCGCTCGAATCCTCCCATGCCTATGCGCATTTGAAAAAAATCGCGAAGAATTACAAATCGGACGACGTGATTGTCATGTGCTTGTCGGGGCGTGGCGATAAAGATATCTACACGGTTGCCGAAAAGCTGGGCCTCGATCTATAGATGATCGCCTATCGCCCGGACATTGACGGTCTGCGCGCGGTTGCCGTTCTGGCGGTTATTATCTTCCATCTCGAACCTGACTGGCTGCGCGGCGGCTTTGCCGGTGTCGATATCTTCTTCGTTATCTCCGGCTTTCTGATTACATCGATCCTGAAGAAAGATCTCTATAACAATCAATTCTCTCTCGCCGGATTTTATGAACGCCGCACACGCCGTATCCTGCCGGCGCTGGTCACGGTTTGCGCCGTTACATTATTTGTCTCTTATTTCTTTATGTTCCCGCTCGATTATATCGAACTGGCAAAATCGGAAATTGCCACGGCCTTATCTATCTCGAATATTTTCTTCTGGAAGATTATTGATTATTTCGCCACCGCTTCCGAAGAAAAACCTTTGCTGCATACATGGTCGCTCGGCGTCGAAGAACAATTCTATCTCTTTTTCCCGATCATCCTTTATTTCCTCGATAAATTCTTTCCCGAGAAAAGAACCGCTCTCGTTATCGCAGGCCTTGGCGTCGCCTCGATTGCTTTCGCGCAGTACGCCGTTCATCATTTTTCCAGTTTCGCTTTTTACTGGCTGCCATCGCGCTTTTGGGAAATGGCGCTCGGCGCAGGCCTTGCCTATCTGCCGCGCAAGGATTTAGACACCCGTCAGAATAACGCCCTGGCCAGTATCGGCTTTATCATGATCATCCTGTCTCTGGCGCTTTATTCGGACGATGTAAAATTTCCGGGTCTGGCCGCCTTGCTGCCGACACTTGGTACGGCTTTTTTGATTTACGCCTCATGTGGAAACATCATCGCTGAAAAAATCCTGAAGCGCACTGCAATGGTTCGCATCGGCCAGATGTCGTATTCGCTTTACCTGTGGCACTGGCCGGTATTTGCCTTGATCCGCTATAGTTTCGAAGACCCGAATAAACTCGTTTTTCTGGCAGGCGTGGCGCTGACCTTTGCCCTGTCCTATGCCAGCTGGCGCTATATTGAAACGCCGTTTCGCAATCGCGTCTTCCTGACACGCAAATCTGTTTTTATATTAAGCCTTATGTCTCTATCAGCGCTGATCGCGGCCAGTTTCTATATCATCCATAAAGACGGCATGCCCACTCGTATTCCGCCGCGCGCTTTGTCCATCACCTTAGCAGCCAACGATCATGCGCCGTTTATTTATGAAACCTGCCTCGATAAAAAAACACAGTCCGACATATGCTTCTTCGGCGATAAAGATAAAAGTGAAATCTCGATTGTTTTATGGGGAGACTCCCATGCCGCCAGCATACGTCCACTGGTTGACAAAATAGCAAAAGAAAAAAATATGAAAGCCGTCTTGCTGGCCAAGACCTCCTGCCCAGGCTTCTATGGAGAGTATTCATGGAAATCTGATGAGATCGATGCTTGTCGCGAGAATAACGCGGCAGTTTTCGCTTTCCTGAAAAATAATCCCGAAATCAAATATGTCGTCTTCTCGGGTCGCTGGGCGCCTGTTGCCAAAGAATTTAAATTTGAAAATGAAAATAACGATGCCTTCTACCGCGCCTTGCATCATACGGCGGATGCCTTGAAACAAATCGGCAAGAAACCTCTTTATATCGCCGCCGTGCCGGAACCCGGGTTTAACGTTCCGCGCTGCCTGTCGAAAAAGGAGGTTCTGGGCGCACCGTTCTTTACCTGCACCCCGATATCCTTGGAAAAATACCGCAAAGAGCAATCGCAGACTTTGGCGGCGTTCAGCGCCCTCGAAGAAGACAATACCGTTTTATATCCTCATCAGGCGCTTTATAAAGCAGATGGTCTTCAGATACAAAACGGGCAGGACCTGCTCTATTTCGATGACGACCATGTCAGCATCAACGGCGCACTTTATTTATATGACGCTTTTAAACCGTCTTTTGATCGCTTTCTTCAGGCTGGACATTAAGCCCGCTCTCGTTTTAAGTAAGCGCCATGACCCGTATTGAACAAATCTTCGCTTCCGGTAAAAAAGCCCTCGTCACCTATATCGTCGCGGGCGATCCCGATATGGCCGCAAGTCAGAAAATCCTCGAAAGCCTGCCTGAGGCTGGCGCGGATATTATCGAGCTTGGCATTCCCTTTACCGACCCGATGGCCGACGGCCCCGTTATTCAGGATGCCGCCTTGCGCGCGCTTGCTTCCGGCATGACGATTAAAAAACTTTTCGAAATGGTCCGCGATTTTCGCAAAACGAACAACACGACACCGATTGTCCTGATGGGTTATTTCAATTCCATTTTTGCCTATGGCGTCAGTCAATTTACGAGCGAGGCGAAACAGGCTGGCGCCGATGGCCTGTTGATCGTCGATTTGCCGTCTGAAGAAGAAGATGAGCTGGTTATACCGTGCAAAGAGTGTGGCCTTGACTTTATCCGCCTTGCCACGCCGACCACCGATATCAAGCGCCTGCCCAGCGTTCTGAAAAACGCGTCCGGATTTCTCTATTATGTCGCGGTTGCAGGAATTACAGGCACGACTTCAGCCAGCGCCGATAATCTAAAACCGGCTCTTGATGAAATCCGCAAACATACGAAACTGCCGATCTGCGTCGGCTTCGGTATCAAAACACCGGAAGACGCGAAAGCCATGGCTGAAATTTCCGATGGCGTTGTCGTGGGGTCGGCCTTGGTGGATTTAATCAGCAAAAAAGCCGATCACTCGGCTTTTGTAAGGTCTTTGCTAAATAAATTGTAATTTTATCTTGGTTTATATTCGAGATAGGTACTAACGCACGCTGGGGCAGCGGCAGCAGCTAGATCATATTGATCTAATTCACATCCTGGATTTCCGTTACATTCTCTCTGAATAGCAATAGTCCAAGCCACCGTGTAGTCTATAACTGCCATGTCGCCATCTTCCATAGAAATTCTCATGCTGTAATAGCCCTGTGCTTCCTGAAGATTTGGGTCGTATGTACCGTTTTTTTTATTATGGTTGATGGCCGTAGTTGTTTTTACCAAACATTCCCTTTCATATTCTCTCGAGAATAGCTGCGGGAATTTAAGCGCTTTATATTTCTCTTCTTTTTCTTCTTTGGTCAAAGTATTATCTACCCAAATCTCGTCTAGTCTTTCATCGAAACTCTTTTCGATTACATTTTGTGCTGGAGTTGGCTCAAACTCTTGCTCTGCATTAAGAGTATTGATTGGAATAGAATCTTCTTTTGGTGTTTCAGTGGTATTTGATAGCTCATTCGAGCACGCCCCCACCATTGTCATCGCAAAAATCGGCGCTAAAAATCTTAATTTCATAAATACCCCGTTTGTTCAAATTTCAACTCTTGCTTCTTACGTCAACCAATTCACCTTGTCAAACTTTATGACTAATCCATCTCCTTCCCTTGACTTCCCACCCCCCCAATCCTGTATAGTCGGCCTTTCGTTTTGAATACTTAAGGAAACGCTTATGAACTGGCTGACCAACACCATCCTGCCGAAAATCCGCAATATCGTCGGCGCGAAAGAAGCGCCTGACAATCTTTGGCAGAAATGCCCCGGTTGTTCCGGCATGCTGTTTTCCAAGGACCTAGCCGAGAATTTGAATGTCTGTACTCATTGCGGCCATCACTTGAAAATGCCGGTCGAGGACCGTTTGAAAAACCTGTTCGATAACGGCAGCTTTACCCGCGTCAAAGTGCCGGAAGTCGCCGCTGATCCGCTTAAATTCCGCGACAAGAAAAAATATGCCGACCGCCTGAAAGAGGCGCAAACCAAAACCGGCGAGCGCGACGGCATCATGGTCGGCGAAGGCACGATGGGCGATATTCCGGTCGTCATCGCCGCGTTTAATTTCGATTTCATGGGCGGTTCGATGGGCGCCGGTGTCGGCGAAGGTTTAGTCAAAGCCGCCGAAGCCGCGATCGCCAAGCGCGCGGCCCTTATCGCCATTCCGGCTTCCGGCGGGGCGCGTATGCAGGAAGGCATGTTCTCCCTGATGCAAATGCCGCGCACGACGATCGCCGTGCAAATGGTACAGGATGCCGGTCTTCCTTATTTTGTCTTGCTGACCGATCCGACAACAGGCGGCGTTTCCGCTTCATTCGCGATGCTCGGCGATATTCACATTTCCGAACCCGGCGCGATGATCGGCTTTGCCGGCAAACGCGTGATCGAGGAAACCATTCGCGAGCAATTGCCGCCCGGCTTCCAGACCGCTGAATATTTAAAAGAACACGGCATGGTCGATATGGTCGTCAGCCGCAAAGATTTGCGCGACACCATTATTCGCCTGCTCGATCTCCTGATGCGCAAAGACAGAGCCACAAAAATCTCCGGCACGCCCGTCGCAAACAAGCCTGATATCAAGCCATCAGGTCGCGGCGTCTTTACCGCTGATAGTTTCAAAGCGCCGAAAGCAAAATTAAAAACACCGGCCAATGAAGAAAAGCCTGCCATTAAAGTAGTGAAGAAATAATTTCCTTTCTGTCATCCTGAGCAAAGCGAAGGATCTTGGCGAAACTTGAACGGGATCCTTCGCGTTGCTCAGGATGACAAGATAATATTCTATGCAGGACATACTTATCCGTCTTACCAAACTCTATCCCAAAGCCATCGAGCCCGGGCTTGAACGAACCTGTCGCATCTTGCACGATCTTGGCGATCCGCATCTGAAATTGCCGCCTGTCATCCATATCGCCGGCACAAATGGCAAAGGCTCGACGCTCGCTTTCATTCGCAGCCTGCTCGAAGATCGCGGCAAGACATGTCATGTTATGACCTCACCGCATCTGGTGAAATTCAATGAGCGCTTTGTCATCGCCGGAGAAGAAATTTCCGATGAGAATCTTGAGGCTTTATTGCTGCGCGTTGAAAATTTGAACGCAAGCAAACCGATCACGTTTTTTGAAATTACGACGGCGGCGGGCTTGCTTGCTTTCGCTGAAAACCCTGCCGATTATACGCTACTGGAAACGGGAATGGGCGGGCGTCTCGATTCCACCAACGTCGTCGATAATCCTTTGGTGACAATCATCACCAATATCTCGGCTGATCACACCCAGCATCTCGGTACCACGCTGGACAAAATCGCTTTCGAAAAAGCGGGCATCATGAAGCATGGTGTGCCTTGCGTAATCGGCCCGATGAATCCCGCTATTCTTCCTGTTTTTGAAAAGCGCGCCGCCGAATTAAGCGCGCCGCTTTATCGCTGCGGCCATGAATGGAATTACAAAATTACAGAGAATGGTTTTACCCTTACCTTCAACGGAGAAAATTATGATTGCCCGAAACCGAATTTACTCGGCGATCATCAATATGCGAATGCAGCCACCGCTGTTGTTGCATACCTTACACTCCCTCTCCCCTCGGGAGAGAGCCGGGGTGAGGGAAACTTCTTTGGTATTACCAAAGCCACATGGCCCGCCCGCTTGCAAAAAATACAAAGCGGAAAGCTTTTTGATATACTGCCCGATGGCTGGGAGCTTTGGCTCGATGGCGGCCATAACGAAGCAGGCGGAAAAATTCTTGGCCATCAGGCGCGTCACTGGCAGGCGGAAGATGGCAAACCCCTGCACCTGATCCTCGGCATGCTGACAACCAAAGACCCCGCGCCGTTTTTTGACCACCTGAAACCTTATGTGACCAGCGCCACCGCAATCCCGATTCCGGAAGAAAAACTGGCTTTTGCGCCGGAAGACCTCGCAAAGACCCTTGGCATAGAAAATGCGCCGGACCCTGAAACGGCAATCGCCGAGATCACCAAGACCTCTCCAAATGGGCGGATTTTAATCACCGGATCGCTCTATCTGGCGGGAAATATTCTAAGCTATTGATATAAAGAAATATAATTACAAAGCTTTTTGTTTATTTGTGGTTATGTAATATGTTATAAATTACATAATAGAGCCTAAATGGCCATTCATAAACAGGGGTGATATATGCGTGAGGATTTTACGGCCCATTCCGTATCTTTAGGTCCAAATTTGTTAGCTGTTCCTATGTCTCAATATGATGATTTGAGAGCCCAAGGAGAAGATATTAGTGCTTTTCGCTTCACTGATGACCGTCGATACGCATTAATTCAGCCCGATCCGAAGAAAGAATTAACGGAAGCGGAAATCTGCAAAATCAATCTGCTTTGTGACAAAGTGGAAGGTTCAAAGAACCGTGAAGTCAAAGCATCGGTATTGGGCGCCATCCGCACCCATTTTAATCGTAGTAAGCAAGATTTTCAGCTTATAGAATTCGGCGCTGGCCGCCATCCTTTAACGCCTCATGTCCGTGCTTCGAATGCATCTGAATACCATGCAATCGAAATCGACAAGGACATTATCGCTGAACTCAATGCCAAGGGCATCTCGGCCTCAACGATTGATTCAATTACCACAGGTACCTTGCAAACTGATAAAACCAGAATTGCCGCAGGCGTTTATACTTTGCATTTCTGGGAACCGGAAAAAGCCGCAGATGATATCAAACGTGTTATTTCACAAGACGGTTTCTTTGTTGCCAATTATATGGCAGCAAAAAAAGAAAAACATGCAGAGCATAGCCAAGAGCTTCTCCAATCCCTGCGTGAAGAAGGACTTTCCGTTTCGATTATACGGCAAGGCGTTACAAAAACACATCAGCACGCCAAAACCAATCTTCGGTCCGACGAGAATCTGGGTAATGAATTCTGGGTTGTATCTTATCCACCTGAGAAAAACGGCATGAAAGCTGTCTCGACCAGATTTGCTCAGACCTTAATCGATCATTTGCCGAAAATTCATGGCACTTACCTGCAGCAAACAACTCACGACGCAATTAAAGCGTCTGATAAATCTTCTCAATCGCCTCTGCCGGATCTGCAGATTCCGTAATCGGCCTGCCGATCACGAGATGCGTCGCTCCTAAATCCAGCGCTTCTTTCGGTGTCATCATGCGTTTTTGATCGTTTGCCGCCGTCCCTTCCGGCCTTATCCCGGGCGTGATCAACACAAACTGGCAGCCGATTTCCTCGCGCAAGGTTTTGATCTCATGCGACGAACAGACAACGCCTGCCATCCCTGCCTCTTTGGTTAGATTGGCGAGGCGCAGAACTTGGGCGGCAATCGGCGTTTCCTGCCCGACCAGCTTCAATCCTTCTTCGTCGAAACTGGTCAGGACCGTTACCGCGATCATCTTGGCAGGCCGCAGACCAAGTTTTTCCGCTTCGTCATTCGCCGCCTCGACCGCAGCCTTCATCATTTCAAATCCGCCGCCCGCATGCACGTTTAAATAGTCGGGCTGGAGTTTCGCCAACGCCCTCACCGATTTCGCCACCGTGTTCGGAATATCATGAAGTTTCAGATCGAGAAAGAAAGGCAGGTCCGGAAACGCGTCACGGATTTTTGTTACGCCTTGCGGCCCATGCGTGTTGAAAAATTCCAGCCCGAGTTTTACGCCTGCTTTGGTCGAGGCGATAATTTCGCATAGTTTTTCAGCAGCTGAAAAATCCTGCGTATCGATGGCGCAGAAAACTCTTGGCATGTCTATTTCTCCTTTAAAGGATTTCAGGTACGGCAATACGCGGCGTCGGTTGATGGACCGGAACTGGTTTTGTCGAAATTTGCGCCGCTTGCTGAAGGGCTGCGTAGCGTTCGATTTCCATGCGCTGGAAATCCACCTGTTTTTCCAGCGTTGCAATTTGCTTCTTGAGCGCGCGGCGCTGGGCACGCAGCTCCAGCGTATTGCTCCACAAAATCAAGCTGCCCCAGATAAAACCGAGAATGCAGGAGATAAATATAATAAGCGGCAGGGACAGCATCGCCGCATCATGCAAAGGCGACCATGTAAGATCCGCCGTTAAATCGCGATTGGACAATGTCACAAAAAATAAAGCTGCCACGACCGGCAGCGTAATGATGACCTTGATAAACAGAGCCAGGAACTTGGTCATGTTAATCTCCAGTTGCTTAAAAAATTATTCGGAAACGTTCAGGCGCTCGCGAAGACCTTTTCCGGTTTTGAAGAAGGGCAATCTTTTCGCATCGACCGACACGCTTTCGCCGGTACGCGGGTTACGGCCCGTCCGCGCTTGTCTTTCTTTCACCGAGAAAGCGCCGAAACCGCGAAGCTCCACACGGTCGCCCTTGATCAAAGCGGCAGTTACTTCCTCGAAAATAGTATCGATAATCGTTTCGACATCGCGCAAATAAAGATGCGGATTTTTTTCTGCCAGAATTTGAATAAGCTCTGATCTTGTCATTCCACTAATTCCTGTTTCCCAAAGGTTTTAGAACATGGTTTAGAATATCGCCTATCCTGCCCTTATTTTTAGCTACTCGTCAAGTAATGCCCTGATAATGCTGGGAATTTTAATTATTTATGTATTATGTAATTATTATTGGGTGATAATTCCCTCAATTGCTTTTTCATCCAGTTCTTTGAGGTCTTCCTCGCTTAAAGGATCGTCGATATTGGGCATCGCCCCAGCTGGTCCGTCGAGACGATCAAGATTTTGCTGGCGCGCCGAAGAGCCGAATGACGTCCTGATAGTGGCAGCTTCTTCAGCGGCCTTCGCCAATTCATCGGACGCCTCGATCTTCATTTCTTCCGGATCCTCGATCGACACGTCGAGATCGACATTAAGGGACATGAATTCACGGTCAGGCAGGCCGAACGCGATTTTGTAATTGCCGCCCTTGACCGCAGGGAAGATAAAATAGCCGTCGGAATCGGTTTCGGTTTTCTCAACTTCAGATCCATCGCCGCCATTAATCAAACGAACCACCACACCTTCGAGGCCGCGCTTCAGGTGGACAAGATAACCGCTAATCTCGCTCATCTTGACGAACGGGAAGTCGATAATCGGCGTCGAACCACGGCGCGGAATTAAATCGCGATGATCGAATTTCGGCGCAAGATAAATGTCTGGGATGGATTCAGTCACGACTTTGAAACGGGTCGGCGTTTCGCTAAGATTGGCAGCATAGATAATGCCGCCCTTATCTGTTTTTTGTCCGGCGGAGCCACCGCTGCCCCTGAACTCTATTCCTTCAAGTGGCGCATCTCCTGTATCGAAAATGTTGTTGTTGTTGTTGTCGATGAAAGCTCTCAAGCCCAAGGATGCCTGACCTCCTGTCACAGGATCGACCAAACGGTAATGATTTTTTTGATCTGGCTGGAGTGCCAAGCGTGTGCCGATTGTAAATATATAATTATTATCGCTTGAAGCTACAGCATCGAAATCAAGGCCAAATTTATCGTAGTCCCGGCTATATCTTAAATTGAGCGTATTGAGTTTAGCGTCAAAATCATGAGCTCCTTCGAAACGGAAAGAAGATCGACTGGTCAAGCGTTTTTGGCCGCTGAAACTTAAACGACGGAAATTACCTTCATCGGCATATTGATCGGGCGAAAGATTATAAATTAAAGCTCCACGAACTCTCATACCCGCTATTCCGGCAAGGGCGGTCAATTCGCCCTCGAACTCATCATACCCTTCATCCTTCGAAATGGTCCTGATCAGATCGTTATTGATACGAACGCCTTTGAGATTAAAGGAAAGAATATGTTCCAGGGAAATCTCATCTTCACGCTCAAGATAGGCACGTTTCTGAAATCTGAAACTTGTATTAAATCCCTTAAAGGTTTTGCCGACAAATAATTCGGTGCGCTCTGCCAGCTCCTGATTCTCTTCGAGAAAATTTTTATATACTGTATGTCCCGCGCCTATATTCGCGCCCATAAACCGTGTGTCGACTCCCATGTCGTAAGCTTGCCGCCCTTCGTCGGCACCTAGTAACTGGCCTCTGAAATTTATACCCATGAAGGACAAGGCGCTTGATACCGCAGCGCCTGTCGTGCGCACGAAGTCATTATCGTTGCGTGTAGATTCCGATGTAAATTCAGTGCCGTTCGCTCCCCGCGGTGCCGTTTGCGGGCCGTTGAAGGCGCTTACGCCCATCGTAAAGAAATTCGTGAAACCATAAAATAATTGACCGCTTGCGCCCGGCGTTCTGTCATCCTGCGCGTTTTCTGCAAAGGGCAGGAAATCCGATTTTGGCAAACCTGCGGCGAGATCATATTGCAACTCACCCTTGCGCAACTGGCGTGTGCCGCGCGTTACATCCCGCTTGATACTCGTTTTCTGTCCCTGCGGTCCGTAGAGAATAATCTCGAATGTATTGTACCCGGCAGGCAATTCAAGGTTTTCAAATCTATACCGCCCATCGGGTCCGATTTGCTGGAAAGCTGTAAACACGCCATTGCGGTAAAGCTCCGCATCATATCCTATTGGCGCATCACCCTCGAGAATAAAGTCTTCCGAATTATTCACATAGCGAATCCCAAGACTTGAATCGGATGAAATCTCTATACCCGCCCCGTTGCCAGAACTTCCAAAAAGCGGCACGCTCGGATAGTAAACGTCACCTATCGAGATACGACCCGCCTTCATTGGCCCGAACATTTTCTTTAAAGGATCTCGGCGGCTCAACGTCATTCGCGAACCCGTTATCTGCTGCCCTTCCTGACCGAGATATTGTCCGGATATGGTATAATCAGCCTCAAATCTGGCTAGATCCTGATAGCCTTGCAATGTGGCGGTTCCAAGAAGATTGCGATCATTGGTGCTGCTTTGAACTCCTGTAGAATTGATCACATACAGGGAAGGAAAACTGAAATCCCGATAAGGTGCCATAACGGCGTTTTCCGGCTTAATGGCATCGAAATTATAAGTTCTTATGTTTTTTGCATTTTGCTGGCGCTTCAATCGCTCCTGAAAAGGAAGCTCTGCGTCTGTTTTTAGAACCAGCTCAAGGTTGCTCAAATCAAACATGGCATCTATGCCAAACCATTTTCTGAGCGCATCGATACGAACGAGGATATCTCCGTCTTGTATGACGGCTTCGTTCGCACCGATCTTTTCTTTTTTTCCGGCGATGATTATTTCTCTGGTATTAAGGTCCAGATTAAACGTGTTCTTTTCTTTTTCAAAGAAGCCTTCGGCTTTCTTGTCTCCAGCATTTACCGTTATGGCATAACTTAAAAGACTGGAAATACCGGTCAGGGGTATCAAGGCCTGATCGGGCGTAGCTCCTGACGGCAGATAAACCGTAAACCCGTCTTCGCGCGGTATACCGTTAATTATGACACCAATCGGAATTTGATCATCGATGGAGAATGAGCCGCTCGATTGCTGTGACAGCTGTTGTGCAGAACCCTGATGAGCTGCTTCATTTAATTTATTATTGATTTCGGCATTTTCTTCATCGGAAAGCGTCGAGATCATTTCGCTCGATGGCTTTGATGGAGGCAAAGAGGTAGCGTCAGCCGCAAGCCCTCTGCTTGCACCGGTTATCAAAACCCATACCATTATTGCAACCGCTTTAGCTAAAGCGGTTGGTACAGTTTTCACTTACATTCAGTCTCCAAATACTTTTTTGGATACACACAAACCAGAATTGGCCTGCGATCCCCTGTCAGGGAATAGGTAACAACATCTCATTTACTGGCTGCGGCTTGCTGCCTTTTGTGCCAGTTAAGAGACGTAATTTTATTTTGCCGGCACTGCTTGCGCCTTCCGGTAGATTGAACTGTATATTTGCATCGCGCTTATCGATCTCGCGGTAAATATAATGAGTCCGCCTGTTGCCGATTTGCGTCTCGGTCCCATCGGGAGCGACATAGAAAACATCCGACAAGGCGACACCTTGGCCATTGCCTGCACGTGTCAACTCCATATCGATGCGATAAATTTTATTGTTGCCGTCGTAACTTATTTTAGGATCTACCCAATTGACCTGCGTATCGATAGTGCCTTTCGATACGGTGATAGGCATGACAGCGGAATAAGACATGCCAACCTTCACGCTGGTCTTATTCGGTTCTTTCTGGTCATCTCCCTCATCGGCTTTGCCGTCTTCGAAGAATTTTATATGGACATGATACTGGCCGTCGGGAAGATCGGAAGGTATTTTGGCCATCACACGCACAGCCTGACGCTGACCCGGTTGGATGATGACTTCTCTCGGGTAGAAGCGAATGAGTTTCTTGGCCGAATAAGGGAAATCAGATGTCAGGACCGTAACGCCTTTCTCACTCATGGCGTATTCTTCCAGGCTGATTTTATACCTTCTAGGTATATCGGAAAGGTTGGATAGATTCATAACCTCCACTTTGTGCTTTTCATCCAGATTGACCCGTGTCGGACTAACGAAAAGAATAGTTTCGGCATGCGCATGACTGAAAGCGAAAATCAATGCGCTGAATATTAGAGCCGTTTGAAGAATCTTTTTTTTCATTTGGTAATCCTTTGTTATTGAAACATCGCACTGATTGTCATGGGGTCGCCGCCGCTTGTACTGGAATAACTTCCCGAGCTCAGCGCGTTGTTTGGAATATTTAATTTGCCGCCGAAATAAATCCGGGCATTGGGCGTTGCGCCAAGATCTACGACCACCGCGGCAGCATCGCCACCGCCGATGCCCAGGCAGGGACTTCCAGTCCCAGGACCACCCCCGCTCCCTGCGCGGACTTCGATATCGGAGATTGTCAAAGTCGTGTCGCCGCCCATTGTGGCGCCGGATTCACATTTGATCTCGACAATGCCGGAATTGCCGACAATGGTAATTTGACCCGGTACCCCGTTGCCTTCATAAAACAGCCCGCTACCTGTCAGGCTGACAGAGCCATTCGTTCCCATGGTAAGAAATCCGCTATGCGAGCCGGCAAACTCGATCAGGCCGAATTCCATTCCGTTTACCGAAGAAAACTGAACGGTCTGAGCAAAACATAAGATCGGAAAAGCGAAGATTAGCGAGCAAACGCCGAGACTTCCCGAAAGCTGGTTTCTGATTCGAAATCCCATCCCTCAGATATATTAAATTTAGCCTGAAAAATATATGTAACCGGCTCTTTTCCGCTTGTTAATACATGATTTATCCACATGAAAAAATCGCCCTCAAAAAAAGGGCGATTTATCGAATTCTTATATTAAAAACTTATTGGTAAACGGCCAGAATATTAACCGGCACACCTGCGCCTGTAGCAGAGTTATATTGATTGCCATCAGCCGTTAAGAAGCTTCCCGCCTTTACCTCGTTACCACCGGCAGCCAGGGCGAGTGTTCCGCCGATACCGATTTCAACATCCGCAGCAGTTGGCGTGACGGTTATTCCTGCACCTGTACAAGCTGTCGCGGCGAGCGTTGCGCCAACCGCAGCTTCGATCGTGACGGCTGAAACAGTTAATGAATCACCGTCTCCGTTCACTAATGTTGCCGTGGCATTACATGTGACGGCGATATCGGATGCGCCATCAGTTGTGATTGTAACTCTTCCGGATTGCGCTGTTCCGGAGTGAACGACAGTGGCAGTTCCACCGGTAACGGCATCTGTCAGCGGATCGAGAACGATGGTTGCGGCCTGTGTTGCAATAGTGACATCCAAAAGACCAAAATTGATATCCTCGTTCTTCACGACGTTAATAGCTGTACGCGTATCGACTGTAGCTTCGACATCTACGTTGTCAACGGCATGCGCGGTGGAAACATATCCCCCAAGCGCGACGGTTAATGCGGTGGCAAGCAGCAATTTCTTTGCGGTTCTCATAATAAATCCCTTTCTGAGGATGTGTGTTGCTAAAATAATATTACCTGTTCGTCGTTAAGCTTGGCTTAAATAAAGATCAAATTTTATCCTTATTCAGACCTTCCTCGTTCATTCTTAACAAAAAGTTCCTAATGAAAGCTTAAATGCAGGAGCCGTGCCAGAATGGCAGGGACGGGAGATAATACCTTTAAATAAAGGTTTTTTCTTGAGGATAATTTTATTAGAGAATATGCATGTAGGTAGGATTTGGGAAAATCTTCTCTTATGAAATCTATTTGACTAAGAAATTTTTTCCTCTGAGTACAAATTTTACCGCCTATTGCCCGATTATGTCATCGATAACGGGAATGTCTTCTATCAAAAGAGTTTCTTCGAGGATTTTGACGTGACCGTCAGGAGAAATATCGACATTTGCCTTAAACAGGGAATCCTTGAACATCATATGGATGCCAAGACGGTAAACCCCGCCTTCAGTACCTTCCAGTTGAATGGGCGCAACCATCTTGCCGATAGCCTTGCGAGCGGCGG
>CAZWGO010000004.1:132571-150032 GCA_964633355.1 uncultured Micavibrio sp.
CCCGCCACTGAATGTCATCCACGCTTTCGACGATGATAAATCGGCCATGACGACCGCGAACGAAGGAAAAGAAAAACCGTGCGTAGTCGATAACGGTTTTTTCATTCAAGCTAAGCGGAGCTGTTTCATTCAGACTATAGATAGGCGCATTGGTGAAATCGAGGATAACGGCCTTGCCTCCCTGCATCACGACAAATCGGCGGGCAGGCGGCATATTGCGATGATCAGCAATATCGAAAAATTTTGAATTCTTATAAAAAGGCAGCTCGCGGGCCATCACAACCGTCGAAGATGGGTCAAAGGCACCGCCATCGATATCGCTTTTCAGCCTTTCAACAAGGTCTTTGGTTTCAGTTTTATCGAGTTTGACGTAGGAATCTTGGAACATGAGGAACCTCTAAATTTCACTTATATATATAGTGTAATTCTTAAAGGCTTCTTACCGGTCATGTAATTCCTGAATTTCGAGCGCTTTGGCTCTCGTTTCGTCTTTTCCAGTAACGGCCAGATACATGGGGTCGTTGGGGATGGCGAAGTCATATATTTTATAGTCAAACTCTCTAAGATAAGAGGCGATCTCCCTGACGCTGTCGCCATGCGCCTCGAAATAGATCATCGGCTTTAGACGGGTCAGAATTTCCGTGGCGCCTTTCAAGGCTTCGAGCTCCATTCCCTCGATATCCATCTTGATCAGTTTGCATTCTTTCAGCTTGAGTGAATCCAGCGGACGTACGGCAACTTCGTGTTCGCCTTGCTGGGCCTTGGGCTGAAACCCACCAAAATTCTGGAATTTGGTCGGATCGAGTTCACGAACCTTGAGAATCCCTTCTTTTTCACCACACGCCTCGTTCAGCGTATAGACATTCGTCAGGCTGTTATTCGCGATATTGGCGCACAGGCTTTGAAACAATATGCGCTGAGGCTCCATGGCATATAAGCGTCCTGACGCGCCGATGATTTTGGCGATCGGCAGGGTATGCGACCCTATATTCGATCCAAGCTCGACGACGGTATCGCCGAAATCCAGCAAGGATTTCATGAAACCGATTTCATGGTCGCACCAGCTGCCGCCCGAGATCAGGCTGCGCCCGATATATTCGTCGTTTCTGTTAGCGATCACGGTTCCATATTTACCTTTAACGAGAACATTCCATTCCTGCGTCAACCCGTATGTTGACATCAGGCGCACCCGCTCGATGTTCATGGGATTATTCGCGAGCTTTTCGTCATTCGTGAAAGTCCAGAAGATGGAGCCCGCTTTGTGCTGCAGGTCTTTGCCAAAAAGCTCGTCGCCGGAAATCGTGTCGATGGTCATTTTTTTAGAATAATTGCCATACATGTCGAAAAGGGCAATCTGGTCGAGAAACCAGAATTCTTTCCGGCTGGCTATGTTTTTAAGAATAATATTGCTCATATAAGAGAGAGCGCCCAGCGCAGCGTCGCTTTTGGAGAAACTGATAAACCCGCCGGCGAATTCATCCCATAAAGGAGCCACGGGATTATGGGTCAATAAAATATCTGAATTCTTAATTTTGTCGTTCTTGAACGGGTCGGTGCGCAAAATCGCGTCGGCATCCACGAGGGCCATTTTTTGAGATGCGCTCGAATCCTTCAATATCTGCCATGCCCGGCAAAAACGCATAGTCGCGAAATAGGTCGGTGTTCCGGATGTGACCCGATAGGATATTTTCTCATAGGAATAGCTTAGTTTCAGTTCGGGGAATTTTTCATCATACATGCGCAAAAGTTCGAGATCTACGCCCATCGGCGCGTATAGATGCACATGAATTCCAAAATCCCAATCTTTGATTTCCAGCGCCGATAGAATAAGCGTCGGTATAAATTCGCGGAGATAATTTGTTTCTGCCGCTGCCATTAAAATATTTTTATGACTGGGTGGTTTTACCATGACGAGCTTCGGGAATTTCTCCAGAAGTTCTTCATTGAGTAATGGATGATTGTTTAAATCCCCGGATAGGTAAAGCGGGGACGGTTTTTTATCCTTGATGGCCTCGCCGATCCCGATCAAATTAGTGATACGCTCGGGCAGTAACTTGCTTTTGGTTGCGGATAGATAAAGGCTTTTCCATTGGTCGTCACCGGCGAGGTAATAAACGAGGAAAAGAAGCGATAATGTGGGAGCGTGGTTTGGCTCTTTTTTCCGGGCGATTTTTAATTCTTTGACCGCTTCATTAAAGTTTTTGTCTTTAAGATGCAGAAATCCTTTATCGTAATTTAAATATGCCTTGTCGGGATAAGCCTCCTCGAGCGATGAAAAATATTCGATCAGCTCACTATTGGGAATTTTCTTTTGCTTCCAGTAAATTAAAATCTGCCAGGAGAGAAAAGCGTTTTGAGCTTCTGGCGGAAATTTTATCAGGCAGTTTTCTGCAAAAGCCAATGCTTCGTCATATCTGTTCTGTTCGATCATATGGCTGATCGTAGCGATGGCTTCGCCTTCTTCCGTCGCATCCTCATAATATTTTGGCATAATGAGAGTAAGATCCGGATTACTGTCAAAATAATAACCGTTCACTTCTCTTAAAATATTGTAATCTTTATCTGCCATATAAACCCCGCGCGCGCATTCGAACGCCATAAATCTACGCCAGAATTTCTTCCTTCAACAGAGGGAAAATTGCGTCTTTATTTTCGATACACCCCGCTCTGGGGATCTCTGTGGATAGAAGGCTGATAAAGTAACGGATTGTTTATGTATGAAGCTATCCAGATTCCGCGCCGAGGGTTTAAGACACTTCACCACCATGGAGAAACTTTATAAGCCGCCTGTCCGGAATCGAGGATATCTCGTTTTGTTCACGGATGATTTATCCGGACTCTCATATTTGAGTAATGAGTCCATGCCGTTTCGCATGTGGGTAAGAATCCGGATAAATTTTATCCCCATAACTCATGCCCCCTAATATCTATTACTACTGAATCTAAGATATATATAAGATTAATAGGAAGACATATTTTAGTTAATCGTCGGCCGAAGAGACGTACCCCTGTAATCGAAACAAGGTCCTTCGAAATCACGGTTGATTCCATCTTCAAGTTTTGCAGCCTCTTCAAGCAGCGCGAAATAAATCGCTGTATCCATGCTCTGCGGTGTATTAACGTGTTTAACCATATAGGCTACCGAATTTAGTTCTCTTAAATTCACGAAAGGTTGCTGCAGGGCATAGCGAACGAGCTCTTCTTCATAATCTGGGATTTGTTTTGCGATACTTGCTATACGCTGGTTGAGAAGCCCAGTTATTTCCAGATCATGTTGCTTTCTATCGATTGTATGCCCTTCGAAATCAAGCTTGATGGGATTCAATACGATTTTATCGATCGAGTTGATATCGATTTTTCTTTTGGTCGCATAACGTGAAAGAATTTTATAAAGATCAGTTTTGCTATTGAAATAGAATGAGCCTGTCTCGGATTGGATCTCGCCTTCCTCGTAGTCACATGCGGAACTTAGATCTTCGAGAAAATTTTCAATCTTTTTTGTAATGCGCAAATAAGCGGCTTGAAGCGGCAAGCTAAGACTATCGAATTCTTCATCCTTGTAACAAAACTCGGGATAGAGTTCAAAATAATGATAATGACCCTCGGCGTCATAGCCGTAATTAATTTCTACCATATCTGTTTCTTCGCCCATATGAATTCCCGCCAGACAGCGAAATAGAAATCCACCCAATCTTATGGCGTTTGATTCTATTTTGGGATCTGTTTGGACTTCTTGCTCGGCGGCGCTTTTGAAATTTTCGCTAAGATTTGGCGAAGCATCCGCTATAGGTTCCTTAATACCGATTTGCAAATCTGATTGGCTATTTTTCAAAATACTGTAGGCGTTTGCGAGTGCTAAAATGAAATGAGAAGATTGGTTCAGTAACGGTTTAGCCATAGTTTCCCTGTCATATTTTCAATAATTTTTCTTATTTCTAGCCGAATTCCAGAATTCATGTCCAGTTTTTCCCGCTTCTATCCCCTTTTTAACTCCCTGTTTTTGATTCGAATCCATTTGACAGGGCATTATGGAAGCGGTATATATGCTCCTGTCTTTAAGAACTTCCTGAAAAAAATTAGAAGAATTCATCCGCGCCGTAAGGCTTGAGATAGCCAGGAAATCGACCCATTCGAAAGATATCCTCGAGTTGAAAGACATTCCCCTAAAAAAGATTAGTTGAAGAACATTTATTCCAATTAACCAGACACCTTAAGCGAATTAACCCCTCCCGATTTTTCACGGCTTTCAACGCCCTATAAAACCAAGAGTTTGACCCAGAGTTTCCCATGAATTTACAGGATTTAAAAACCCGCAGCCCTGCTGAACTGCTCGCTTTTGCCGAGGAGCTGGACATCGAAAACTGCGCCTCGATGCGCAAGCAGGACATGATGTTCGCCATTCTCAAACGCCTCGCTGAACAGGGCGTGCCGATCGCCGGCTCCGGCGTTTTGGAAGTGTTGCAGGATGGCTTCGGCTTTCTCCGCGCCCCTGAAGAAAATTACCTGCCAGGTCCCGATGATATTTACGTTTCGCCATCCCAGGTCCGCCGCTTCGGCCTTCGCACTGGTGATAGTTTAGAGGGCGAAATTCGTGCCCCTAAAGATTCCGAGCGTTATTTTGCGCTTCTCAAAGTCGACAGCATCAATGGCGAAACGCCGGAGAAGCTCCGCCACCGCATCAACTTCGATAACCTGACCCCGCTTTATCCGGAACGTAAGATCAATCTCGAACTGATGGATCCGACCAAAAAAAATATGACCCAGCGCGTGATCGAGCTGACATCGCCGATCGGCTTTGGCCAACGTGCGTTGATCGTCGCCCCGCCTCGTGTTGGTAAAACTGTTATGCTGCAGGATATCGCAGCCTCAATCGCCGCCAATCACCCGGATGCCTATTTGCTGGTTCTCTTGATCGATGAACGCCCGGAAGAAGTTACCGACATGGCGCGCAGTGTTCGCGGGGAAGTGATCTCCTCGACATTCGACGAACCCGCTTCGCGCCACGTACAGGTCGCCGAGATGGTGCTTGAAAAAGCCAAGCGTCTTGTCGAACATAAGCGCGACGTTATCGTCCTTCTCGATTCCATCACTCGTCTGGCCCGCGCCTATAACACCGTCGTTCCGTCTTCGGGTAAAGTTTTGACCGGTGGTGTGGATGCCAATGCGCTGCAACGCCCGAAACGTTTCTTCGGTGCGGCGCGTAACATCGAACAAGGCGGATCGCTCACAATCATTGCCACCGCCCTGATCGATACCGGCTCGCGGATGGACGAAGTCATCTTCGAAGAATTCAAAGGAACCGGTAACTCGGAGATTGTCCTTGACCGCAAGATCGCCGACAAACGCGTCTTCCCGGCCATCGACATTCAGAAATCCGGTACGCGTAAAGAAGAGCTTCTCACCGACAAACAAACCTTGCAGAAAATGTGGGTCCTGCGCCGTATCCTGAACCCAATGGGCACGGTCGACGCAATGGAATTCTTGCTTGATAAACTCAAAGACACGAAATCCAACGATGATTTCTTCCAAAGCATGAACCAGTAATTCAAACCCCGCGGAAAGCGGGGTTTTTTATCGAACAAGATCAAATTTTATTTAAAATTAAATCCGTGTTTAAAGTAACAATGTTACTTTAGATAATACTTATAAAAAGATGCTGCGACCGAAATGTTAATTCGAAAGGAATTAGACATGGAAAACTGCAACCCTAAATCAAACCTGTCCCCATCTTCCGAAAGCGGAAACGTCCTTTTCCTGATCCTTATTGCCGTTGTGCTTTTTGCAGCCCTTGCTTACGCGGTGACACAATCGTCACGCTCCGGCGGCGCGGACATAAAAGCCGAGAAAGCAGACCTCGTAGCGGCGCAAATCGCCCAGTACGGAGCGCAGGTTTCAACCGCCGTCATGCGCGTCAGGGTGGGTCATGGTTGCAGTGAAACGGAGATCAATTTTGAAAATCCTATACAGGCGCACCCTGACTACTGGGGCGGCAGTACCAATACGACGGCACCCGCCGATGGAAGATGCAATATATTCGGGTCAAACGGCGGAGGGGCTGTTTACTGGGATGCAAGAAAGCAACTCCCCAACGATGATCCCGTCTATAGCTATTTGACGTTCACAACTAAAGTCGGCGTCAAGAATGTAGGCACGGATGCGAGCGAGCTCATGATGTATTTCGTAATGAATTCGGGCGATCAGGCCAGGGCGATATGTTCGGCTTATAATAAAAGATTGGGAATTACCGGAAATACGGAATCGGGCACGACGCGCGCCCTTGATTGGGAAATGGCAACCGGTGCAGGTCTCGTATATTCGGCGTCGCCAACAGGCCCGCTGCAAATTGGCGAAGACCCCGACCCATCCGCTTTTTCCGGACAAACGACAGGATGCCTGACCGGTGCCAGCTCTCACGACTCGGACGACCAAATCATTTATTATGTACTGTCTGCGCGGTAAAAGCCTTTATTGCAGCTGGTTTTGAATCCTGCTTAAATCCTCTTCTTTAAAGGGGATACTCAATGAAACATCACCTGACCGCCGCCGCCATTGCCGCTGTCGTTGCTTTCGGAATCGGCTACCTGCCGAAATCGACACAGCCTCCGGCTCCCCCTCCCTTGATGGGAGAGGGTCGGGGTGAGGGTATCAAAGAAACTCGAAAAGCCGAAACCGCTTACCAACGCGTTCTTCGCACGAATACGCTTCGCTGCGGCTATGCGCTTTATGCGCCGATGCTGTCGAAAGACCCGAACACAGGAGAGATGTCCGGCATTGCCGCCGATGTGATCGACGCGGTCGCAAAATCTCTGGATTTGAAAGTCGAATGGACGGCGGAGTTTGGTTTTGCCACGTCCGTCTCCGACCTTGAATCGGACCGCTTCGATCTGACCTGCATCGGGTTCTGGCGGCTGCCGTTAGAGGCCAAGCGCCTGACTTATACGATGCCGTTCGTTTACAGCCAGATGAATCTGTATGTTCGTGCAGACGATACGCGTTTCGATTCCGATTTTCGCCAGATCGATAATACTGACATTAAAATTATCTCCGCCGATGGCCAGATGTCATCCGCCGCGGCTCGCGTCGAATTCCCCAAGGCGCATTTGATAGAGCTTCCGAATATGACGCCACTCTCCCAGCAGATCGAAGATGTCGTCGCGGGCAAAGCCGATGTGTTTATGAGCGAATCCGCGGCAGCCGAAGATTACATGTCAAAAAATACGAGCAAGGTTCGTAAAATTATGACCGACCGGCCTTTACGCGTTTATCAAAACACTTTCGCCATGAAAATGGGCGAGAACGATTTAAAGACGATGCTGGATAGCGCACTGATCGACGTCATCGAAAACGGCGAGATGGATAAAATTCTTTCCAAATACGATCCCGAAAACAAAATCTTCAAAAAAGTCGCGAAAGGTTATCAGCCGTGAACAATTTCAGTCTCACCCCATTCGTCATACCGGCGAAAGCCGGTATCCAGAACTTCATCAAAATCTGGATGGCGATTTTCATCGGCATGACGATCCTTGTATTAAGCTCAACTCCCGCCAAAGCAGAACCGAAATCGGCGTATGATCGGGTTATGGCTTCGGGCACACTTCGTTGTGGCTATTGGATAGCGCCACCCATGATCATCAAAGATCCTAACACTGGAAAAATGTCAGGCGCTTTTGTTGACTATGTTGAAGAGCTAGGCAAATCACTAGATCTAAAAATTGAATGGGCCGGAGAAATAAATTTTGGCACCTATATTCAGGACATTAACCAAGGAAAATTCGATGCTGAATGTGCAACAGGTTGGCCAAACGCTCTAAGAGGTAAACAGGCGGAATACACCAATCCGGTTGGCTTTATGCCCTTCTATGTTTTTGTTAAAAGCGGCAATAAAAAATTCGATCATAAACTTGAAGCCTTGAATGATACTGCCGTGAAATTTGCAGGACATGATGGTGGTACAAATACGTTGGCTCAGCAAAAATTCTTTCCCCAAAGCCAATTATTGACTGTACCTGGAGATGCACCGCAATCGGAGCCTTTGAATATGATTAAATACGGCAAGGCAGACGCAACGCTTGTAACCAGTTTTGAAGGTTTAAATTATTCGAAAGAAAACCCTGATTCAATTAGGCAGGTTATTTCTGAACCTGTGCGAATTATTCCTATGACGATGACGGTCGGTGCAAATGAATTCAGGCTCTTAAATATGCTCAACACGGCAACCAATGAGCTGCTTTATGATGGCACTATAGAGTCTATCTATAAAAAATACGACATCAGCCCTAATGAAATTTTGCGCGTAGCAAAACCTTATGAGCAAATGAAATGAGAACTATTCTCCTCCTCATCGGCTCGAATATTTTTATGACCTTTGCATGGTACGGCCACCTGAAGGACCTGAACAACAAGCCGCTCTATATCGCAATCCTCATCAGCTGGGGCATCGCTTTTTTTGAATATGTGTTGCAAGTACCGGCCAACCGCTACGGCTATGGTATCTTTACCCTTGGTCAGCTTAAGATCATGCAGGAGATCATCACCATGGCGGTCTTCGCCGGTTTCGCCTATTGGTATATGGGCAAACCGCTAACGCTCAATTATCTTTGGGCAGGGCTGTGTATGATCGGGGCGGCCTATTTTATTTTCAGGGACAGCGCACCAGCATGAACGTCTTCGACATCCTCATCAAATACTATCCGGCTTTTTTACAGGGCCTTAAAGTCACGCTGGAAATGTCGGTGATTATCTGGGCGCTGGGTATCATTCTCGGCACCGCGCTAGGCGTGGCGGCCAGCCGCTTCCCGAAATCCGTCGGCGTGCCGACGCGCCTTGTGTCCTTCCTGCTGGCCGGCGTGCCGATCCTCGTCTTTTTATTCTGGCTGCATTATCCGGCGCAGGCGATGATGGATGTCGTGATCGATCCTTTCTATACCGCGACCTTCACCTTCACGATTTTGAATATCTTTGGCGTGGCCGATCTGGTTGCCACCGCGCTCAATGAATTCCCGAAGCAATATATTACCGCGGCCCGCGTAACCGGCCTCACCCCGAAGCAAACCATTCTGAAAATAGAGCTTCCGTTGATCGCCCGCGCCGTGACGCCCGCTCTTCTTATGCTACAAGTAACCATGCTGCACGTGACGCTTTTTTCATCGCTTATATCCGTCGAGGAAATTTTCCGCGTTGCCCAGCGCATCAACGCGCAAATTTACCGCCCGGTCGAAATTTATACCGCGCTCGGCGTCTTCTTTCTCGCGGTCTGCGTGCCCGTCAATATGATCGCGCTCTATCTTAAAAATAAATTCACACGCGACACATCGGAGAGATAAATTATGCTCACCGCTACCAATATTCAAAAATCTTACGGCTTGCATCGTGTTTTAAGCGGCATCGATTTCACGCTTGAGCCGGGAAAGATTACTTGCTTGATCGGCCCCAGCGGCGGCGGCAAGACGACGTTGCTCAAATGCCTGTCACTGGTCGAACAGCCTGATAGCGGTACTATAAAAATCGACGACAAGAACTATAATTTCCCGCCTACCGCAGACCGCCTGCCCAATCCCTATCCGTCCATGACGGTCGTTTTTCAATCACTTTTCCTGTGGCCGCATTTGACCTTGCGGGAGAATATTTTACTGCCCGCGCGCAACGTAAATGAAAACGCCGAAAAAGATATCGACGGCCTCGTTAAAGTTTTCGAGATGGAAAATTTTATCGACCGCTATCCGAACGAAGCCTCCGGCGGACAGCGCCAGCGTGTCGCCCTTGCCCGCGCATTGATCTTGAACCCGCGCTATATCCTGCTCGACGAAATCACCTCGGCGCTGGACGTCGAGCAAACCGCGAAAATCCTGACCAAGCTGACGCATTTGAAAGAGCGCGGCATCGGCACGCTCTTGATTACGCACCATTTGAATTTTGCGCGCCATGCGGCGGATAAAATCGTCTTTATGGCGGACGGTAAAATCATCGAAGAAGGCACGCCTTCCATTCTTGAAAAACCGCAATCTCCGCGTCTTCAGCAATTCCTTAACCTCGCGGAATCAGTTTAACCTTTTGTTAAGCCTTTGCCCGCTGTAACAATTCGTCATTAAATTTATCCAAATCCGAAACGATTGAGGTTGAACTTATCCACAAGGATATGGTGCAATGAATAAAGGCGCATTAAGAAGCGCTGCAACAAGAACAGGTTTTGGGTATCATCATGATTATGAAGTCTGCGCTGGCCTTGGCCGGCATTCTCGCTGTTTTTTCTTTTACACCCCAAGCAAAAGCGATTGATCAATTGCCGCTGCCGGAAGCAGGCGTGTCGCCTGTGCAAGCTGAAGTCGTGGAATTCGCCAGTCTTGGCGATCATCAGAAGTCTCTCGATGCCTGCGGCAGGATTTTAACGTTACCTCAATACAACGACGCCAAAATAAAAGCGATTAAGGCCTATCGCCAATGCCGCGCTGAACATGCGCTGCAACAGCTGGCCGTCTGGCGCTGGCAGGACAATCACTCGAATTAATTTTCCCCTCGTACTAAAATGAACATGACTGACCGTTCGGAAGATCCCCTCCTTCCGGACGGTTTTTTTACAGCGCGGTTGTAAAATAAAATACTGCTGTGACGGCAAGCGAAATACCGAACGCGGCCCAGAGTGTCCATCCCATTTTCGGCAGGATTTTTTTCATCGTTGCTGCGGAAGCAAGCCCGGTCAATGATTGTCGCAAAGCGCGTCCGGCAAAAATTTGCGACGACATGACAATGGCTACCGTGCCGAGAAGCATGAGAACAACATCGCAGATAATTGTCGAGAGCGCTGGATCGATAGGGAATGCGCCCATGTGCTGAGCGATCTTGCCGCGCATGATGATAAAATACACGGCGGCCATCATGACAAAAACTAGTGTGCCGATAGCAAGCCCGATCAATCGTGGCTTATGCGTTATGACCTGCATCGCCTGATTGGCCTGCATAAGAAAGCGCAGCATCTTGTCCGATGAAATACCGACCGGATATTTCTTCAAAAGCTTCGACAGGGCTTTGCGCGTTTGCAATTGACTGGCGGCTACAATGATCGCTTCGCGCAAAATTCTGTATTTGGCGGCGTCGCGCAAGGACGCCCCGACATTCCCTTCGCCGCCCGCCGCTTTGGCCAGCATTCCCTGCCCGCGTTTTGTAATATCGTCGAGAAATTCCGGACCCTTGATAATCTCGCCGTTCCAGCCGAGAACCGTACAGGCGGCGCTGCGCTTGCCGAGTTTGAAAACGATTTCTCCATAGGGCACGCGCACATTATAGATGATCGGGATGTTTTCCGGCGGCTCGTTCTCTTGCCAGCTCGGCGTTTCGATCCCGAGATCGATATCGCCCTTCTCAATATAGCGAAGCGAAAACGCGTCGAGCAGTTTTGTCAGCTCGATCGGCAGGCCTTGCCGGTCGTAATTGAAATGCAAATGCGCGATCAATTCGACTTTTGCGAGGTGCGAGATAAAGCCGCTGGCTTTACAGGCCGCGCAAGCCGACTTCCCTGCCCCGTTACATCCTTTACACTTCACCTGGCCTAATCCGTGACAGGCAGGACATTGCACACGCCGGCGCCCGCGACAGCGTCCGCAAGGTACCTGTTTGCCGTGTTGGGTGATGCTGCCCATGCCACGGCAACTCGGGCATAGAATATCATGACGTCCGTGACAGGTCTGGCACACCATCATTTTCTGTCCGCCGCATTTTGGACATGTCATCTGGCCGGTTTGCGTGCAGGTCGAACAGGCTTCATGGCTGACATAGTCTTTGGCCAGCGCATCGAGTTTGAAAGACTGGTCCTTTGCCCCATAGCCTTTATCGGGCCGTGCCATGATCGTTTTGACGATAGTATCGCGCCGCCCGGGGTCGCGCTGCGCCTGCATGGGAAATTGGCGAAGCGCCGCTTCGAAAGCTTCAGGCGTACCGATGGCCTCGCCCTTCTCGACCTTGCCCGGCACGCTGCGGCTGGAATATTCTGTGGCGAGGCGTATAAACCCCTCGGCGCGAAAGCTCAAGATTTGTGCAGAGACCTTTTCAATGGAAACTTTATCGGCTTTCAGGCCGTTCCCCTTGACCAGCGCCTTGATCTTCTCGAGCGCGTGCGCCTGCACCGTTTGATCGATCGTCGGCAAAGGGGCTGGGGCTTCGTGAAAGGTCGGCGGCTTTAGCATGCAGGGTTATTTATCATATACTTAATTATGTATCAAAGCTTGTGGCGTTGTCTCAATCACTTTAAATAGATGGATCACCTATGGAGGTAAATGTCATGAGATTTCAAATTAATATCGATTGTACGCCTGAAGAAGCCCGCAAATTTTTCGGCGTGCCTGATATACTGCCGATGCAGCAAGCAATGATGGAGCAGCTTAATTCCCACTTGATGGACAAGATGAAAATGGATCCGGAGGGCTTCACGGAAAACTGGATGCCGACCTTGTGGAAATGGACGGAAATGCAGCAAAATTTCTGGAAGCAAATGGGCGGCATGGCCAATGTGAACATCAATCCGGACGACTCGCCTAAGAAAAAATGAGTGTCGTCGATACAATCTATGCCCTTTCTACCCCGCCCGGAAAAAGCGCCGTGGCGGTTGTCCGCGTATCCGGTCCCTTCGCGCATTTGAGCCTAATGAAGCTCGCTCCCCAGCAGCGCCTTCCAAAACCTCGTCAGGCTTGTGTGCGCAGCATTTTTACATCCAATGGCGATAAAATAGACGATGCGCTGGTGCTGCTTTTTGCTGCACCAAATAGCTTTACCGGCGAAAACATCGTTGAATATCAACTGCATGGGGGTTGGTCGGTAGTACAATCTTTGCTGCAGCAATTATCGCAGCAAGAAAATCACCGCATGGCCCTTCCGGGAGAATTTACCCGCCGCGCCTTTGAAAATGGCAAGCTGGACCTGACTGAAGCCGAAGCTATTGCCGATCTGATCGATGCCGAGACAGAAATCCAGCGTTTACAAGCGCTTAGCCAGTTATCAGGGTCTCTGGAGCGACTTTATGAGCGCTGGAAAGTGCGCTTGTCCCATACTTTGGCATTGATGGAAGCCGATCTCGATTTTTCCGATCAAGATCTGCCTGAAGATATTTTGCTGCAGGTCCAACCTGATATTTCAGATCTCGCAGAAGAAATTGCTGCGCATCTCGATGACAACCGCCGCGGTGAACGATTGCGCAGCGGCTTTCAATTGGTCATCCTCGGCGCGCCTAATGCCGGTAAATCTTCGTTATTAAATGCTTTATCCCAGCGGGATGTTGCCATCGTTTCTTCGATGGCGGGCACGACACGGGACGTGCTCGAAACTCATCTTGATATTGGTGGCTATCCAGTGATTTTAGCCGATACGGCCGGTTTGCATTCTGCGATTCCAAAGGATGAACAAGGAAAAATCGAGGCACAAGGGATTGAGCGAGCCAAAACGAGAGCAGGGCAGGCCGATATCAAAATCCTGCTTTTCGATGTTAATGCAGGCCGCGATAATGAAACCTATAATCTCAAGGATGATAACTCTATCATTGTTTACAATAAGATTGATATTGCGGAGGCACCGGATGACGGTATCGCTATTTCAGCCTTGAACGGGCAGGGCATCGATAAATTGCTGCAGGCTATTGTACAAAAAATTGAAACTATCATGGGAGGCCGCACAGCACCGGCTTTGACGCGGGCTCGCCATCGGGAAGCCTTGGCAAATTCTTATGAAGCATTGAACCGTTCTGCAAATGCTCAATTACCTGAGCTTGCTGCCGAGGATTTGCGTCTCGCTATCCGGTACTTGGGATCTATCACCGGACGCGTCGATATTGAAGATTTACTAGATATGATTTTCCGCGATTTTTGCATAGGCAAATAGCTGAGAAGGCTACTTTTTACTTTTCTTTGCCACAGCCATATTATCAACCAAATTAGGGTAGGGGCGTCCGGCTTTTCTCGCTCGCTCCTTGGCTTCCTCTTTTTCAGCGTCGGTAAGTTTATTTGACGTGCCTGATTTCTTTTTCGGATTTGATTTTTTCCATGGAGGGGCTTTATCTGTCATAATTTACTTACTATCTATAATGAATTCTGTTCCGTCCGGATCGGCGATCAGCCTATCGTGAAAATCCCATTGACGAAGATCATTAATACACCTACCAGAGCCATCATTGTCGCGCCATAAGCAAAATCTGTCATATTTTGTCATCCCTTTAAGTTTGTTTGTGGTCTTATAGGGATAGCCATGCAATCCCCATGCCATTTTCATAAATTTTATAATTGGTTGATTTTATGAGATCATCGGTCCGACCAAAAGCAGGATAAAAACGCTTCCACGGATCATCAGGGTCATTTTATAAGCAGTATCTAGCATATGCGTCACCTTTCATTGTTGGTTGGGAAAGGGGGGTTGCAATGACTATGCCAGTTTACATATTAACTAAGTTAGTACCATTCAATTCGCGCCGCTAACTATTGTCATCCCTGCGGAAGCAGGGATCTCTTTAAGCTCGGAATATAAACACAGGCATGATAAGGAAAAAACTCCCTGTCACTCTGCTTTCTCTGCGTCTCCGCGGTAAAATATCTTTATGGATTGCCACAGTCGCTGATGCTCTCTCAATGACAATTAAAATTTTTTTATACATCATCCGGTCCCTCGCAATGTTTGCTTCAACGACCTGCCGCAAATAAGCGACAGCTGATATCAGCCACGTCCGAAATCATGGCCGCCGCGACCTTCATGCCCGCGGCCCCATCCTCTTTCTGCCGCTCTTTCCATTGCTGCTTGCAGTCTCTCCCGCTTCTCATGGTCCGCATGCTCTCTTGCAATACGCGACGCCTCTTCTGTCATCATCCGTAATTGCTCTTGAATGAGGCGCATGAATTCATCCTGATCCTCTATTTCATGTTCGGGATCGGCATGGTCGTTTTCTTCTTCTTTCTCTTGAACCATCCTGTCATAGGTTCTGCAAATTTGAAGAGTCAGCTCGCGCGTTCTTTCCGGTTGCCCGCCACCATCTTCAGGCTTTGCATCGTCGGGGTTTCCTTGCAGATTAATCGCTTTTTGAAGCACGCCTATCGCTTCGTCTAGCATGCTTAGTCGCTGGTGGCAGGCATGATAATCTTCTGCATAATCCAGAACGACCATATCAAGACAGTTCTCTGCTGCTTTTAAGAACGTGGCATCACCGAATAGTGGGACGATATGATCGGTCACGAATTTGGAAGAGTCTTCCATGTAGCGCTGCGCTTTTTCTGCGATATCATTACATCTGTTTAAATCTCTGTTGTCGAAATCTCTATAAGCTTTTTGCGTCTTCGCTGCGACACTTCCGACGATTTTATTTTTTTCGGGCAGATCGAAAATCGAGAAACCGTTCTGACGCTGATAGTCATCGACATACCGCGCGCAGCGGCGAAACTCCTTGTTCCATGCATATTTGACAAGGTTTACAACTGTGCCGAGCAGCGTTTCACTTTCCCATTTTTCCTTGTCGGCTTTCTCAAGTTTTATGCCGCTTAAGGCGTAAAATTCCTGATCGGCCTCTTGGTAAATTTTATTTATTTTCGCGTAATCCTTACTTGCCAGATCGTTCCTCGCTGTAATGGAATCGAGTTGTCCCTGCAAGTTTTTACGCGTGGTGATAATAGGCTGGAAACTTTTATGCTCCTTGAAAAAACTGGCGCGCTCATGAACTTCTCTCGAACAATGCGCTGCGGGGATATGAACTTGCTGATGAAAATTATCGGAAAGTTTTCTTCTTAAATCATATGAGTAGATTTCGTGCCGGACGGGCTGGGCAAGAAGAAGATCATAGAAATCATCTTTATTCTCGGGCCGGATCGCCATGAAATAACCGACAAGTCTTTGCGCGATATTTTGCGCGGCAATGTCCAATTCCAGTTTGGTTTTGCGAGATAATAATTTCGCATGATCCAGACGGGCTTGCAGTTCTTCGATAGGCGTACTCATTCACACACTCCGTTTTTTTGACGAAGAGAATAAAGCCACGCTTAACTTATGTCAAACAATTATCCTTTGATGGCCAATCGTCCCGGGTTATGGGAGAGGCGATGAAGAACTTCGTCAAGCTGATCAAGATTTCTAAAAGAAATTGTAAGTGATCCTGTTTGCTGATCGAGCATATCGATACTAACATTCATTCCGACGACATTTGAAATCTCGCGCTCTAACGATAGCGTATTGATATCTTTTTCAGACACTGCGCCTTTTTCGATTTTTTTGCCAAGGTTATCCATCTTCTTTTTGCCGACCGAAGAAGTGCCTTTATGTTCACCGGCCAGTTTTTCGGCTTGGCGAACATTCATATGACCTTTGGAAATCCGCTTGGCGAGCTCGAGTTGCGTACGGTCGTCAAGTCCGAGCAAAGCTCTGGCATGTCCGGCGGTAATCTCGCCATCTTCGACCATACCGACGACTTCCGCCGAAAGTTCAGAGAGGCGAAGCATGTTCGACACATAGGAGCGGGACTTGCCGACTTTTTCGGCGACCTGATCTTGGGAGTAATCGAACGTATCGATCAGTTGTTTGAGGGCGCGGCTTTCATCGATCGGGTTTAAATCTTCGCGCTGGAGGTTTTCGACAAGGCCGATTTCCAAAGCGGTTTTGTCATCCATCTCGCGAATAATCGCGGGGATTTGATGGATTTGCGCTTTCTGCGCGGCGCGCCATCTGCGCTCACCAGAGATAAGTTCATAGGTACCGTCATTTAAAGAACGCACGACAATCGGTTGAATCAAACCATGCTCGGTAATCGATGTCGCAAGTTCATTCAATGTGGAGTCATCAAATGTATGACGTGGTTGATATTTGCCGGGCACGATTTGCGCCACGTTCAAAACGCGTCTGCCATCGGATGTTTTGGCTGACGGCTCTTCTGTTTTGGCTTCTGTTTTTACGCCTGGCGCTGCGCCTGGCGTATCACCTTCATCATCGCCAAAGAGAGCATTGAGGCCGCGGCCAAGTCCGCGTGGTTTTTCTGCTGCTGACATTATGCGACCTGTTCAGTTTGGTTGGAATTGGTTTGAGTTATCAGGTTTCTTTCGCGGCGGATAATCTCGCTGGCAAACTGAATATAGGCCTGGCTTCCGACACATTTCATATCGTAAACGATAGCCGGTAATCCGTAGGATGGAGCCTCTGAAAGACGAACATTGCGTGGAATGACAGTTTTATAAACCTTGTCGCCAAAGAATTCGCGAACGTCATCGGCGACAGCGCCGGACAAACGATTTCTTGGATCGAACATTGTGAGCAATACGCCATGAATATCAAGCGCCGGATTAAAGGTTGCTTTCACGCGATCAATTGTTTTGACCAGATGGGACAGGCCTTCCAATGCATAGAATTCACATTGCAATGGGACGATAATCGCATCGGCTGCTACGAGGGCATTCAATGTCAAAAGCGATAAAGATGGTGGGCAATCGATTAAAACATAGTCATACGGCATCGGTCT
>CAZWGO010000005.1:0-118875 GCA_964633355.1 uncultured Micavibrio sp.
CGTGGTCAACGTGACCGATCGTGCCGATGTTACAATGCGGCTTGTTCCGCTCGAACTTTTCCTTAGACATCTGTGTTAGTCCTCAATATTTAAAGGGTTGATAGCCCCTTATTAAGCCATCAGGGGACAGGTTTAGTGGGCTTGATTTATAAAGCCATACCTAGAACTGTCAACGGGTTTTTCAATGATATCAGGCGGTTTGGCATGATATTGGAATATGCCGCTATCTATGGACATAACTACTATTCGATGGCCATGCGAGGAGAACCGATTTGCGCATAGACTTCCTTTTTGGAATCTATCGAATCAATAAGAGCGCCATGGCGGTCAACAAGCTTGTCATCATGATTTAGGACAGTCTCGCAATAAGATCTTTTTATAACAGATCCGTTAAGGGGATAAGCTTCGCCCCTTTCATTCTCGGCATAAATAAAACGGCCTTTTTCCAGATCGATTTCGGTATCTTTTTTCAACCAGCCTTGCTTGGCGCAACATTCGTTTTGCTTTACCAATGCGACCTTGTAACCGATTGTATCCATGCCGAAATGAGGCGGCTTAGGAGCCTGATTATTCTGGTCAAGAATGTAATATTGTCCTGTTACACCATACGGAGAAAAATACAGAGCAATACGGATTTTTTTTGAAGAAAATTCGGAAGAAAGATCGATAGTCATACACATCACCCAATAAAATAACGTTACTGAGGGCATAGGCTTTTGAGGTCCTAAGCGCTTTAGCATTTTTTACGTGGTGCAAGCTGCCCCTCAAATTCCACGGTATTCAAGTGGCCATGTTATGCCTGAAATAGTGGATCGAAAGCAAGAAAAAACCCCGCCGCGGCGAGGTTTTTGATTTGTTATGAACCTGACGGTCCGGCCATTTTTTTGGCGGCGAGCTGTATACCCAGATGCTCGAAGGGCCTGTGCGTGCTGACCAATTTTACAGGCTCGGCAAATAAGTCGGCTTGATTAGGATCAAAGACGCTTCTTTCGCTCGCAACATCGAATGCGCCACCGGCGTCTGGGATGATTGTACCACGATTAATTTTCAGACCATTGTTAGAAAGGCTGGTTTCGATATGTCTTGGTTCAGGTGCAGGTGGGCGACGCATAAATAAAACTCCTTAAAATTAAAAGAGGCTTCTTCTAAAAACCCCGCTTTCAAATGTAAAGCTAAATTTTATTATGCAAATTTTCTAATGTAAGCTGCTTTGAGAAATCTGGAGCGGGTGAAGGGAATCGAACCCTCATAGCCAGCTTGGAAGGCTGGTGCTTTACCACTAAGCTACACCCGCTCGGGCGCGATATGGACCGGATATTAGCCATCCGGCCCGACTTGGCAAGAATTTTATTAATTCGGAATTTCGCGCCAGTGAATCGGTAGGCCGCCCGGCGGTCTGCCAAAGGTTTTGGCCGCATTACCGCCGCGTTTGACGACTTCGGTAAATTTCACTTGTTTGCCGGAGGGTAATGTCCAGCCTGACGAGCCTTGCGAAATGCAGTATTCGCCGTCTGCGACACCGAAAATACCGTCCGCGGCGCGGGCGATTTGCTGGCGGCCATTAATATCGAGTATTAGATGCTTGTTCTTGAAGGCTTCCAGCTTTGCAGGATCGATGGAGCATTTCATATTACCATAGCCGTCCGTATAGCAAAGAACGTCTTCGGGGAAATCAGGTACCTGATCCGAAACATCTTCACCCAGAATGCTGTAATCGCCTTTTACAACGCGCGCGAAAGCGGGCGGAAAAATATCACGGCTTCTGAACTGACTTCCATGGCTTTCGCATTTAATGGCACGAATTTCTTCTGCCGCTTCCTTGATAAACGACAATGAATGCCCGCTATTAACGGCGCAAATCTCGACACCGTTCTTGAGCTTCGCATAGACGAAACCTTCACCGGAGTTTTTCACCCGCGGCGTCAAATCGTCTTTGCGCGGAGCGGTATTGACGAAGAATTTATGACGACTGCCAAGTTTGGAATTGATTGCTGTCTGCGCCAGAGCAAAGCCGGTTGCATAAGTATCAAACGCCGGAACCGCGAATGTCTGCAGATGGCAATCCATGTCACCGAGTTCGGCATAGATTTTTTGCGTTACTTCCGCAAAGGCTAGATCGTGTAGATCGCCGTAATCGGCAATGACATAGATGATATTTTTATCGGTCATAAGGCAGCTCCTTGGTTACGCAATAGGTAAAAATTCAAAATCCTGCTCCAGAAAATAATCAATCAATAATGTCGTTATTTCCAGAGAGTCCTCACGATCATCATGAGCCAGTATAATATGGGCACTATCTTCTTTCTGCAACCAGATATCGTCGTCCATTTTTTTCTTTAAATCATCGATAGTTTTATAATGCCAGTTTCCTTGATGCCGCGGGGTGAGCATCCAGTCAGATGTCGAAAACGTATACATGGCATCAATGGCATCTGCCATTTCCGACCGCGCAAACCATGGATGGGTTACCTCTGGTGTCGGTAATTTTTGAAAACCTTCAGATTTTAGCCAATCCTGCATCTGAGCCCGAAGTTCGAATAATACCGGAGCAGGCCGTCCGGTCGTTTCGATAAGAAGCCCGTCCCAAAATAAATTCTCGACATAGCTGCGATATTCGGCAGGCACGGTATCCAGATCGATAATCCACCCGCCCATACCGCGATCCATATGGGGAAAGCGTATATAGCGATTAGGCAAGACCTCCCCTGCTTCGAAGTAAGCGCGCTCGATCAGGTTTTGCGTTTGTAAAATTTGAGCCGTCTGGCTTTCAAATCCTGCAACGCTTGTGCGATCATGAGCGTAGGAATGATTGCCAATAACGATACCCTTGCTGATAGCCCTCACAATTTTTTTAAAATTATCTGCCTCTTCCATAAATGCACCGCGCACGAAGTAAATCGCCGGCACGCCGCGCTCAACCAAAAAATCGGTGAGTTGATCCGTATGCAGTGACGGCGAATCGTCGATGGTCAAATAAGCATTACGCATTTTCTTTTTCCGCCAGATAGAGAAGTCCCTTCAGAGAAATAAATTCATCCTTGATCCAATATATAGGGGTTGAAAGAACATTTTTCTTAACAATGGGAATATTGTTTTGATAAAAACCCTGCAAGAATTTTTCTTTTCCAAACAAACCCGCCACCATCAAACGGTCGATAATCCCGCCTGTAAAATATAGGCCACTGTAACTATAGCCGAAAGCAACCGCCTGATGAGCGAACAGGCCTAAAATTTCGAAGAAAATATCCAAAGCACTTCTAAAAATCTCATTGTCTTTACCACGTTCAAATAAATCAGAAACACTCCTATAATCGGCATCTAGATGACTTTGCGCGCATAGAAATTGATAGATCCGGTAAAGTCCTGTGCCGCTTAAAACATCTTCAAAAATAGCAATAGTGTCATTATTTTTTTTGTCAGTAATAAATTTATAAAGCTCCGCATGCTCCTGCGTCAAAATAGTCGGCAGCATATGCCCGCCATAAGTTTGCTGAACAACAGGATTTTCGAAACCGCCAATTAAATAGGCCAAGCCAAGCCCTGTTCCAACACCGATTATACAACGGGATTCTTCCGGAATAATTTTTTTGTCTGTTCTGACGATAGGCAGTAATTCGGATTCTTCAGCCACAATAATACTCAAAGCACTAGCCTCAAAATCATTCAGGCAACGAATGGTTTTAAAAGAAAATTTCTTTTCCAAAGTAGCTGGTATTACTTGCCATTTATTTTCATTGGTAAAAATCCATTTTGATCCATCGAACCTTGCTGCCGTCGCAAGATAAAATGCATCCGGCTTTTCGCCCGAGAGCAAATACTGGCCAATCGCATCATCCAAGGTATCAAATTCATCGACGCGGAATTTTCGGATATTCTCGATCTTCTGGCCCATTGATAATCCGAAGCGGATATGCGTACCACCAACATCGCAAAGCAATACTCTCATAAGAGAACCCCGCTCAAACTCTCGCCATGCCTAGAATCATCCGTATCGCCCTCGGGATCGAGATGGATTAAAATCTCTGCATTCGGAAATTCTTTTAAAATACGGTATTCGGCTTCCTGTGCGATTTCATGCGCACTCCATAAAAGCAAATTTGCATCAACTTCCATATCAAACGAGATGAATATTTTCATGCCCGAACGTGTCACGCGCAGATCGTGAATACCTTTTACATCGGATGGCGATATCACAATTTTTAAAATCCGCTCCTTGATTTCTGCGCTGACCTCGCGATCCATCAGCATATGGAGGGCTTTCATGGCGATCGTATAAGCAGTTCTGCCAAATAACACAGCGATCAATGCCGTTGCCACCGTATCCATCCAGACAGGGGCCCAGCCCATGTAATCGAAGAAGATGACGATCATCACTGCACCGTTCATCCAGACATCTGTCGAGTAATGTGCCTTGTCGGCTTCGAGCGCGAGAGAGCCGGTTTCTTTTTGCGCATGGTTTTGAACATAGGTCAGAAACAGCGACATCATCACCGATAAAAACATAAGCAGTAACGCGTAAAGATGGTCGGTCATCTTTTGCGGCTCGACAAAACGGTTAATTGCCGTAAATAAAAGAAAAACGGCGGAGCCGGTCAAAATCGCCGCCTGGAATAAAGCCGCTACACCTTCGATTTTTCCATGCCCGTGGCGATGATCCTCATCTGCGGGCTTTAACGACCAACGAATCGACATCCATGTCATGAGCGACATACCGATATCAGATATGGAATCGACAAGGGATGACAGCACCGAAGCCGAGCCGCTGAAAATATAGGCAATGGTTTTGGCAAAGATCAGGATTATAACTGCCCCGACTGTGATCGAGCTGGCAAGTGCGGCTTTATTGGAATTTAATGAGCTCATGGAGAATTTATAAACGAAAAAAACCGTCCATTCCATGGCGGGCTGAAAAGTTATTCATGAATAAAGCCTAGGCTAGATCCAGAGACATGAGATGTTTAGAAGTAAGACTTCCGCAATGCGGCTTCAGAGCATCGATACTTGCATACAGAGCCTCATCATCATCCATGGCGTTGGCGACAAGATCTTCAAGAATATAGGTTGGGAACTCTCTTGAAGCTGAAAGCGCGGTCTCTTTGACACAGGCGTTTAATTCGAGACCGCTGACGATGACGGCTTCTATCCTTTTTTCATGCAACATAGTCAAAAGATCGGTTTTTTTGAACGCATCCCGACCTGACTTCCATACCACAGCCTCGCTATCCAAAACAGTTTGATTGTATAGGCTGGCAAGGCCGAACCCACGCGCATCATTACGGCCAGCGTCACCGAACATTAATCCGTAGCGACTGCTTTTGCCGATATATTTTACACCATGGACGATCCATGTCGGCGGCAAGGTTTCCCGTGACCGCGATACAAAATCATTCATTTTATGAGAAAGTGCTTTATGCCGTGAGATATCATTCCCCGTATCGATGGCGTAGGGATGCGCCGGATTACAGTAAAGATCCTGTATATCAACCACTAAATGCGCAACTGCCTTGCGTCGAAATGACTGGCTGAGGGAAAAACCCTCCGGAATTGCTTCAGGGTGGATAATCGGACGCAGTGTCATGGGGGTAACAAATACAGAATTTAGTTTCCAGAATCAATAGAATTATTTGATGTTCCGGTAAAAGCAATCTGAGGCATGGTCATTGACCATGCCGACCGCCTGCATGTAGGCATAAATAATAGTCGTGCCGACGAAGGTCATGCCGCGTTTTTTAAGGTCTTTGGATAGCGCATCCGATTCCGGCGATCTGGTTGGAAAGCCTTTACCGTTATTCTTGATCGGCTTGCCTTTAACGAAGGACCATAGATATTTATCGAAAGAGCCGAATTCTTTTTGAATGGCGATAAAGGCGATGGCGTTTTTACGCGTACCGAAAATTTTCAGGCGATTGCGGATGATGCCTTCATCCAGCAGTAATTTCTCAAGCTGGTCATCCGCCATGCTGGCAACTTTTTTAACATCGAAATTTTTGAATGCTTTGCGATACCCATCGCGACGCTTCAAAATAGTTGCCCAACTAAGCCCTGCCTGCGCGCCCTCTAAAATCAGCATCTCGAACAGTAATGGATCGTCGTGGACCGGCACACCCCATTCGTTATCATGATAAGCAGCCATCTCGTCAGAGCCGCTAGCCCAGCTACAGCGTGTTCTTTCTTTTGCCATTATAAAAGCCCCAATTCCGCCAGTTCCTTTTTCATTTTTTCCGGCATTTCATCCATATTATCGCCTTGCTTTCTATCTGGCGGCGCGTCTTTTTCTTCCAGATATCGCCAACCTTGAAAAGCCTTGCGCGGCGTCATGCGTACAGGGATCATCTTCGCATCATAGACCAGTCCGCAATGCGGAATACCGTTTTTGGTCACTTCTTTAAATTCGATCATTTTCTGCCGACCGACAATATAACCCCTTATGACCCAGTAAATCGATCCGCCCTTCAAAATTTCATCCGCGCGTTTTGGCCATTGCCGGGTCGGATGAATAAGCATTTTGCTTTGCTTTAGGCGCTGCTTTTGCCAAGCAACAAGATCGTCAAGGCTTTCGGAACCGACAGAGAGTTTAATGATATTAAGCGGCATAGTTCTTTTCTTAGAGAAGCCTGTAAGGATTTCAAATCTAAAATTTTTTTTATAAAAAACTTGCTTTTTTATCCCGCCTTATGTAATTTAACCGCACCGCAAACCCTTACTGCGTGTGTTCAATCACAGCAAGGAGCCATGCCATGCCTCTCAAGACTTTTTTTATTAGTGCTGCCGCTGCCGTTACTGCTATTGGCGGTGGATCTTATGCAATTGAGCATACAAAAAAGCAGGTTTTGTACAGCTGCGATGGACCGTCCGGCCATGCCAACTTGGTAAAACCCAACCGCTATGACGCATTTTCTAGCAGTCGAGAGCCAATCTCTATTGAAATGACAACACATGACTCTGCTATTAGTCATTATAGACCATTGCCGGCGTCAGATCTTAGAACCGATGTTGAACGCCTCTGCAAGACAGGCCAGCCCTCAGCCAATCTACGTTTAGACAATCTACGCTTAGAGCGGTAAATTTTAAACTTAACCAGAATTAAAAAAGCCCCGAACGGGGCTTTTAATAATGATGGAAGGGACAGGATTTCGCCTTCGGCGGCGTCTCGCGTTCTTGATAAACACTCGGCGTGAACGACAGGCTCATTCACTCTGATCTCTTCACATTTATCACAACGGTCTCATAGGCCGCTCTGATAAATGGTGGTGTATTCTACCTAATCATTCTAACTTTTCAAATAATGTATAATATATTGTAACTAAATAACATTTCTTCTGTAGATAAGGTATCGGTAACTGTTTCAATGATGTACATGCGTATGCTTATCTTCAGCAAGCTCAGTTTTGCTTTGTTTAATAATCTTGATAGCACTGTTAGTAAACAAGCAAGCCATAATACCGGCCACCAAAAGATCTGGCCAGCCCGTTCTTGTGCCGAAAACGCCAAGTGCTGCTAACATCACGGCCACGTTTCCAATAGCATCGTTACGAGAACATAGCCAAACAGATCTGACATTTGCATCTCCATTACGCCAACGCATCAAAATCATGACACTGGCAACATTCGCCACCAAAGCAATGAAGCCGATAGCGCCCATGATCTCTGCTTTTGGTGTTTCAATAAGGAAGACGTCATAAACGGTACTGCTCATGACCCACAGCCCCATGAGCAAAAGACTTATTCCTTTTGCCAATGCAGCTAGAGATCGGACACGCAAGGTCATTCCAATTACAATCAAGCTGATTGAATAAGTGATCCCGTCTGCAAAGAAATCCAAAGCATCGGCCATCAAGGCTTGAGACCCTGATATATGTCCCGCCATCATTTCAACCCCAAACATCACAAAGTTGATCAGAATGACGATAATTAATGCTCTCCGAAACTTCGGATCAGAACCATCAAAGCCAACATCGTGTCCGCAGTGTGCGCCCATTTTTTACCTTTCTAAGAACTTGGATTATGGCTCGACCTGCTCCATTGAAGGATAAAGCGATTTAACCAATCCCTTCTGACTTTCAAAAAGATCCAGCGTTTCTGTAGCGCCAGCTGTATTTTTATCCTCAGCAGCATGGTGGAAGCGATCCACAGTCTTGGTCAGCTGTTCAAGTGCTTGGGTGAGCTTCTCACCATTTTCCTCTTTAACCGCTTGCGGATGGTCGTGCAAAGTAGCTACCGCAGCAGCTAGCTTCTCACCAGCTTCATGTAGGACATCAGTATTGTTATCTTTCAAAGCCTGACGTGCCGAAGAAATAGTTTCATTAATCATCGCCCAGGCCGATTCCACCGTTTCAGGTTTTGTAACCGAGAAATGTGGTTTCTCATCATGGCCGTGGCCATCGCTATGCGCTTTCGTGGCCTCATGGGCATGTCCAGCTTCTGCACCGTGATCATGGCCTTCTTCCGCATATACTGGCGCAGACAGAGCCACAAAAGCGATCCCTACAAGTAATAGAGTTTTAAATGGTTTCATAATTTTCCTCCTTTTTAGTTTTTGAAAATAGTTTATAAAGCGCAGGCAGAACAATCAGCGTCAGCAACGTGGCTGTAATTAATCCGCCAATCACAACCGTTGCTAACGGCTTTTGCACCTCTGCACCTGTACCAGTGGCTAATGCCATTGGCACAAAGCCTAGCGAGGCCACCAGCGCGGTCATAAGAACAGGACGCAGGCGGGTTAAAGCTCCCTCAACAATAGCTTCATGCGTTTGCAGGCCTTGTTTTAAAAGATCATTGATGTAAGTGATCATCACCAAACCGTTCAGCACCGCGATACCGGAAAGCGCGATAAAACCAACCGCAGCGGGGATGGAGAACGGCATATCACGCAGGAACAGCGTAAGAATACCGCCGGAGATCGCCAGCGGTACGCCGCTGAACACCAGCAACGCCTGCTTCGCCGATCCCAATGCCGTAAACAGCATCATGAAAATCAGGAAGAAGCATGCAGGCACAACAATCATCAAGCGACTTTGTGCTGCTTGGAGATTTTCAAACTGACCACCCCAATCTAGCCATAGCCCTGATGGAATCTTGGTCTGTTGATCAAGCTTTTGCTGTGCTTCCATAACGAAAGAGCCAATATCACGTCCACGGACATTGGCCTGCACGACCACGCGCCGCTTGCCGTTTTCACGGCTGATTTGGTTTGGCCCTTCGGAAAGACGGAATGTAGCCACTTCTTTCAAAGGCACAAAGGCGCCACTTTCTCCGTCTTCATGCGGCACGGGAACGGGAAGATTTTCAAGAGCAGGTATATCCTGGCGCACAGATTCTGGTAAACGCACAACGATTGGAAAACGTCTATCGCCTTCAAATATAAGGCCAGCCTCTTTGCCGCCGACAGCCGCCGCGACCAGATCAAGAATATCGCCGACATTCAAACCATAACGGGCAATCGCATCTTTGTTCAGAACAATATCGAGCATGGGAAGACCCGTGGTCTGCTCGACTTTAACGTCAGCAGCCCCTTCAATGCTTCGTAAGATGCCAGCAATTTTATTCGCGGTATCGGTCATGGTTTCAAATTCATCGCCATAAACCTTAACTGCCACATCGCTACGAACACCGGAGATCAGCTCATTAAAACGCATCTGAATAGGCTGGGTATACTCATAGTTATTCCCTGGCACTTGTCCAACGGCCTTAGCTAGTTTCTCAATGAAGGCAGGTTTATCCATCGACTGATCCGGCCATTCGTCATGCGGCTTAAGAATGATAAACGTATCAGACACGTTGGGTGGCATAGGGTCGGCGGCCATTTCTGCCGTACCCGTTTTGGAATAGACAAACGCAACTTCGGGCAAGGCGCTGATGGCCTTTTCGACCTGCAACTGCATAGCTGTTGACTCTGAAATCCCTGTGCTAGGAATTCTCATCGCATGCATGGCAATATCTTTTTCATCAAGCGAAGGGATGAATTCTTGCCCCAGACGGCTTCCTACAAACAAGGAAAAGATAAAAAAGATTACAGCAGCCATCACGACAATCTTTGGTTTATCAAGCGACCAATTCAGCATCGGTGCGTAACCAGATTTTGCCTTGGAAATAATACGGCTTTCTTTTTCTTCAACTTTACCCGTGATGCACATGGCAATCATGGCAGGCACGAAAGTAATCGAAAGGACAAACGCCGCAATCAATGCGATGATAACTGTCATAGCCATCGGTTCAAACATTTTACCTTCCACCCCCGTAAAGGTCAGAAGTGGCAGATAGACCGTAATGATTATCATCTGCCCGAATACAGCGGGCTGGATCATCTGGCGACTAGCTTCGATCACTTCTTGCATACGTTCCTGCAACGTTAATAACCGACCTTCATGATGCTGGCGTTCGGCCAAGCGACGTAGACAGTTTTCCGTGATAATCACAGCGCCGTCCACGATCAAACCGAAATCCAATGCTCCCATACTCATAAGGTTTGCACTGATACCAGCTTTCAACATACCTGTTGCTGTCAACATCATGGTGATCGGAATAACAAGCGCGGTAATAAGGGCGGCGCGGATATTGCCAAGTAGCAAGAATAGGATCACAACGACTAATAATGCACCTTCACCGAGGTTTTTTTGAACTGTGTGAATTGTGGCATTAACCAACTTTGTCCGGTTCAAGACCGTTTTGGCCTTAACACCCTCTGGTAATGATTTGTTGATCTCAGCAAGCTTCATATCGACAGCGTTTGACACGATCCGGCTGTTTTCGCCTTTCAGCATCATCGCTGTACCGACCACGACTTCATGACCGTTTTCGCTGGCACTGCCCGTGCGGAGTTCTTTCCCCAGAGCGACTGTTGCAACATCTTTCACATACAATGGAATGCCGCCACGGGTGGAGAGGACAACATTGGCGATCTGATCAACCGTCTCAAGCCGGCCGTCAGCACGCACAACATAGGATTCTCCTTTTTGCTCTAAAAATCCTGCACCAGTGCTGGAATTGTTACGTTCTATAGCTTCAATAACATCAGAGAATGTAAGGCCAACAGCGGCCAGTTTCTGCGGATCAGGCTGCACATGGTATTGCTGGGCATATCCGCCGATGGCATCAACTTCCGCAACGCCTTTGACGGTTTTAAGCTGCGGCCTGATAATCCAGTCCTGCACGGTACGGAGATACATAGCCTTTTCAAAATCAGACTTCAAAACGCGCCCTTCTGGCGTTGTAAAGTCTGATTCTGGGTTTTCGTATTCGACTGTCCACATATAGATCTCACCAAGACCCGTGGATATAGCCCCCATGCGCGGTTCTGCGCCTTCAGGTAAATCTTCTTTGGCTTGCGCCAGTCGTTCATTAACCTGAGAGCGAGCAAAATAGAGATCGACGTTATCGTCAAAAATCACCGTTACTTGCGCGAAACCGTTGCGCGAAATTGACCGCGTATAGGAAAGGCCTGGAATACCAGCCATCGCCGTTTCAATAGGGTAGGTAACCTGTTTCTCGACCTCAAAGGGTGAGAGTGATGGGACTTCTACGTTAATCGCCACCTGATTGTTAGTGATGTCAGGAACGGCATCGATGGGTAGTTTCGTAAGGGAGTACATTCCATAGGCGGCAAAGATGGCTGTCATCATAACGACTAGCAATCTTTGCTTAATGGAGAAGCCGAGTATTTTTTCAATCATTGTCTATACTTTCTTAGTGTTCATGTTCGGCTTCTGATTTGCCAAGCTCTGCTTTAAGCGTGAAGGTGCTGGAAACTGCAACTGGTTCTCCAAAACTTACGCCAGAGAGTATTTCTACATGTCGGCTATCTTCGCGCCCCGTGGTCACATCGCGCTTTTCAAACCCTTTATCATTGCGGACAAACACCACAGCTTTTCCTTCGATGGTTTGGATGGCATCTTTTGGTAAGATTAAATCTGTGTCCTGTGCGGATGTCGCAATCGCGGCGTTAGCAAATTCGCCTGGTCGCCATTTGCCGTCGGCATTATCAAGCTCAATAATTGCCTTGGCAGAGCGGGTTTCAGGATCGATAGCTGGGCTGACGAAAATTAATTTACCCTCGGCCTTTCCACCGCTACCTAAGACATTTGCCATCAAACCTTCTTTAACGAAGGGAAGATCGCCTGGGGCAATAGCGGATTCTACCCACACCACGCTCAAATCTGCGACCGTGAAGGCAGAGTGTGTCGTATCGACATACTCCCCAAGCGTGAGTTCACGGGCGATCACGCGCCCTGGTAATGGTGAACGCAATTCATGAAAACGTGAATTTCCGTTGTTAGAAACTTCACCATCATGGCCCAAAGCTTGAAGTTTTTGCTTGGCAAGATCGAGTTTTATCTTCGCTTCCTGATGAGCGTTCTTCGCAGTCAAGTAATCTTGCTCCGCCGTGATCTTTTTGTCCCATAGACCTTTTTCACGATTGAAAGTTGTTAGTGCAAGCTCTTCTGCGCGTTTGGCAGCAAGATAATCGGCTACAGATTCAGCCATCTCTCGGCTTTCAATCAAGGCTAATATTTCTCCTTTTTCAACTGTATCACCAAGGTTTTTTCTGGCTTCTGTCACAGCGCCGCCCACTTTGGGGACTATTTGCGCCATGCGGTCAGCGGCAGCCACAACTTTCCCAGGAACCGATACTTCTCGTGCCAACTGTCCAGGGCCAACAGCTGCAACTTTAATGCCCGCTGCCGCGATCTGTTCCGCACTTAAGGGGATTACACCCTCGGCATGTTCGCCTTCTTCCTTGCCACCACCATGGCCATGTTCATCTTCATGGCCGTGACCATGCTGCTCTTCCTTGCCCTCATCATGCTTTTCTTCGCCTTCCTCATGACCGTGGCTGTCGCCATGCCCCTCTGCCGCCAGACTTGGGGAAACAACGTAATTCCAACCGATCACACCACCCGTTAAGGCGAGCACGGCAACACCTGCAAGAAGCAGGTTCTTAATTTTGAGTTTGTTCATTTTTCTTTTCCTCTATGGCTATACTTTCTTCGCGCAGCATTTTTCGTGCGGCTAATTCGCGGCGCACGGCTATTTTACAATTCATGCGTTTATCAAACGTGTGGTAACGAGATTTAGGGCAGCGCGTTTGTTCAAGCGTGCTATTCCTTGGAAGATCGTCCGCAGACATTTGTGCGACCTTATCTTTGATCTCCTGTGTAATCGGAGTCGGCGTGGCGCAAGCAGATAAAAGAATGACGCTAGATAAAATGATAAAATTTCTCATAGTTATTTCTCCTCATGTTTATGGTTCTGAATATCGTCATGCGCTGCAGCGATTCTTTCAAGCATCGTGCGCTGACGGTGATAGTCCAGAGATACTTCATTCAGTTGTTTACGCGTTTCAAACAATGTGCGCTGTGCGTCCAAAACTTCGAGATAGTTAAACTTACCTGCGTCATAGCCGTCCCGTGCAAAACGAAACGCCTCTTCGGCCCCTGGTAAAACTGACGTTTTTAAAGCAATCGCTTCGCTATAGGCATTCGCATAGTTGCCGTATAACTCAGCCAATGCTGTCTCAAAGCTAAGGCGAGCGCTTTGCTCGTCCAAAGACGCGGCGGTCAAATCATGACTTGCCCGTTCAATACCAGCGCGGTTCATATTGAAAACAGGAATGGGGATTGAAAGCCCCACAACAAAGGCTTGGGAATTGTCTTCTCTGAAATCCCTTACGCCCACATTAATTGTTGGATCAGGTACTGCATTGGCTTTTTCAAGAGACAGTCCTGCCTTGGCACGATCAATATTGGCACGTAGGCTCATAATATCCGGCGTTTTAGCAAGGCGTTCACGATATATTTCGAAGGATTCGGGTTGCTTTGGTTCTGGGAGGCTATCAATGTTGACTAAAAGATCTCCAACTTCGCCGCCCATTAAAGAAGCCAAGGCTTGTTTTCTCGCTGTCAAATTCCTATAAGCCCGATCGAGGGCTATCTTACTGGAAGATAGCTCAATCTCCGCTTTGTTCTTTTGAATAGGTGGCTCTTTTCCAGCTTGCACCTTAGCCACCACGCTATCGCGCACTTCGGTGGCCAAGTTTTGTTCTTCCTCAAGAATAGAGACTTCTTGCTGTGCGGCAGCAACCTCGGCAAAAGCGATCGTTACGTCACGTATAAGGTTAAGCATGACGCCATCATTTGCAAAATGGGCATTATCTTTTTCAGCATCGGCAATACGGGTGCGCCCACTGCGTTTGCCAGGCAGTTCAATCAGCTGCGAAACGCCATATGTTACTTCTGCGCTGTCCAAGCCATCGTATGCGCCATCGCCATAGATATTCTCTGCTTCAATTGATAGGACAGGATTGGGCAAAGCTCCTACTGACGAACGGTTGGCGCTCGCGGCACTCACCCGTGCTGATGACGCACCAAGCGTGGGTGACTTCTCCAAGGCTATTTTAATCGCCTGTTCGAGTGTAAAGCCTGTCATTTCTGGTACAGATTTTACTAGAGGTAATTCGATCGCAGGTATTAATTGTTTTTCTTCCCCAGCATAAGCAGGAAGAACTGGCGGCAACGAAACCGCCGCCAGCAAACCCGCCAGAATGAATGATTTTGTTTTCATGTCCAGCATTTCCTTTCTATTGACCGCGCTTTGCCAGCCAGTCGCGCATAAAAGCAATTTCGCTTTCCTGAGCCTGGATGACATCTTCAGCCAGTTTCTTGACTTTGGGGTCTTTTCCATGCGCTAAGGCAATCCTAGCCATGTCGATAGCACCCTGGTGGTGCGGGATCATGCCGCGCATAAAGTCCACGTCTGCATCTCCTGTCGGAGAGATGCTCATATTCTGGTGCATCGTTTGCATAGCTGGCGTATAGATATCTTTTATACTATGGTTCATCGTGGAATGATTCATTTTCGACATTAAACCCTTGTCTTTAGAAGCGCACATCTTCCCGCCATCCTTCGCCATATCTGCACAACAGGGGCAATCACTCTTCATCTCAGCGCAACACGGCATCACTGCTTTCGCTGCACTCTGTGGTTCATCTTTTCTGAAATCGAAAGCCTGGCCAAGCCGACATTTATTGTTGGCTTCGAGAGAGATCAAACCGCGAGAATGCATGCTTTTACATTCATTCGCTGTGTAGTTATTTTGTTTTTGAAAGCCGGTACTGGTACATGCTGAAAGAGCGAAAACAGCAAACAGCATCATAAGCGGGATCTTGATCCCGGGTTTAAGGGTAGTCATGGAAGTTCTCCTTGTTTGATTGAAAATGCGTAACGCAGATTGAGCTACTTCGCGTGAAGTAACTTTCTGGAGTTCAAGCTGGGCAGCTTAAAATCCGTTCAGATCAAACAAGGTGTTTTGGGGGGCGTTTTAGTCCTGAGACGACATTGTCATCTACATTCATATGCATGAAGGAAAATGCGGTTTTGATAACCGGAGTATCAAAATTGAAACTATGCTGAGTAATGGCTGCATGAGAAACGCAACAATGACCACAATTGAGGCACAAATGCTTACCATCTTTTGAGGATTTTTCTTGTTTTTCACCACTGTTAGCATGTCCAACACAATCCATATCACTTGATTGCGCATTTTCAGCAGACATTATTTGAGCACAACTTTGCGAATCAAAAGCGTGCGCAACAGTGGAAAAACCACTGAATCCAATCGCAAAAATGATGAGCAATAAAAATACACGCATAACACACCATAGCGTAGTTTGAAATGGTTAACAATTGGTATTTTTGAACAATAAGAAAACGAATGCTGCCGATTTTCATAGTGTCTAAATGGTAACTATTGCCTTCTGTCTTTGGCGAATTTCCTCGTGCCAAGTTTTTAGCGCATCGATCTCTTGCTGGATATTATTAGCCGAGGGCAGGTTTGGATTTAAACCCACACCGCTGCTGTGCAACCAGCTGGAACAGCGCCCATACGCATCGCGCATGACTTGGCAGTCCTCCATCGTCAACACCGTCAGGCGGGCCAACCCTTTGGTATCCACCTTGTTTTTAAAGCGGGTGACCACTTCACCCACGAAATCCTCCACGGCACGTTCCCATGTCGTGCGAATATCGTCCTGCAGCGACCGCACAGTCCGATACCATTCGGTTTCGTTCCCGTTCTCGTAGTGAATTTTCTCGTTACCCAGGCGATTGGCCAGAGATTGAATGCGCTTCGAGACATCCTGCGCTTTTGGCGGCGCATCGTTGTGGCAAATCCCCGTCGCTGTAGCGTCTGGCCGCTTGGTAACGTGGCGATATTGAATTTCAGCACCGCTTTCACGACAGAATTGACCCAGCAGGAACAGGAAGTGAATATCGTGTGTGAATACGATAACCTGCCTTGTCAGCGCTTCGTTCGCCAATCTTTCCGCCACGGCATCCCTGTGGACGTGATCCAGCGATGAAACTGGATCATCAAATACAATCGCCGATTTGCTCTGGGTCGTGGCAAGTTCTGCCAGGAACGCGGCCAGAGCGATGCAACGGAATTCACCTTCGCTCAGGACTTGCCCGACTTTGGCAGTTGGGCTGCGCGTAAGCGATACCTTGAATTGCGGCACGCCATATGTGGATCGCTCCTGTTTAAGCTCGACAGCCAAGCCCGCCAACTTCATTTTATCGACTTCTTGCGCAAACTGCGCACGCAAGGCGTTTGTGACCAGGCTTTCAGAAATACTGGTGCTTTTCGCCGTGATCTGCGTGGTTACGGTTTCCTGCTGAATCAGCACATTCAACGCATCGATCTTCTTTTTACGCTCAATCTCGGCAATTACATCGTTTTTGACGACACCCAACCATTTTTTATCATCAAGCTCTGCCTTTTCAGCAATCAGCTTCTGCCTTGCCGTAGCGACGTCGCCCGCCGTGAGATCTGTTACACGCTTGGTAATTTGCGCTTTTTCGTTATCGGACACGGTTTTCGGCCACACTGGAGCGTCAGGCAAAGCGTCCTGCAATTTCAGCAGCGCTCGCAAGCGCCACTTTCCCTTTAGGAAGAAAGCACGAACTTCCTTGGCAAGCTCGGCGTTGTTCAGCTCTTCTTTGCAGAACGTGACGTATTGCGACACTTCCGCCAAAGACGGCTGCGCGGCGGATAATACGCTATGCAATTGCTGAAAATTACTTAAAGCACGTTGCTCCTGCTGTTTTGTATCATTAGTAACAAAAGCTTCGAAACGTGCCAGGCGTTCTTTCGCCTCAGCATCCAGGGTTTGCTGGCACAAAACGCAATGCGCACCATCGCCCGTAACGGGAAACACCTGTCCCGTATATGCGCCATTTTGCGAGTAGCGACGTGCCGCTTCCCATAGAGATTTCCATGCCGCACCACCGACATCTGGCAACGGATCGCCTTTAAAGAGTGCCGTGGCGGCGAGTTCGGCTGCTTGTTTACGTGTCGCGTATTCACTTTGCAGTTCCCTCAACTTAGTCTGCTGCTCTGCTGCGACAGCGGACGACAATTGTTCAGCCTTGTCGGACAGCACACCAATACGTCTCAGTTTTGCGTTCAGGCCACCGACGATAACTGCAGGGTCGTTGGCCAAATCGCTTTGCAATTGTTCCAGCCGCTTCTCTTCATCAGCGCTCAGCGTTGCCAGCGTTTCAATAGTCTGCGGATTTGTGTTTGCTTTCAAGGCAGTGATGGCTTTCCCCACCGCCGTACCAGATTGGCATTTCGGTGCTTTGAGGGTGTTCGGTGTTTGCGCCGCTAAGGCATCAATCTCGGCTTTTAGTGCGTTTTTAATGCTTTTGCAGGCTTCGGCCAGATTGCTCAATAATGCCATCGGGAACGGTACATAGGCCACATCGTTTGTCGCATCAACGTGAATGTTCGCGGTGCTGGAGTCAAAAACGCTCACGGAAGACAAAAGCCTTTCCATGGTCTGATCTTTGATCCATTCCGCCGTTTGATTTTGCCCTGCAGCCATGAATTGCACTTGGGCTTTTAATGGCCCACCCTGTGTGCCATAAATATTCGGTAAGATCGTGGCAGTTTTAGGGTCTCTGGCGCGACAGATCTGCTTTAAAATTCTGGTGTAGCCGGATTTGCCGGAACCGTTGTCGCCATATACGACGGTGATGCCGTTCGCGGAAAACTGCAGCTTTTGATCTGCCGCCAGCGCATTCACGTTTTCAACGCTATAAATTGATTTCAATTCTACTTTTTTGGTGGATGCTTCAGGATCGCGCACATGATCATGAATGATAGGCTGCGCTTTATCATTCGCTCCCTTGCAGATTTCCACCAATTCGGCGATATCAGCTGGGGTCAACTCTGCAGATTGGCACAAACGGCGCAGCGCATCGCGCTGCCATGCGCAGCGGTTTTCAGACCAGCTGACGATATCGCTTAATGCGGCGACCTCACTATTTTGCTCAGCTCTAGGTTGGTCTTGTATCGTTGCAGCTTGCGGCATTTGCTTACCTATCAATTATTATTTTAAATTTCCTTATTGTTGGAACAGCTCGTCAGATGGAGTCCAGCCGTCAGCATAGCTATCAGATCTTTTCAACCATTCAGAAATCCGCAGATCCGGTGCGCAACTTTTGCCCCAATATTCAATAAACAATTTATCATCTAACCTTTGGGCTGCCGCTTGCATTTCATTCTCAATATCTTTTAGAGCCCGTAAAATATAGTTCCCACCGCGAGTTCCATCTGCTCGAAGCGCCACGCTTCCTGCTGAAAAAAGATCACGCGCCTGAGAACACAAAACACCATGATAGGTTAGAATGTATAACACTACATCGTCATATTTGTTTTTTGATCGTGAAGATTTTACAATCTGAGGACAAAGCAAGGCAGCTTCAGCACGAAGTTTTCTTTTCTCTTGCTGGTCTAGGTGAATATATAACCGCGCTTGCATAGGCAATGTGTGCTGTTGGTCAAATTCATCCTCTAACCACCAAAGCCTTTCGCCCTCTTTTAAACGTCCACGTGCATATTTGCGGACATGCTTCATTTTTTCTTCAGGATCAGCTTCTTTGAATTCTTCATATGTTACCCCCATCTTATTGAAGAGAGATTGTTTTGCGCCAATTTCAACTTCAAACCGAGGTACATGAGATGTCCTGACATGCATGACGCAATCTTCATATTTCCCCCATTTAACTTCGGGAATACCACCCATCTTACCAAAAATCACATATATGTAATTAACTCCTTTTACGCGTAAACCCTCAAAAACACTATTTGCAACACTTCGCCAAGTGTCGTTAGTAGTAAATTTGACCTCAACGCCATATTCCCCCATGGCAATATCAGGAAAGCCGTAAGGGTGTGGCTCAAAGTCGATTGCTATTTGTTGATTGCTAACTACTTCTTGAAGAATCTGACGAACTCTGTTTTCAAAGATCTTAGATTGTGAAAAAGTAGTAGCTCGCGCTTCAGCTGTTAAGCGAAGTACGGTCTCGTTCAGGATATTTTCAAACTCTTGCTGTTCCAAATACTGCTCTCAACTTTTTAAATTGATGCAGCAATTCTAGAACAACAATGAATTTGTGTCTACAGCAACGCTTTACTGATATTAATTCTCGCCAAGAGCATCTGCTACTGCTCTGGCTATATGCCATGCGAGAATCGGAGGGACGGCATTTCCGATTTGGCGTTCTGTTTCACGCAATTTGGCATCAAATAAAAAATCGTCAGGAAAGGATTGAAAACGTGCAGCTTCACGCATGGATATACGGCGCTTTAATTTGTAATGGAATTGAATATTCCCGTGACATTCAGCTCTGATAGTATAGCCAGGACGTTCGGCTATTAACTTTCTATTTCCCTGTTCGCCGCTTTTCGCAGCCTTACTCCAGATATGACTGAACTCTGGGTCTTCTTTCATTCTCTCAAGGTCAGAAATGGCCTCTCTAGCTGTTATCCATGTACGATTATCTCTTTCAGGAGTGGGCGGAACAAAGTTGAATTTTTTGGCCGTTCCTACAATAAAGACCCTCTCACGAGACTGAGGAACGCCATAGTTAGCGGCATGATATAGCTGATACGAAACATTATAACCAAGACTCTCGAAGTCATTGATAACACGCTCCAGCGATTCTTTGTTGTGGCGCATAAGGAGACCTTTTACGTTCTCTGCCACAAACACTTTGGGCTTGGTTTGACGAATCGCTTCAACCATTGCACGGTACAAACCACTTCTCAGGCCCTCAACACCGGCTCCTTTACCATTTACAGATATGTCTTGGCACGGAAATCCACCAATTAAGACATCCGTGCGCTTCGGAAGCGTTTTGAGAGCCTCCCAAATATCGCCGCAAATAATGTCGTGACCTAAATTCTTCTTATATGTTCTACAAGCTGCCGCATTAATGTCATTTGCCCAAACTATTTCAAAAGGAAGAGCGTCATATTCTCTTCCAAAAATTTCGAAATCTCCTCTGAAGCCTAAGTCCATTCCACCACAGCCAGAAAATAGCGATATCACCTTATGTTTTTTTAGATTCCCATTCTTTGTTTTATTAACGGGACTGACAATTGGATGATTTATTGGGCGGGGCAGAAACATAGAATCAACAAAATGCCCCCCATTTAAACTTTGCTGCTCTATCCACGCATCAATATCGCGCCGACGAAAACGCCAAGCCCCACCCACTTTGAAGCCAGGAATTTTATTTTCAGAAGCAAGCCTATAGGCTGTTTTTTCATTTAATTTCAAATAGTCAGCAACATCCTTGATGGTGATGATATCTTCTTTTTGTGCGACTGACATATAAACTCTCCTGCGTTTTCTATGAGAAAATAGAGGAAAAAGGAAGAAACAGCAAGTGCTACTACACAATTATGGGCAGCTTTTTTTGATTTGTGTGCGCAGCAATCCATAATCTTGCACCGCAACCGGAAAAGCCGCATTGGCTGCCGCGACTTCTATTTCATCCGCCAGTTTGCGCTGAAATTCGCGGCTATATTCCTTGATTGGCGGGCATGTCGTAGCAGAGTTAGAATTTGCCCCTGCGCAGGCGGTCAACAAGCTCACCGCGAGTACGGGGAGCATCCAGCGTGGCACGAAGTTGCGCATCTTTTACCTCTATGATTTTCTTGAGTTGATCATTGCGTTCGGCATTGCGTCCTGTCTGGCGTGCGCCAAACAGGACGGTCAGCACTGTAAGTCCAGCCACACCCCATGCTATGAGGCGCAGCACATGACTGGACAACCAGCTTTTGAGAATTTCCAACATCAGCGAAGCCCTTTCCGATGGTCGTCGATACGCGCCCACAGCATTACTCCGATGCCAATCAAAGTGACGACCAGCAATGCCCATTTCGCAACTTCTAGATATGGCGCGATAGCCAGCAATGCGCTTGTCGCAGGTTCCAGCGTTTCCTGCATCGCTTCAATTGCCCCAGCACCCAGCGTACCTGCCGTGGCAACCTGACCACCCTTGACGGTACGAGAGGACTGCAGGTTCTGCTGTTTCGGCTCCACCCCAGCCAATACCAGCGCCTTGGTGATTTCAGCGTCGCTGTACGGTTGTTGCCCATTTTCATGCTGGATGATGGCTTCCACCACCGGCTTCAAATGGTCGAAGCGATGCATGTCCAGCGTTTGCAACGGGGAGAACCCCGTATGGCGGGCGACCGACTGGATGTAGGCCTTGGTGTTGTTTTCCACCGCAGGAGCCCAGCGCCCGATGATCGTTTCAATCGTGCAGAGACCGTGCTTGTCCTGATAGGTGATGAGCAGACGCGCCAGGGCGCGGATGCCGTAAACAGCAGATTGGAACGTGAAAAACTCACGGTCAGTTTGATCTTTGGCAAGCCCCTGCCAGGGATCGCCATTTCGGCGGATATTGCCAGGGTTGTGATTGCGGATGCCGCGAGGCTGTTTAGTGGTCATGGTCTTTCTCCTTTGTTGAAATGAAAAAATCCGCCCGTTGCGGGGCGGCTTGGAAAAGCGTGTCGGTGTATTTATCGGTGGAAGATAATGCCTCCCTTGGCGGCAATGCCCGCCACCAGCAGAGCAAGAATCCCCACCGTGACCCAGCGCACCAGCGTTTGCAGGAATGTCCGCTGCATGACTTTGATAGAGCCAGCCAGATCACGCAGGGTGCGGATATCATTGGCGGCATCTTCATCGGCAAGACCAACTTCTTTCAGGGCTTTTCTTGCCCCACGACACGCGGCCTGTTCCAGCAGGGTTTCAAATTCGCTGCGCGGAATGACGATCATGTCCTCCCGCTGCGGTGGTTTTGCAGCAGACATCACTTTTCTCCTTTTAAAGTTTTACTGGTCGGCGGTATGGACGAGCGGGTTTTCTACCACCGCCGATATTTCAATGATTTCCCCGCGCGGGCGCACGGACAGAACCCGCGCAAGCACGCCCCAATGCTCACCGATACCGAATGAAAAATGTGTGCGCTCTTCCTCCGTGCCTGTGTAGGGCGTAAAATCGATCTCCTCCAAAAGCTGGAGCTGGTAGGCACTTCCTCCCGCAGAAACCATCCATGGGCCGCTTAAAGAGCCATCCTTCCGGCGTAACACCACATAATGCGTTCCAGCATCGCCAAAGGTCACAGGTTCGGACAGGGACAGCACGGGGGCGTTATAAGCCAGAATGTCACCGGCTTCGCCCCAGCGCGGCATATCATGGGAAATCGCAATCAGATCGCCATAGGTCGGAATCATGCCCTCCAGCTCGGTGCGGAACGATACAATGCGCCGCCGATAGCGGTTGGCCGCCGCCATGTACATGCCCTCGCGGATGGCGTGATTTTTATCGGTGCATCCAAACAGCGATACACTTGCGGGCTGTTCTCCAGCGCTGTCCGAAAGGCTGGCAATGATTTCATCCTGTTTCCATGTCTTCTGGTTAAAAAACTCGACCTTGACGCTATCGGCGGTGTCATCGCCTGGCATCACGAAGTCGATCTTGAAGCTGCCTTTGACGATATTGCGCGGTGAAAACATGGCCACGGGAAGAGTGCGCGGCTCGTCCCGCACAAACCGCACCAGTCCACCCTGCAGGAACGGGATAGCACGGCCACAGCGTGCGACTTGCGTCAGCGCGTCCCACACGGTCAGTTTGCGGTCAAAAACCCCGTTAAACGTGTCACCGCGTGCCGTCCAGATCACATCCAGCGCCACCAGCGCCGATAGATCAACACGGGCATCGGCCAGTTTCGCGCCGTAATTGGCTTTCAGAATATCGGCCATCGCCCAGGCAACCGAGCGCGTCGGCTGCAAAGCACTCCAGCCCGTATTGGGATTCCATGTCTTCAGCTTGCGGGTAACAATGCAGTTGACCATGCGGGAAGAACGCTGCGACAGGTTGTCGGTCGCCCGCATTTTCATGGCCAGCATCGTAATATTTCCGAAATCAGACTCTCCGACCAGATGCGATTTCAAAGCGCTCCAGTTGATGTCGTTCCCAGCGCGTGCAGAATTATCCTTGGCATTGGTGCGCAAGGCCTGGACTTCATATCGTCCCGCTGCGACCGGATATTTGTAAGTCTTGCGAATAGCCGTATTGGTGGCCGCCGTGTGCGTTTCTGTGGCCAGCGTTGCCCATGCGCCCAGCGCATTGCCCTCATCGTCAATCAGGCGTGCCTGGACTTCCCACGACACGGTGCGACTGCTCAAACCACCGCTGTCATTGGCGTAATAAAGTCCTTTGGGCATGACGATATCCAGCGCCAACAGATCTGTCGTGGTTTCGGTTGGATTGGCCACAAACGGGCCGACCCAATCCCCGCCATCGGCGATAGGGAGCAATTCCTGCCCAGCGATTTCAGGGGCGGTGACCACATCCGTATCCAGCAGCGTTACTGTTCCGCCAGGTGGGATGATTTCGTAACTAATCTCTTCAAATGAGCTGATCGGCGTATCCTCAATGCAGATTTTCTCAACATCGTATTCACCCTGGCCGATGACGTGGAGCTGGTAGAGATATTGTTCGTTGTCCTCAAATTCCGAATATGGCGCAGCCCCAAAATCGGGATAGATAATGTGGCGGCCATAAATGACAGGTATTGGTTCTCCCAGACGTGCCTGATTACCCTGTGCCTGAATGGAATAGGTCGGGCTTGGCGCAGTCGGGTTGTAACTTATGCCGGAGCTGGGAGATGGCGGCGGGATCAGGGCGTTCACCAACACGGAGCCTGCCAAGGCCACGCCTGCTGTCAGCAGCGATATTCCCACAGTGCTTGTCACACCCATGGCCGCACCCAGTGCCGCGCCTGCATAAGGTGCGGCCACCATCACGGCAATACTCAAAACGGCGCGGAAAATCTTCCCGCCACCACCACCGCCTTGCGGCAGGGTGATAAAGGCGATCACCGTTTCCTTCTGCACGATGACCATTGGCCAATCTTTGCGCAGCACAGGCTCACCATCCACGATGCAAATGGTGGGCTTGGAAAATTCTGCAATGCCGCGCTCATCCAGCCAGCCGCGAATGGTCTGCCCGATGCGGGGCGTGAACAGATCGACGTTTTTATGCAGATGGAACGGATTATGATGGATGGCGACTTGTGCCATAGATTATCCCTCGATGTGTCGGTAATAATTCTCGATCTTCCAGCCGGTCATGTTCAGATTGTTCAGGCTTTGAAACACGACCCCAGCGCCCTGCACGGCATGCAGAATGCCGCCACCGTCCACATCCAGCCAAACCCCGACATGGATGGGGTGGCGGGACTGGCGCAGTAGCGCAACATCGCCTTCTTTCGGCGTTGCCACCGTGTGCCAGTTTTGTCGTTCGGGATGATCGCGCATGGTGCGGATCAGGGTTTTCATGTCGTTTTCCGCAACGGGAATGATGGACAAATCATGGCCGTAAAGCCGTCTTTGCACCGCCACAACCAGACCCCAGCAATCGTAGGCATCCGGCCCGTCCGAGGCGACGACCCACGGTTTTCCGATGTATTCTTGTGCCCAAAAAGTGTTATTCATATTTGTATCCATTTTTAATTAAGGGGGAATCAAATGGCTAAAAAAATTAGTGCAGCAAGAAAGAAGCTTCTCATCAAATTAGAGTCACTCATTGGAAATGAATGCTATAATAGCAATATCCAAAATTGGGGCCCTTATGGCGTGTTTGAAGGTTCTGGACGTGAGTTTAGATACCCTATTACTTTTCGTGACTCTGAAAATGAAAAGTTTAAAAGGAGGCACGTAGAATCTGATATTGATGCTAAATCCCTACTTGGTGGATATTATGCCTTCGGTGCAAATGAACTACATATCATGGCAGGCTTGGAAAGGGTTTTACTATTTCTCGAAGAAGAATATGGGTTTAAACCTGAAAAACTTAAATAATTCATCGCGCCATCTCCTATCTTGTGAGGCCCGAAAAGCGCAAAGCGTTATAGGTTTCAGACGGAAACGCCTTATTGCCAACATCCAGCATGCGAGCGCGGCCTGTGACGCGTGATGTGTCGGCACTCACCTCCGTCAGCACCAGCGTGAACGGCGGCTCCATCTGCGGCCCTTCCAAATCGTCAGACAAATACGGACGATAAGTAACCTCGATCTTGCTTTGGCTATCGGAAGCCGCGTCCAGGTGCTTGACGATTTCGCGGCTGGCATTGTCCAACGTGATCGAGATTTCCGGCACGGGCGCGGTGTCGATGGGTGGCAATTCCAGATCAAAGCCCATGGCGATAAACGTCACCATTGCGCCTGCATTTAAAGGTGCGCCAGCCTCCAACCGTGCCGTCAAATCCTGATTATCCCGCACCACCCGAATGGCGATGGGCTGGTTATCGTCATCCAAAAAAGAAGGATGACGCAATTCCAGTGTATGCAGGATGACGACATCGCTGGGCGCAGAAGCATAAGCCTCGCGCAGTGCTTCACTGAGCAAGGTATTAGGCATGGTCAGTTTCCCATGCTTGCTCCGTGAAATAATCAACAAAAACGCCGTCGATCAAAGAGGCTTCGATAGCATCGGAACGCAGCCGGATATCTTGAACTTGCAGCAAAAGCTGTTCAGCCTTTTGCAGGCGCTCCTGCTGCTGTTCATCCAGCTTCTCCAGCTTGCCTAGCAAATAAATATCGACCAGCGCATTTTGCTGCTTCCATTGCGGCGCAACTTCCAAAATGCGCCGACTGGCTTCTTCCTTAACCTGCCGAATGATCTGGCTGTGCTTGTAAATCAGCTCAATATCCTCATCGGCGATTTTGCCACCGGACGGAATATCCTCCTTTTCGGCAAAGGCGTAATAATTGCGACCATCAATTTCAGCCAAATGAATGGGTGCAAGTTCGCTTTCGGCAAAGCGTACGGCTTTGCCGTTCACATAGGAACGGATTGTCATGATTTTTTCTCCTTAGAAAATGACGTTTGTCAGGGATAGAACATCGTGCAGGTTGCCAGGCTGTGTGCCGCATTCGCCGTAGGTATTATTGTCACCACAGGCATCAACGCGGCCATCGTCGTAGAGGACGCTCATCCCCCACGCCGAATAGCCATTACCGAATAGTCCCCAGTCTTGGATCGTGCCACTGATCCCAAGTACTTTTTGAAAAGTATTGGAGTCCGTAGCGTTACCAAGGCCAAGATTGCCATTCCCATTATAGCCGGTTGCCCAGAGCTGGTTTCCTACCTGAATGACGCACCCCTCCGTAGTAACGCCGCCACCAAGCCTTGCCTTACTGACACTTCCCTGGAATGTTCCGACTGGTTTGAACGGCGATAATTGGTTGGTGGTGTTTCCAGACCCGCATTGGCCGTAGCCATTGTAACCCCACAGGTAAATCTCCTGCTGGTCACTAATCGCGGCACAGGTTGGGTAACGACCATCTCCAGTCACGATATCCGTGAAAAAGGCAGGATGCGTAATTTGTGTGAAGCTACTGCGATCTGTCGTATCACCAAGACCAAGCTGGCCATAGCCGTTATATCCAGCAACCCAGATTGTTCCATCAGACCGTAGAATAAGACCATGACCTGTCGGCCCAGCACCTGCTGTCGTATATCCACCCGCCGCAACAGCTTTGAGGGCATTATTCAAAGATGGATGCAGAATAGGTGTTTGTCGCGTGGTTGTATCTCCCAGTCCAAGCTGACCGTTGCCGTTATTGCCCCAAACCCAGAGATTTCCGTTGCTTTCCACGGCATAGGCGTGCTGCGGCATACCAGAAAGTGCCACGCAGATGATGTTGGTCAAAGAACCACAGCGCACTGGTGTGAGTTGGTTGGCGGTCGTGCCGTTCCCCAGCTGGCCAAAGTTGTTATATCCGCAACCGTACACCTTGCCGTCCGTGGTCAAAAACAATACGCTAGCATGATCGTAATAATTGGGGCGGCTCGGAATAACTTTGGCAATCTGCAGATTGTTTGTGACGAAGTATTCGATCCGCTTCGGCTGCGAACGGCTCGCGGTATCTCCATGGCCAAGCTGGCCGTAATTATTATAGCCCCATGACCAGACTTCGCCGTTCTCCGTTAAAGCATAATGTTGCATGCCCCCCGAAAACACATCCACAAAACGCTTATCGCAGTCCAATGGCGAAATGCGAGATGGTAAATAGAGATGCGAGCCTGTTGGATCACCATTTGAGAAGTTTGTTCCCATGCCACAGGCTTTAATCGTGCCATCAGCCATGAGATAAGACCGCACGCCTGTGCTGCCGTGGCCATTCACCTTAGCCAGTTTTGCCACGCGGCGGGATGGATCAACAGCCTGTGTACGCCAAGCGGGACGACCATTGATCAATTGAAGGATTTGCGTATCCGTGCCACGTGCCAGACGAACGGGCGCATTCCCGTCATGGATTAGGATATCGCCTTCCTGCAGGAGCTGATCTGTACCAGCGGCCAGCAAATCCCAATCCGCGCCCACCACCGGCGTAACGCCCGTGACATTACGCAAGGCAATGAAGCTGGAGCCATGATAAGAAACGGCATCATCCTGCACATATTCGGCGGCGGCATTATATGCCCCGCGCCAATTTATGCGAATATTGCCAAGGTCGATAACGGCCATTTTGCTCTCCTTTGATTAGATGTTGATATGCAAGTGGCCATTCGGGCCGATTGAAAAATCCACGCCAGGCAGTGTGATAAACCACACGGGGTAATCCTTGGCGATGAACGTACCGTTGCCGCTTTCGGCCAGTAATTTCGCACCGTCTTTGCGCAGGCCATAAAACACGCCTTTAGATTCAATCGGCTCATAGCCGGTTTCATCCTCTTTGACGGCCAGCAGCATTCCGGCTTTTCCGGTCAGGTCGGTTGGCAAATTGAGGACATTGGCCAGCGTTTCCGCATTCTGTGCGTGCTGTTCGGCTTGATCGCGGAATTCCTCTGCATCGGCCACGGCATCGGCAAGCTGTTGCCCAGCCGCGCCAAGATCGCTCAATCCCTCCTGGATCGTGTCTTCAATGTCTTTGATGGCCTTAGCGACGGTTTTGACGTTGCCACCCTCAGTCGGCACAACGGTCTGATTATCGCCATGGACGATTTGGTGCAGGGTTTGGCTGTCGGTTTGAACACGCACAACCGCTTCCTGCAGATCTGTCTGCAAGGTCATGTTTTTTCCTCTCGTTTGTTAATTCAAGGTGATAGGCAAGGTTTGATGCACAAGGATGTGCAGGCTGTTGCCGGAAAAGATAAGGCCTGCTGGGTCTTCGCTCAGGAGCAGATTTAACAGCCCTTCATCCAGCACGGGGCGTTCACGGATTTCCAGCTCGGATGTAATTTCCCACAGCGTGCCGCCCGCCAGTAACCGTGCGGAAAACTGACGGGTGAAACGGGCTTTCTGATCCAGCAGTCCCAGCCCACCCAGCAATGTGATGGTGAACCAGTTTGCCCCTTCCTTTGCCTGCCAACGATACCAGCCTTCAAAAATGGCGTACTGGTCGCGGCGCATGATCCAGCGTACGGAAACCTTGGTCGGCACGTTGGTAAAACGCCGACGCTGGCGAGCAAGTCCGGCCTCCATCTCCGTGCGCAAGATCGCATCTTCCGGCTGAACAGAATAACCCTGCACGGTTGGCAACGGCAGCGTGGGTGGCCATACAATATCAGGCATTATCGATAGCTCCCTGCTGCGGGGTTAAGGCCGTAGCGACGCTCCAGCGTTCCAGCCAGACCTTCGCCACGCCCAATATTCCGCGCCATTTTTGTTTCGACTTCCTCGATCACAATGCTGAGATCAAGATTTCCAGAGTTGTCACGGCGCACGGTCGCGGAGGCTTCCGCGCCCGCGACTTTGTTTTCCACCTTCACGGATACGTTGACGTTCGGTTTGCTTTGCAACGAACCGCCCAGCATGCGCATTTGCCCTGGCGTAAAGACGGCTTCACCCTTTTTGGCGATAATCGGCACTTCATCCCCGACAACGCCACCTGTGTGGAAGCGCGGCGCACCGTGGAATACGGAGGGATGCACCGCTTTCGAACCAAGGCTGTCATGACCGATTACACCGCCCGTATGTGCTGTGGGCGTTGCCGCTGCACCGCTGCCACCACCGAACAGGCCGCCGATAAACGTATTCAGCGCACCCGCCAGCGGCGTGGTGATCGAGGACTGGATTTGCATACGGATCAGGTCGGAGATGATGGAATTCGCAAAATCACCAAAATTCAGCTTGCCTGTCTGCACAAAATTGACCAGCGCATCTTCCATGTTTTTGAACATCGAAGTGACACCGCGCTCGGCCTTGCTGGCCATGTCCTGCGCATCATCCGTCACGGATTTCAGCCCGCGCTTAATGCCGTCTTCCCAGCGCTTGGAGCTGCGCAAATCCTCTTCACGCGCCTCGCGCAGCATGTCCTGATAGACCGCCTCGACCTGCTTGCTGAGTTCTTCATATCCAGCCGCCGTTTCATTCAAGCCGCGCATGGCCTCGTTGCGCCATTTTTCCGAACGGGTAATAGCGCCTTCCAGCGTTTTATTCAGGTCTTCATAACGCTTGCGCACATCCTCGACAGTTTTCTCGCGCTCACGCTCTGTTTTTTGGCTTTCGCGTTGACTTTCCTGATGGCGTTTTTCTGTTTCCTGCAAGGTATAGATTTCAGAGACCAGTACCTTGATGCGTTCGGCATAGTCACCTTCCGCTGTCCCTTTGGCAGCTGTGATGTCGATACCGGCACGGCGCAGGGTTTGTTCCTGTTCGTTGGTAATCATGGCGCGGCGGACGGATTCTTCGCCCTCCGCGCGGGCCGCGGTCAAACGGCGCAAGGCCTGTTCTTCAGCTTGCAATTCGGTGATGCGCTCTTGGACGCGCTTTTTATCGTCTTCGGTAAATCCGCGAACATAGGGTTTCGGAGCCTCGGCCTCGGCAGGCTTGTCCTGCGGTTGTTGCGGTTTCGGATTGCGCAATTCATCCAGCGCGGCGGCGGCTTTCTTGGCCGCACGCTCTGCCGCCAGCAAGGCCAGCACCTGTTGCTGTACATCCTCGGCCTGTTCGCCAAAATCAGGATATTTCGTGGCCAGTTTGAACAGGGCTTCGGAATATTCCTGCGCCGATAATTTGCCCTGATTGAAGGCTTGGCGCGTGCGATACAGCTCATCCTGCAGCGGCGTACCAAAACGGGAAAACTGATCCCAGAACCCGCCAATCGCACCGATACGCAGCTCTTTTTGCAGATCGGAAATGTTCTCTTTGGCTGTTTCCAACTGTTTCGTGAAACGATAGATGGACTCCGTCTGCGAAAGCGCCGCGTTGCTGTCTTCCGCTGCCTTGGCCGTCAGTCCCAGCTCTTCTTTGACTTCTTTCAATTCCTGCGCATGGTCACGGGCTGCCTTGGAAGCGGCATCGTGGCCGGATGCCAGTTTCACCAGCGCAATGCCTGCCAGAATGGCCAAGCCCACGGGGCCGCCGACCAGCGCCAGCGCCGCGCGGAATCCGATCATGGCCACTGTGGCCAGTTTCGTGGCCGCTTCCATTGCCACAAGGCGCAGGGCAAAGGCCGTGGACAGGCTGGCCGCCAGGCGCAAGCCCACCACCATGCCCGCATTGCTCATAATCGCGGCATTAAGCAAGGCCACCGCACCCGCAACGGTACGGGCAATGACTAGCCCGCCAATGGCTGTGACAGCCAGATCGGCGTTCTCGATCAGGAAGGACAGCGCTTCGGCAGCCGTAACGATCATCGACCCCAGCGTTTCACCCAAGGATCGGGCAGCATCTTGTACGGCAGGATCAGACAGTGTGTCGGCCAGCGTGCGATAACCTTGGCTCAAACCGTCAAGGAATCCGCTTGCAGCAATCGTGCGCTCGATTTCTAGAACGGAGTTATTGAAACGGTTCAACTCAGCACGGGCGTTCTGCGAGGCTTCCGGCACGCCATCCGAGAACGTGCGGCGGATTTCGGCAGCAAAGCGCGGTAGGAATTCATCGGCCACGACCTGACCTTGTTCCAGCATCTTGTCGAGTTCGGCAGTCGTGATGCCCATGCCGCGTGCAGCAAGCTGGAACGCACCATACAGACGTTCACCCAATTGCCCGCGCAATTCTTCGGTTTGCACCTTGCCCTTGGACATGATCTGACCAATGGCACGCAACGCGCCATTGGTCTGCTCTACCGACAATTGCAGCACGGTCGAGGCTTCGGCCACCGCCGTGAAAATATCGCGTGTGCCTTGACCCGCAAGCGTTGTGCCTTTAGCCGCTGCCGCAATTTGCAGATAGGATTGCGAAGTTTCCAGCAGATTAAGGCCAAGACGCTCGGATTCCGCACGCAGGAAAGCCATTTCCGCTGCCGCGCCCTGACTGCTGCCTGTTACGGCAGCCAACGCGGTGTCCAAGCCTTGAAACGCCATCCCTGTTTCATTAACGGAACGGATGCCACCGATAATGCCGGACAGACCAGCGTATGCAGCCACAAGGCCAGCTGCCTGACGAAACACGGAATTGAGCGCACGGGCCGTGGTGTCGACAGCCTTCAGCCCCGCATTGGCGGGTGCGGTCGACCGGCTGATACGCCCCATGGTCTGTTCGCCCGTGCGACCGACGCGCTCAAAGGTTTCCTCAACCTTTTTGCCGTCAACCACCGCGAGGCGGATGCTCATGTTTTTCTGTGCTGCACGCATTGCAGATCAGTCCTTGTTTTTGATTTGGGCTTTGGTCAAACCTGCGCTGACGGCAGGCAGAAGCTCGGCCATCGCCTCGCGGGCGTAGCCGAGCGCATCGGATAGAATGAAGGCTTCCTGCAAGGGAAAGCGGTCACGGATTTGCGGGCTGACCTGAACGGTGACATTCCAGGCCTGCCAGCCCTCTATGCTTTGGCAGGCGTTTTTCTGGTACGGGCAGTCCGCACATTCTTCGGGGCAGGAGTTGCAGTATTCTGCGCCGTCCCCGAAGTGCCATTCTGCACGGCGCTCAAGTCTTTTTTTTCGGCATCGATCAGCTCCCGCACACCTGTGTATTGCTGGGAAAAGCTGGCGGCGATTGACCAGAAGCCGGTCATCAACTCGTCAATCTTTTCAGGCGTAACGGGTGCGGTGGCATCGCCATCAGCTTCCAGAATACCTTCCCAATCGACAATGGCCGCGCGTGCTAAGCCACGCGCCAGATATTCCTCGGCCAGCGCCTCGCGGATTTCGGCATTGTCGACTTGCGGCAGATCATCCACCGCTGCGCCGATTTCCTTGCGTTTACGGTATTCCTCGCCAATTTCGGTCAAGCGCTTGTTCATGAATGCCCGCGCGGCGTAGAAAATCGGACTGGTGCAAGGGCGCACTTTCACGCGCACGCCAAGACCGAGTTCAAGCCAATAAGGCTCGGTTTGAATATTGAGCTTAAGCATTAGTAAGCCTCCACATCGTTGATCAGGGTGATGGTGACCATGTTTCCGAGGACGGCATCTTTTGCGCCTTGAAAATCATAAGTGGCTTCAATGCCGTTCGGCCCGCTAATGGAGCGTTTTGGCTTCGGCAAATACACCTCGTGACATTCGATGATGAGCTGTCGATCTGCATCAATCTTGTAGGCCAGCTCCAAATCAATCGGCACACCTGACCGCGCAGTATTCATCAGCGAATTATCGGCATAGCGCACGGCGATATTACCCGTGAGCGCGGCAACGCCAGGGTCAACGCCATCAATCTTGCCGTCATCGCGGATGGTTTCGATGCGTTCCAGATTGTTGTTGTAGGTCACGCTGGCTGAGGTCACGTTGCCCAGCGGATTACCTCCTTGTTTGACCGATCCCTGGAATTGCGAAAAACGCGTGTATTCCACCAGATCAGGGCTGGCATCGCGCGTGGCGACTTGCGGAGTTTCACCCTGGCCGATCAGGTTGATGGTCACCTGTGCTTCGCCGCTACGCTGGAAGTTGAAGGCCATCGAGTTGGCACGCACGCCGGTGAACAGTGGAAAATCAGGAATTTCCGGCATCCCGACCTCAACGGCCAGGCTCGGCAATGTCACGCCACCCGATTTGAATTCATGCGTGTACGGCCCAGCGCCCGTGGTTGTCGGCGCACCGAACACGGCTTTGAGCCAATGCCCAATATTGCGCAAATCAACGGGAATGACGATATCACCATCCACATTGATCACATCCTGATAAGGCTGGGTCGGATCGCGGCCAAGGCCGAGGACGTTGGATTCAATCAGTCCCTGTGCCGAGTCCAGATCGCTGGACACGAAGGGTACTAAATGAAAAGCCCCCGAAGCGGGGGCTGTTCCATAGACGGTTTCAAAACCGATGATAAGGCGGGCGTTCCACCCATATGCACGAGACATGGTGTTTCTCCTTTAGTTGAGCGGGTTAGAGGTTGAGTATTCAAGGATGATGGGGACGACCGCCGCTTTGATGGTCGGCGCACCCTCGACGGTTTCGGACAGAAAATCCGGTGTTTCGATATGCAGATAATCGACAAGGCCGCCGAAACTAGTCTGACTGTCCAGCGCCTGCGCCACCGTTTCCAGCAAAATATCCAGTGCCGTATCACGCTGCGCAGGATCACCGTGTTGCACCAGCGCCTCAATTTCAGCACGGTGCTGGTAATGGTAACGCGTAGGTGACAAGGTTACCTCTGGCTCCCCTGGGTCACCGTCACGCAGGATAACCAGCCCCTCAGCAGGAACCTTCGTTGGCAAAGGTTCGTTTCGGAGGACGGAAAGCCCTGTAATGTTGTCTTTCAGGCATAAAAAAAGACCCGCAAGAGCCTGTTCTCGTTTCGATGTCATGATGTCCTCAATCTGGCCAATTTTTCAAAATTAACTGCGGCAGACGGTCGAACCAGCGCCGCGCCTCCGCATCAAAGGTGATGAGCCTTTTCATCTGCACTTGCGGCACAAGCCAGAACATCACCACCGTGGTAAGACCTTGCCCCTTGCTGACTGCACGGTCGCTGGCCTTTCGGAAGCCCCGCAGCTGACCATTTTTCCGGCTGTAGGACGCGCGGGCATTATCAACCACCAGCAAGGACGGCTTGCCGCTGCGATATACAAAGCGCAACCTTCCCAAAGAATGTTCGGGAAAGTTCGATGGATTAATCCGTTTGCCGCCCACGCCACGCTTCGGCGCGTTCGGCGTCGGGATCGCCAGCCACCATCCGTCTTTTGAGCGAATGACCGCTGCGTTCTCAAAGCCTTCCATGATACGACTGGCCTTGGTATAGACCATGCCCGCCGCACGGATGGAATTTTGTCCGCGTGGATAGAGATCACCGCGCCAGGTATTGGCCATACGCTGACCGAGGCCTGCGCTAGTCACTTGCCTGCGCATCGATATTTTCAAGCCGTCAGTGGCTTCGCGCACGCCAAGTGTGACGGCACGCTCCGCCGTGGCGAATTCAGCCTTCATGTATTCCTGCAGCTTTCCCTCAAAGGCAGCTTTAAGACGCATAGGCCTCAATCCTCAGCACAAGCCCATGTTGATCACGCACAGGTTCACCCTGCGCCACATAGGTTTTGCCATCGATGATGATTTGATAGATCGCTTTGGCAGGGTCGATTTCCGACAAACGCAGCTCAAACAGGTCTGTGCCTGTATGCACGCGCGTGTCCATGACATCGATAATCCTGTCAGGGAAACGGTGAATGACCGTTGTATCGGCCTCGGTATTGTCCCGAAAGACGAGATGCGCCGCCCGCCCGAATTTGGCGAACAGCGCATCTACCGCTTTGGAAGCCGAGGCTTGGAAGCTCATTCTTCCTTACCATCTTGTTTAAAGATTTCCCATGCCTGATCACGTTGCGCGGCGGTGATATCTGCACCCAGCAGTGCTTCGATGGCTTCCACATTCGGCTTGCCGTTCTTGCCGTAATCCTTGGCAGGATCAAGGCCGGAAATCGCCTCGACAATATCTTCAATCGTCGGAGCGGGTTTGCCGCCCGCAGGCGTGGTGGCCGTTTTTGCCAGAGTGGATGCAGCCTTTTCCTGTCCTGACGTTGCGAAACCGCGTGCGATAAGGCGTTCGGCCTCATCGTCCGCAATGTCCAGCACTGCGCCAGGCGCATGGTCTTTGCCGTTAACGTGCAGAGTGATGATCGCTTTGATTTTCATGGCCATCCCTCCTTAGCGTACCGTTGCACAGAACGAAGCGTTCGGGCGGTAAGGAACGATAAGCGGTGCGGATTGCAACAGCAGCCAGCGCACGGCAGGGTCTTCCTCCAGCCACGATTTCGAGAAGAAGCGCTGCGCACGGTATCCAGCCTTTTCGTCCTGGATAGCGCCATAGCAACGTGTGCCTTCCAATTGAGTCGGGCTGCCGATCAGCACGGTGTAATCCGGCAGGAGTTTCTGGACAGCATCGTTGTCGTCAACGTAGCGGTCGTTATAGACCCAGAAATCCAGATCGCCGATAGTGCCGACATAGCGTGCCAGATCGTTGCCCTGGCCAAAAGCAATCGGTCCCAGCGCCAGATCTGCCGCATCACGCAGGCGGCGGATATCCAGCAGCTTTTCCACCTTGGGATCGGCTTTGAACACGCGCCATGCCAGCGCATCCATGATCACGGTGCGGCCCACCGCGCCGGATTTTTCTTGAATGCGGGCAACCCAATCTTCGAGGTTGTCCAGCGCATTCACGCCCGTTTCGCCCCAGCGACTGCCGCCCGCCAGCCCCACCGTCAGGGACGGATCGCGCTGGAAGTCCACGACCACGGTCGGATACTCGTCGCCCGTGACAGTGATGCGCCCCGTGCGCAGAGCTTCTGATGCCATGACTTCCTCGCGGCGCGTCAGGTTTTCCAGCTGCTTGGACAGGGTGCGGTTGATATTGGCTTCCAGACGTTGCTGCGGGGACAGCGTGCCGCCGATTTTCTCGCCAATCGAACGCTTGAACGGGCGATTGGGGTCAAAGCGGCGCTTGTCCTTGGCATAGGCAGGCTTGAAGCTCTTGGTGGTAAAACCTTCGTCATCCACGACCTTACCGGCAACCAGCGGCGAAACAAACGGTGTCAGCTTCGGCTTGGATTTGTCGATGTCGAAGTGGATTTCTTCGGAATCTTCAGTTTGTTCCTGACCGAAAAATACGTCGAGCAGGAAAGAGCTGGGACGCTCCAGCTTTTCCACGACCTTGGTCAGGACGTGGGTATTGAAAATGTCGATAGACATGGGCTTTCTCCTTTTTGAAAGATCTGGTTATTTCTGGTTGCGGCGCAGATAGACATTCTTTGCCCGCAGCGCGATGCGCACGCTGTCGAGCGTGTGACCCGCGCCCAGGACGAGAGCATTTTCGTTGAATTCACCGCTGAAATAGACGACGGCTTGAACATCGTTGTCGGCGGCGTTGGCGCGTTCAGCCAGAATGGCATCCGGCGTTTGAGAACCGTCGGCACTGGCCGAAGCACTCAATTTGAATTTGCCATTGGCCGTGATGCGGCCAAGAACAGCGCCTTTGGCCAGATCGGCTCCTGCGGCAATCGTCACCACGCGCTCAACGCGCGGGTATTCACCTGCCAGCAGATTGTCAGGGGTGTATTCGCCCTGATCTTTAAAACCTTCAGCTTTTGTCATGGTTTTCTCCTTGTGTTGCGGGGTTAAACGGCGGCGGCAATGCGGCTGGCGACCGCATCGACATCGTTGACGGCATCATCGCTGGCGGGCGTGATCGCCGGATTGGGCATGGAAGACATGACCTTTTCAAAAGAGGTCGTTGCCTTCGGTTCTTCGACAGGGGCGCAGGCCAGAAGTTGTCGGGCTTCCATGGCGTGAATGTCGGTATTCAGCGCCATCTCCTTTGCGAGCTTTTCACGCCCTTTGGCTTCTTCGCTACAAAGGATGTCGTTCAGACGTTTCTTTTCAGCAGATGCTCCCTCGCGCGTAAGTGTGGCGACCAGGTCGGGGTGGTCTTTTTTCAAGGTTTCGAGAGTCAATGTTTCTTGGGGCATCGGTTTTTTCTCCTGTGTTGATGGGGGTTGGTTTTGGGCATTAAAAAAGCCCTCTTTGTGAGGGCTTTTCTTTGGGGAGGAAAGTTCGGCTATCAGTCCTTCAAGGCTGCCGACCCTGTCGGCAAGACCGGCGCTGACAGCCTTTGCGCCGATCATTACATCGCCACCGCCATAATGGTTCTGCACATTTTCGGCGGACACATTGCGGTTACGAGCAATGGTTTCGATAAAGACGTCCGCCATACTGTCGATGCGGATTTGCAAACGGTTGCGGCCATCATCCGTGGTGGGATCAAGACGCTTGTGCGGACTTTGCGAGGAAACGATCTCCACGGCTTCCGCCTTTTTTCCTGATTTTCCTTGATACATGCCGACCACGCCGATTGATCCCAGCGCCGAAGTTTCAGACACCACGATCTCATCAGCGGCAGAGGCAATCCAGTATGCACCGGATGCCGCATCACCAGACGCATATGCCACGACAGGTTTCTTGCCTCGCGCGGCAAAACCCATGTTGGACAATTCCGACACGCCATTCACTTCCCCGCCTGGGGAATCAATATCAAGGATGATGCCCTTGATTTGCGGGTTTTCCAGCGCTGCCGTGAAATCACGGGCGATCAGCTCGTAACTGGACGCGCCGCTGATCATCGTGAACAGGTTGGCATAGCGAAACAGCGGCCCTGTGACTGGAATAATTGCCACACCATCGCGTTCTGTCACGCTATAAGTGTTTTGCAGATTGCGGCCAAGTTTAGCGGCCACCGCCTGTGGGCTTTCGTTTTCTCGCGTGGCGATTTCTAAAATCGTATGCAGCGCCGTTTCCGTGATCGCCCACGGTTCACCGGCGATGCGGTTCCAAATCCTCATTTTCTTCCTCCTGATTATTGTCGGTAGTGGTCAAAATGCTGTTCACATCATTGATCGAAAGCCCCAGCTCCATGATCTTGGCTTTCTCACGCGCGAGCTGTTCAAGAACTTCTTCCCAATCCAGCCCTTGCGCAGCGCATTCATCCTCCAGCGTAGACAGGCCGATCTGCATGCGAAGATGAGCAGCCTTGGCTTCCTTGACCGGATCAACCCAGCCACGGCCAGGGCCGATCCATTTGCAACGCGTCCATGCCGCGCGGCGCTCATAAAAATCAGGGGCATCCACGATACCCCGATTGATAGCTTCCTCCAGCCACAGCTCGTAAACGGGCCTGGCCCAATAGGTCGCCATCCATTGGCGGCGGGCGTTGAAATACCGCCACGCCTCCAGCAACGCCGCGCGTGCGCTTGAATAGTTGGTTTTGGAAAAATCCTTCATCAACAATTCAAACGGCATATTGAGGCCTGCGCCGATATGGCGGAGGACGTTCTCGACAAACTGGCCGTAACCGCTGTTCGGGCGGCTTGGCGTGAACGGCGCGACCTTGTCGCCTGGGAATACGGGGATGATGGAACCGCCCTGCAGGCGAATATCCCATTCATTCCGCGCAGCCAGATAATCGTCCACCGACCCGCCGAACATCTCGCCGATGGCCTCACCATCCAGCGGGGTTTCGATAAAGGCAGCGATCATGGCGTTGACCACGGCAGCCTGCAGCTCCGAACGCTCGTAATGGTCGAGCATTTTGAACATCGGCATGATCGAAGTCAGCAGCGGCTTGCCACGATGCTGACCCGTACGCTCTTTGTCATGAATATGCAGGACACGTTGACGGCCAAACGCCGTCCGCGCAGGGATGCGCTCCCAATCCTGCGCATCAAGGCCAAAACCCATATAGACATCGCCAGGATGGTTTTTGCGGAGATGATACGCCACCGCCGCCCCGTACATATCAATCTCAATACCGGAGCGCATGGTTTTACTATCCTGCCGCCCTGCAGGGTTGGAAAGCCTATCGCCTTCTACCAGTTGCAGGGTTGTGGCATAACGCGTGCCGCGTTCTTCCAGCCACAACGGCAAAGCCAATGCTTCGCCGTTCACGATACTGGAGCGGAATACCAGAGCCGTCATGCCTGCGAATGTCAGCGCATTGGCCGCATCGCACTCCGTGCTTTCTGCCCAGGAACGCCATTCAGTTTCAACTTGTCGCGCCCAATCATCTGCCCATTCCTTGGTTTTTCCCAAGGCGCGGTAATCGGGAATGGCTGCCAGACGCAGACCTGTGCCGATGACGTTGTCGACCAGCGTTTGAATTGCGCCAGATGCCACGCCGTGGTTGCGGGTCAGGTCGCGCGACCGTGACACCAGCGTCGGCAATTCAGATAGCAAATCGCTATCAGCCGATCCCAGTAATGGCATCCAACTTGCCAGCTCACGCGTGCGCAAGGATGCTGCACGATGCGCCGTATCGCTCACACGCATACGATGCGCAGCCTTGATAGGCTGGCCAGATGAGTCCAGTAATTGCACCATGCCAATATCCTGTAAATTTGAGCCTTAGAAACTTGTTCGAATGATTCCGCGTCTGGCCGTGCCATTACGCCTTGAAATTTCTACCTGAAGCTCGTGGATGTATCTTTCCAGCGCTTCAACATTTCCTGCCGTATAAGTCGTGCTGCCATAGCCATGAAGGCTGACCGATACTTCCTGCGTACCAGTCAAAAGGCGATGCCGCGCCTCCTTGGCCTGCACCAGTCGGGTTTCAAGTTCGAGCAAGGTTTCTGTCATACGATTTCTCCAATAAAAAAAACCGCCCGAAGGCGGCTTTGTTTACTCACGTGAAAGGCTACCAATCCATATTCCAAGCTCGTTCTTGTTGACCGCTTAAATGTTCGACAAGCTCTTTCATTTTTTCTGTTGATTGCATTGCGGATTTGTACTGCCCATCGGTGACCATGGTTAGAATTAATGGCAAGCTGTACTCCTGGATGTACAGATATGCAGGCTTTCGTCTATCAGACCATAAGTGAGTTATAAATTTTTCTATTAATGCAATGGCGGCGTTATTATTAAAAGCTAATTCATCAGAAATAGAAAAGTTCTGCTTACGTTTTTTGTCTTCCATTACAATAGGAACAGCACCTGTTCTAGAATGAAAATGAAATGCCTCGCCTTCTTTTCCAAAAGCTCCATGTGCAATAAAGTTTCTAATTTGCTTTCTAATTAGTAACAGGTCATCGTAAAAAGATTTATTGGACTTATCAGATAAAGGTAAAGCTACTTTGAATTTATCAGACCATTCTGCAGATGCTAAATTAGATACATCAACGCCTGTACAAATATTGCCATTTAATATGCCGATATGAATAAAAACATGTTCTGTCCAACTAAAAAACGCCTCAACTACAGATATAGCTAACCAATCAGCTTTTCTTTTAATTTGATAATATGGACGCTCCGTCATCCATGAATTTTCTGATAGTTGGGTTTTAATAACTTCGTCTTTTCGATTTTCAGCCTCGTTGTTTAATTTTCTATATTCATCAAGTAGGAAATTAAATCTTTCAAACAGCTCCCTTGCATTATTTACCACGTTCAGCTCAGATTTTTGAGCGGCTTCTTGCGCCATTTTTTCAAAGAAAGGCTTAGCGCATTTGACTCCTTTTCTAATGAGTGCTGCAATTTCATCCGCTTCCTTAGATTGAGCCGAAGCATCTCTCGCAAAAATTCCTACCCCAAATTTTCTATGTTCAATAAGGAAAGCTTCACCATTGTAATCAATAGGTATTGACCATGAAATTTTTTCAAACCTTCCCAGATCTCTAAATCCTAAAAGCTCAACTAAAAGAAAATAGATCATATAATAGGGTGGAAGATTTTGACTTGCTGTAGTCTTCTGAGCTTGAAAAAGGAAATCCTTCTCCGCTTTAGTACTGTTTGACGCAGGAAGGATAGGACTGATTACCTTTAATGCTCTTTTTTTGATTTCGTCTGTATCTGTCATCGGTCACCCTGTATTGTATTAATTTTCCATTATAATCTCTTTCTTTTATTTATAAATAAGGATCATTCGCCCGCACAGATTTTCGCTGTGGTACAGTGACCCGTTTCTTGGGTTGCGGTTTCGGCGGTTCGGCTCTGGCTTCTTCCGTCACAGGAATTTCCACTCCGCGTGTCGGAATCACGGTCTCCACACCCAGCGTTTCTTCAAGGCTGCGCCATTTGAATTCGCTCATGCGGTCGATGCCGTAGATGGTGGCAGCGGCACGGGCGTACACGCGGCAATCCAGGGCTTCGTTATTGCGGCTGGGGTCTTTCTCCCAGGTCGCATGCGGAAAACCCTTCACAACGCGAATGACGCGGCGCTCCGCCGTCAGCTGCTTGAAGTATTCCTCCCCATATTGCGGGAAGTGGCAACTGCCAGGCGGGAACAGCGCACCGTCCGCAATTTCGCGGTCGGTCGGCCATTCCAGTTTCAACCAGCGGTAAAGCTCCATTTTGGCCACAGGGCCGGATACGTTCCAGACCCGCAAACCGCGACGTTTCCCACCCGTGTCAGCCTTCGACACGCTTAGGATGAGAGCTGTTTCCGTATCACGGCCTTTGACGGCCACGACCGTGCGCGGCTGGCTGGCGCGTGCGCCGTTACCGCCCCAGACGGCCTGGGGATGGTTGCGCACGAAGCCGTAAACATCCTGCGTGGCGTAACCGCTGTCCACGGCCATCACCCGAATGGGCATGGTGTGACCCGTGGCGTGCGGCCAATCCCGCTGCAAGACTTCCGTATCCAGCCGCTTCCAGATCTCCGGTCGCGCGGTGTCACCATCAAGGATGACGTAATCCACCGACCAGTTTTCCTTGTTGCGGCCCCAGGCAACGATCTCGCATTCGAGACGGTCTTTCTGCACGTCGACACCCGCCGTCAGGAACAGGCCGCCCATCGGGACGACCCCCTGTACATAGGTTTGTCGGCGTTCATACAGACGCTGCCATTCCGGCGCATCGGAAGATTCCTCGTAAGGCTCTCCCAGCACCGTGTTGACGAAACCCTTCATCAGATCGGGGTTGCGTTTGGCATCCTCGAACATGGCGGCGGCATCGCCCCACGAAAACCAGCCAATCGGGCTGTAGAGGGACGATAGGTGATAGCCCACCGTTCCATCTTTGGTTTCCGCCGTAGCCTGCCATTTACCCCGCGCCAGCATCGCTGTCTTGTGGTGTTCGGCAATCAGGCAACCGCAGCTCTCGCAGACATACTCGGCCTTTTGCGGTTCGTTTTCCGGCCAGCGCAGTTGCGTGAACCGCAGCGGCTGGAAATGATCGCATTCAGGGCATGGCACATGGAAAAACTGCTGATCGCTTTTCTCGAACTCACGCTGAATCCGCGAAAGCCCTTTGACGGTAGGTGTGCTGACCATGAATATCTTCCTGCGGCGTTTAAATGTTGCCGATCGACGTTCCGCCAGCAGGATCGGATCACCTTCGCCATCAACGTCGCCAGGGTAAGCATCGATTTCGTCCATAAACAGGTAGCGGGCCGGCATCGAGCGCAGACCGACAGCAGAGTTCGCGCCTGTCATGATGAGCAGGCCGCCAAGGAAATCCTTGCTAAGAATGGTGTTGCCGCTGTCGCGTTCTCGTGCGGGGCGCACTTTCTCGCGCAATTCCGGCACATCGTTCAAAAGCGGATCGATACGCTGTTTAGAATGGCGTTTGGCCAGCTCCACCGTTGGCGCAACGGCCATCATCGGCCCTGGCGCTGCGTGAATGACGTAACCGATCCAGTTATTACCGCATTCCGTCCCGCCGACCTGCGATCCCTTCATGAACACGATGCGCTGCACCGGAGAGGACGGCGCAAGATGATCCATGATATCGCGCAAGTACGGCGTGCGTGCGGTGCGCCAGCGCCCTGGCTCGGCAGCTGATTTTGGAGAAAGAAGGCGGTACTTATCTGCCCATTCCGATACCAGAAGGTACGGGTCTGGTTTGACGGCCTGCTGCCAGATATTTTCGATTTCTAGACTGTCATATCCTCCTTCATTCGAGATCGAGTTTGGCATCCCCAAGTTCATCCAGATGCTCCCGCACACAGCGTTCCAGGGTCATGTGCAAGACATGCTCGTCCACCTGCAGCTCGGCGGCGATTTGTGCGGACACGCGTGCTGGCCAGTTTGCCCATGCGTCCCTGAATTGCCGCCCCAGACGGAACACCTGTGCTTTCACCATGTCCTTGTTGATTAATTGTCCTTTTTTCTCCTGCAGGCGTTGCCGCGCGAGGTGGGCTTTGGCGATTTCATGCGCAGTGCGAGCTTGCGTGAAGCTGTTCATGCCATGCGCGGCGCGGCCATTCTCGGCCAGAGTTTGTTTGACGGAATTCATGGCCTCTTCAGGGTCGATATCCTTGAATCCTGCCGGATCATGCCGTTTGGTGTGGTCGGTGTTGGCCTCCCAGGCAGCATCAGCCTTGGCAACGTCGATCTTTCCATTGCTGTCGGGCGTGATGCGACCTGCTTTTATTGCTTTGCGCACGGCGTTTTCAGCCACACCCCGATGACGGGCGTAAGCACGGATGGAAACCACCATAAATCCTCACTTTTCTTGATCTATTCAACTTTACTTCGTGCTGAATTGAAGCGTTCATGACGATGCAACGCCAACAAAAGGAGCATCATCATGGCCACCGCAAAAAAGAAAACCACCCCCAAGAAACAGGCAACGAAGAAACCTGCGCCGACACCGCGCACTATGCCTGCCAAGGTCGTAAAACCCAAAGCAGAAGCCACTCAGGCCGTCACCGAACCCAAGGTCAATAAGAAAGCCCAAGTCCTCGCGCTGCTGGAACGGCCGGAAGGTGCAACCATCAACGAGATGATGAAGCTGACCGACTGGCAGAGCCACACGGTGCGCGGATTCCTTTCCATGCAGAAAAAGGCAGGAAAGAACGTCACCAGCGAACGGATTGATGGCATGCGCCGTTATTATTCAAGACTTGATGTAGCTGTATAAAAGCTATATCTTAATACGCAGATATACGAGCTTGGCAGTAAAGGTAACTGTAGCTGCTTCTGTGACAGTATCGCTTGGGGGTGTTATCGCTCTGGTCTTTGCGTTGTTTGGAAACTTTCAACAAGGAGTATCTATCATGACTGACCTAAGTATTTGTGCGCTTGTTGGTGTGACGTTCCTGTAGAGACCTGGCGGTTTCACCCCTCCAAGCGAGATCTGTAATGAAGTGATGCCTGTTATCTGAACCAAGAGAGAACGTAGGGAGGTTCGATTCCTCCCCTCTACACCCTTTTCTTTTCTATTTCTTCAAATAGCTCTTTTGTAGCGGCCAAGATTGCTTTCTTGCCCGTGAATTCCTGCCAGCGTTTGACGATGACATCGGTGTATTTCGGTTCAAGCTCGATCAGGCGGGCGCGGCGTCCCGTTTTTTCGCAAGCGATCATGGTGCTACCCGAACCACCGAACGCGTCCAGCACGATATCCTTGGTCTTGCTGGAATTATGCAGGGCGCGTTCCACCAGCTCGACTGGTTTCATGGTAGGATGCAGATCGTTTTTCACGGGCTTGTTCACGAACCAGACATCGCTCTGATCCCGCGCACCGCACCAGAAATGCTCGTGGCCGTTTTTCCAGCCATACAGGATCGGCTCGTACTGGCGTTGATAGTCGGCACGACCCAGCGTGAAGGTGTTTTTTGCCCAGATGATGAAGGTCGACCATTTGCCACCCGCCTCGGAAAACGCGCCATGAAGCGTGTGCAGCTCCGAGGACGACATGCAGATATACATCGCGCCTTTGCAGACCATCATCAAATTGGTGCAAACATCATAAAGAAATGCGCCAAAATCTGCACCCAGATTGTCATTTTGTATCGGGCGGGATTTGCCGCGCATCTTGTCCTTGGCCGAGTTCGCATAATTGACGTTGTACGGCGGATCGGTGAACACCATGTCGGCCAGCTCCTCGCCCAGCAGGGTCTGGTAGCTGTCGATCAGCGTGGAATCCCCACACAGGATTTTGTGATCGCCACACAGCCACAGATCACCCAGCACGCTGACAGGCGTTTCAGGAATTTCCGGTGCGGCGTTTTCATCAGTCAGGCCTTCTCCATCACTGTCTCCGTTGAGGAAAGCGTCCAGCTCATCATCGTTGAATCCCAAAAGGCCAAGGTCAAATTCATCACTATCCAGCGCCAAAAGCTCCTGTCGCAGCAATTCATCGTTCCATCCTGCGTTTTCAGTGATCTTGTTGTCGGCGATGATCAGCGCACGGCGTTGTACTTCGTTCAGATGCTTTAGGCGGATGGCTGGAACTTCTTTCACGCCCAGCATGCGGGCGGCCATCACACGGCCATGCCCAGCGATAATGCCGCCGTCATCGCCGATCAGGATCGGGTTCACAAAACCGAATTCCGTCATCGATCCCGCGATTTGCGCCACCTGTGCATCCGAATGAGTGCGGGCATTCTTGGCATACGGGATCAGGTGATCAACGGAAATATATTCGACATTCAGTTGAACATCATTGCTCATCAGATTGTTTCTCCAAAAGTTGTTGTTGCTGCTCTAGAAATGAGAGTGCGCCATGCATAAGCGGCAGCCAGCGGCACGACACCGTTTCCACCAGCGCGAATTCTGTCCACCCGATAGGCCAGCCCATCAGCCATTCGACAAATTGCGGGTTCAAGACTTTCTGGGACGTCGCTCCAGTCGCCTGTTGGCCCTGGGGCGAAGAGAGGGAATGCAGGCAGGCTTCGACATTCAGTGGTTTCGTGTTGCGCCTGAATTGGCTCGGCCCCGCATTGTTCTTCGCATCCTGCGTGGTGACGGTCGGCCAGACCTTCGCCTGCGCCGACAGAGAGCCGAAACACCGATCCGTTCTGTCCCCGTTGCGTTTGAGGAAGCTGTCCTGATTTTCCGCGCTTTCCTGCGCCCTGGGTGTCAGCCACATGATCTGTTCGCGCAGATTGCTGGGACGTGTCCGTCCCGCACGCGCTCCCTCTAGCCCCAGCATCCGTTCCATCGCCTCTGGTGAACGTGGCGGCAGATGATCCATCGTGTTCGGCGTTGCCCATGTCACCACCGAAACCTCCAGTCGCCTGCGCGGGTCGCCCTTGGCTATCTCGCTCTGGCATGGCGCATGGGCCGAAGACACTCTCGCGGTAGGCCAGGATGAAGAGTCGTTCTCGTTTATGAGATGCGCCGACTTCCTCCGCTGTGAACAAGCCTGCCTTAACGCGGTAACCCAAGCTTCGAAGGTCATCGTGGACTTGTCGGAATCCCAATCGTAGATGTCCTGGGACGTTTTCGAAGAAGCACAAGGGCGGGTCGATTTCTCGCACCACGCGAAAGACATCTGGCCAGAGGTGTCTTGGGTCTTTGTCACCGAGCTGCTTGCCCGCAACACTAAAGGGCTGGCATGGATAGCCCGCAGTGATGCAATCCACGAGGCTACGCCACGGCTTGCCATCGAAGGTTCGTAAATCCGTCCAAATAGGTGCTTGATCCAGGGCGTTTTGTTCCATGCGCGTTGCCAGGATTGCTGCCGCATAGGCTTCGATCTCAACAAAACAGACTGTGCGAGAATTTGGCTGCGCCACTCTAAGTCCGAGGTCGAGTCCGCCGACACCGGCGCACAGGGACAGAATTGTGAAGGGACGTAAATCCACACGTTGTTCCTTGAACCTTTTGGGTGCGCAGTCACAAAAAGGCGGGTGCGCACTTCTGGGTGCGCACCTTTCAAAGCCCTTATTTCCTGCTGTTTTTGGGGTCAGGTGCGCAAACTGCGCACCCAGAAAAAAAGTCTGTGACTAAAAAAGTCATGCGCCTTAGCCCGCCGCATAGGGGCGAAGTGTTCCGAGTACCTTTTTGCCTTTTCCACCACGCCTCATATGCAAAAAGCCACGCGGTGAGGCGTGGCTTCGAATGCAATGATCGCGATGATAGGTATTAGAATGGCAAAAAATGTTCGCCTTGTCCGTAACGATTGTGTCCGAACATTTTTTTATCCCTACAGCTTGATCATTCTTAGGCGCAAGGCGTTCAGGATGACGCTTACAGACGACAGTGACATCGCAGCAGCAGCCATGATCGGACTGAGCAATAGGCCGAACACGGGGTACAGAACGCCAGCGGCCACCGGCACGCCTGCCACGTTATAAGCAAACGCGAAGAACAGGTTCTGCCGGATGTTGCTCATCACAGCTTCCGAGAGGACACGTGCCTTGGCAATGCCCATAAGATCGCCCCGCAAGAGGGTGATACCTGCGCTCTCCATTGCTACGTCCGTACCTGTACCCATGGCAATGCCGATGTCGGCAGCAGCGAGAGCGGGTGCGTCATTCGTGCTGTCACCAGCCATCGCAACGACACGGCCTTTGTCCCGCAGCTCTTTAACGATACGGCTTTTGTCTTCGGGCAGGACTTCCGCTTCCACTTCGTCAATTCCCAGCTTACGGGCAACAGCCAAGGCCGTTGTTTTATTATCGCCCGTCAGCATCACCACATGAATTCCGGCAGCCCGTAATTCTTTAATGGCTTGCGGTGTGGTTTCCTTGATCGGGTCGGCAATAGCCAGTAATCCGGCAGCCTTGCCATCCACGGCAGCAAAGATAACGGTTGCGCCGTCTTGTCTCAGCTCATCGCCTTGTTTTTCAAGATGGGAAACATCGATCTTCAGCTCGGTCATCATTTTGATATTACCGAGTGCCACGGAACGGCCACCCACCTTGCCAACAACGCCTTTTCCTGTCGGAGAGTCGAAGTCTTCAGCTTTGGCAATGGCCAGACCTTTTTCCTGTGCGGCCACGACCACGGCATGCGCCAGCGGGTGTTCGCTCGGCTGTTCCAGCGACGCAGCAAAAGAAAGCAGATCATCTTCAGACAAACCTTCGGCAACAATTTTTGTGACTCTTGGCTTACCTTCCGTCAGCGTTCCGGTTTTATCGACAACCAGCGTATCGACTTTCTCCATGCGTTCGAGGGATTCAGCATTTTTAATCAAAACGCCAGCCTGCGCCCCACGGCCTACACCAACCATGATCGACATTGGTGTGGCCAAGCCTAAAGCACACGGACAAGCGATAATCAGAACGCTCACCGCCGCAATCAAGCCATAGCTCAAAGCGGGTGACGGGCCGAATACCGCCCAGACGACAAATGCAATGATAGCAACCAGCATAACTACTGGTACAAACCATGCGGAAACATGGTCGGCCATGCGCTGAATAGGCGCACGACTGCGTTGAGCCTCGGCCACCATCTGCACGATGCGCGACAGCATGGTATCGCCGCCCACGCGTTCGGCACGCATGATAAAGCCGCCTGTCTGGTTCATCGTGCCACCAATGACACTTGCGCCGTTTTCTTTGACGGTCGGCATGGATTCACCTGTCACCATCGACTCATCAATCGCGCTTTTGCCCTCGACAATGGTACCGTCGATCGGCACGGCTTCGCCAGGACGCACCCGCAAATGGTCGCCAACATGAACGTGGTTCAGCGGAATATCTTCTTCCGTACCGTCCTCATTGATGCGACGGGCAATTTTCGGGGAGAGGTTCAGAAGCGCACGAATAGCGCCACCCGTTTTCTCACGCGCCCGCAATTCCAGAACCTGTCCCAAAAGAACAAGAACGGTGATAACGGCAGCGGCTTCGAAGTAAACCGGAACCGAGCCATCCGCCCGCCAGAATCCTTCAGGGAAGACGCTTGGCGTTAAGGTAGCCACGATACTGTAGAGCCACGCCACACCCGTACCAATAGCAATCAAGGTGAACATATTTAGGTTGCGGGTTTTGACCGAAGCCCAGCCACGCGTAAAGAACGGCAAACCAGCCCAGAGGACGACAGGCGTTGCCAGAGCAAGCTGTATCCAGTTGGAGAGCGTGCCTGTAATGAAGTGCATATTCATCAAGTGCGAACCCATTTCCAAGGCGAAAACAGGCAATGTCAGAACGAGGCCAATCCAGAAGCGGCGCGTCATATCAATCAATTCATGGCTTGGCCCTTCCTCGCCCGTCATGATTTCCGGCTCCAGCGCCATACCACAAATAGGGCATGTCCCAGGGCCGACCTGCCGTATTTGCAGGTGCATCGGGCAAATGAAAATGGTTCCTGCGGGTGCATCGACAGGCGCCTTGGCATGATGCCCGTGCTTGTGGGTTGAGCAGCAAGCACCATGTGCATGCTCCTTTGGCTCTTCCTGTTTGTGGGTGGAGCAGCACGAGCCGTGCGCAGCCTCTTGAGGCTCATGTTTGTGCGTAGAACAGCATGAACCTTGCCCAGCTTCTTTTTCCTGATGCGCTTTCTTGTGGCCACAACCGCATCCGTGTGAGGCTTCTTCTTTTGCTGGCTGCGCCTGGCCGTGCTGGGAACAGCATGAGCCTTTTTCTTCTTTTTTATGATTGTGATGATCATGGTTATGGTGATCGTGATTGCTCATGTCGTGGCTCCTTATTCGTCAAACTTTGAAAATAGGCTTGTAACTTCTTCGATAGATTTCATGCGGCCAGCCTCGTCAGTGCCTTCCATGACGTTGATGACGCAGGACGACAGGTGGCGGCGCAAGATCTCGACCTCAACTCCCTTAACGGCAGAACGAACGGCCCGCAGCTGGGAGAGAATCTCAGGGCAATAACGGCCATCTTCGACCATTTTCTTAACGCCTTCGATCTGTCCTGCAATACGGTTCAAACGCTTTATCTCCGCGTCATGGGATGGATGTTTATGGTGCGCCATCAAATACCTCTGTGCATGTTATATACCTTATAGGGGTATATAGTATATTTGCACCTTTCGTCAAGATGGCCTTTAAAGGGATAAAGGGCGCAGCCAAGTCGCCACGCCCTCTATCTTATTGTTTCTAAAGTATTTTCATTATTTCTATCTGCTTGAATAAACTGGAACCCGATAGGATTTCAGATTTTCTGCACTCTCGAAATAAAACGCACGCCCATCGGCAGTTTGGCCAATAACGGCTTCTGCCTTATCGACCTGCTTGCCACTTACGGGATCGGTTGCCATGCGGACAGTGATGTCTTTTGCAAGACGCTCCTTACACATATGGCAGCAGCCGTAATAGGTTTTCCCGTTCACCTCGACCGGAATCTGGGGCTTGGCAAAGACAGCGTCATTGACCATACACACAAGCTCGGTTTTAACAGGTGTCAGGGCGACCCCCTCAGCGGCCTTGTCCTGTGCCATTGCTGGCACAGCAAACAAAGCCAAAGCGATTGCGAATAAAAATCCTTTCATTGCATCCTCCCTTAGTTTGCCTTGTTGATTTTCACGACGATGAAGTCATCTTCGCCTTGCGGTTTCAGCGAGAATGTTACGGCATCACCAGCTTTGAAGCCAGACAGGTCAACGCCCTTCGCTACAGAGAACTCCATCTTCATCTTCGGCCAGCTCAATGCTTTGATCGGGTCGTGCGTGATATTGATGGAGCCTTTACCGGCATCGATGCTGTTGATTTTGCCGGTGGCCGCTATCGCGTCTGCTGCAACCTGACCCTTATCACCAGAACTTTGGCTTGCGGCCTTGGCGCTCGGTGTATGGTGGCCCATTTTGACAGTTTCGCCAGGCTTCGACGGCGTGCCGACAATCAGCGTCCCTCTCATGCCCAGAGCTTCATGCGGGTGGCAGTGGAAGCTATATGTCCCAGGAACGGTAAAGGTATAAGAGAACTTCTCACCTTCCTTTTCATGGGTTTCGCTCATGATCATTTCATCAACGCCTTTAGGCACCGAGTCAAACATGACATCGTGCATATCGTCTTGCGCGTTAACAAACGTCACCGTATCCCCTGGCTGGATCGTCAGCTTTTCTGGGGAAAAGTAGTACGGTTTATCACCAGCAGGATCGCTGACTTCCTTGATGACCCACTCTTTGGCAAAGGCGGGACTTGCAAACATTGCAAGCGCAATGACAGGGGCAATGGTTAGCATCAGTTTTTTCATGGTTTTCTCCTTTTGTGTAAACATGAATGGTTGTTAGAACATCAAGCGCAAACCGATTGCGCCTACGACTTCATCGCTATCTTCGCCATTGTTTTTGGCAATGGATGAGGTTTCACCAAATTTTCGGCCATAGCTGATATCCACATATGGCGCGAATTTTCGGGTGATCTCATAACGGGTTTGAAGGCCGATTTTGCCATCACTAATGCCCGCCCCAATGTCACGATCAGGTACGTCCTGAGCGAACAGGTTGATTTCTGCGTAAGGTTGCAGGATCAACTTCTGGGTCAGCAAGAGATCGTTCTCCTGCCGAATGTTCGCACTGACATCACCTTCCTCGCTGATAAACAGGTGCGCTTCCGTTTCAAAGAAGTACGGCGCAAGACCGTTCACACCGATAACGGCATAGGCTGTTGATTTTGGTTCAACATCATACCGCACACCGATTTGCGCATCCCAGAACGTGGAAATATTGCGGCTGTAGAGCGCCCAGAATTCGGCGTCCTCCAATTTGCCATCCGTATGTCCACCTTCGCTTTTCAGCCAGAGTTTGTTTTCGTCGGTGCCGACCCAGCCATCCAAATGCCAGGAGGCCACGCCGCTTTCGTTGCCAACGCCATAGTCGGTTTCCAACCGGAACATATGGAAGATCTGACCGCCATGCTCTTTCGCCATGTCGTGGCTCATATTCTCTTCAGCCAGTGCATGGGTTGTAAGAGCGGAGGTCAATAGTGTCGCTAGAAGTAGTGTTTTAATGGTGCGCATGGTGGCCTCCATTCTTTGCAGGTTGGGTTTGCGCCGGAGGAATGTCTTCTGGATCAAGTTTCGCAACAACGACCTTGTTCATCATTCCCGACATCATGTGGTAAAGCAGGTGGCAGTGGAACGCCCACTCGCCAGCCTCATCTGCCGTTATAAGGACAGAGTAGGATTTACCTGGCTCAACGATCACAACGTGCTTATTCGGCATTTTCTCGACAGGTTGCCCGTTATCCAGCTGCACAAACATGCCATGCAGGTGCATCGGGTGCGCCATCATGGTTTCGTTTGTGAAGGTCATCCGAACACGTTCGCCGTATCTCAAGCGGAAAGGTTCTGCGTCCGAGAACTTTTTGCCGTTGAGCGTCCAGATATAACGCTCCATGTTGCCACCCAGACGGATGTCGATAGTGCGCTCTGCTTCGCGTTTATCCTTTTGGATACCTGCATAACGGAGATCTGAATAATCCAGCATTTTATGGCCAGCAGGGGTTCCGGCTTTTTTCCAGCCGCTGATCATGTCTTCAGGTGTCATGACCATATCCTCCATGCCTTCCATGCCCATGTCGCCCATCGTCAGCAAGGCGCGTGGACGCTGTTCCGGCTTTTCGCCTTTCATACCCTCGCGTGGAGCAAGCGTACCCAAGGCAAATCCAGAACGGTCGATTGGCTCGGCCACAACCGTGTAGGCTCTATCATCCTGCGGTGTGACAACCACATCGTAGGTTTCGGCAGGGGCAAAGCGGAACTCATCGACCTTCACAGGCTCGACATTCTGCCCGTCAGCTTGAACCACGTTCAGTTTCAGCCCAGGGATGCGGATATCAAAGAATGACATGGCCGAGGCATTGATAAAACGCAGGCGGACACGTTCCCCTGGCTTGAAAATACCCGTCCAGTTTTGATCGGGCGTTTTGCCGTTGATCAGGAATGTGTAACCTGTGACATCGGCCAGATCGGTGCGCATCATGCGCATGTCACCCCAGTCCTTGGCATCCTTCCACGCCTTGGAGAAACCGCGCTTGCTCACATCGTCAAAGAAGTCGCCTATCGTAAGACGTGTGTTTGCGTAGTATTCCGATGACATTTTCAGGTTTGCCATGATGTCTTCAGATCGCTCTTCCGAATAATCGGAAAGGACAATCACATAGTCACGATCCGTGCGGATCGGGTCTGTACCGGCGGGGTCAACAATCAATGCACCGTAGAACCCGTCCTGTTCCTGACCGCCGGAGTGGGCGTGATACCAATAGGTACCTGTCTGGCGCAGCGGGAAACGGTAGGTAAAGGTCTTCCCTGCGGGGATGCCTGGATAGCCGCCGAAGGTCGGAACCCCATCCATGTAGTCAGGCAGCAAAAGCCCGTGCCAGTGGATGGAGGTTTCCTCGCCCATTTTGTTTGTTGCGTGAATAACGGCTTCATCGCCTTCTTTAAAGCGAAGAACGGGGGCTGGGATGCCACCATTGACCGTGACTTTTTCGATGCTTTTTCCTGTGATATTCACAGGCTGGCGCTCGACAACCAGATTATATTCGACGGTTTTGGCGTAAGCTGGGGTTGCTGTCGCTATTATCCCCGCAAGCGCCACCATCCATAGATGATGCTTTTTCATTACTTAAATCCTTGTAAACTGACGTAAAGACACACTCGTCCAGCGCGGACGAGGTGCGTTTAAAACAGAGGATTTAAGCTCGTGGAGGGCGTTTTATACGGGAGTGCAGATCGGAAACAACGATCTGTTGCTCAATGGAGAATGGGGCTTTGGTTGTACGCGGAAACGCAAGACCAACATTGCCCATGCCAAAGATCTTCGCATAGCCGCTGCAAGAATTGCTTACGCACTTACACTTCCCTTCGCAATGGGAAGACTTGTCCGAGGTTTCTTTCTTTGCGGCGGTTTTTTGAACATCTTGTTTCTGTTCACCATGACCATGGCAATCTTCATGGGCGACCTGATCCGACACGGCTGCCGACTCGGCAGCAGCGACCACTGGCTCCATGATATGATTCATGCTGGCATGCGAAATGGAAGGCATTGTCCCAAGGACGAATGCAAGGACTACCAGAACATTAATGGCAATTTTCCATTTCATAGGTCAGTATTATAGCATTAAATAAAATTAAGTGGAAGTGGTCTCACGCGTCCCTAATTTCCCGATTCTTTCTTTCGGCCAGCTTCGTATGCGGCTTCCAGCGCATCCCTGACGCACCAGACGGCAACCTCATGAAAATCAAGACTGTCCGATTTGCGCTCCACCAGCGTTTCAATGTTGAGGTGCTGCTGGGCGATTTGTGTAAAAAGGGCTTCCTTTGTCATGCCGCCCTCCTTAAGCGTTATTCTCAGGTGCGTGTTCGCCTTCTTTAAAGACGCTGTCGCAAATGCGTTTCAGGGATTCTTCGATAAAGCTGACATCGCCAACGTGTCCCCAGTGGATTTCATCGGGGCTGTTGGAGAAATGATCGCTGCAGGCTTCTTGCAAGCGGCGCAGCATGGCGTCGATGCTGGCGACCTTGCGGACATAAGCGTCAACGGCTTGTTCTTTTGCGTTGGTTTTCATGGTTTTTCCCTTTCGTTACAATCACATGAACGCTTCATTCCGCACGCTTATCAAGCGAATAAGACCCAGAAATGATTGCTTTTTTTGGCCATGAACGATCATTTGATAATCATCAAAATCAGCGCAGTTTTGCGGCAATACAGGCCAGCGCACGGCGGTACATTTCCCACGCCTTGGTGCGCCCCACGCCGAAACGCCCACAGATGAGTTTCCAGCGCACGCGCTCGGCACGCAGCCACACAAGGCGGCGTTCTTCCGGCTCCAGCCATTTCAGCCAGACAAACAAAACCTCTTCCATTTCGCTGATGTCCTCTGCTGTGGGACGAATGCGCATCGGTTCAGGCTCCATCTGCAAAATTTCCATGGGTTCGCGGATGATGGCAGGCCAAGTGCTGAAATAGCCCTGGACTTTGATGTTCGGGAGACGGCGCAGGGTTCGCGCTGCAGATTGCAGTCGTTCCTCCACGTAGCTTTCACCTGGGTTGAGATATTTTTCATCGTTCATGCAGATTGTCCTTTCATTGGGGGTTGGTAATCACGGAGCTGACGCTTGCGCCCTGCAGGGGCAGCGTCAGCGTTACTCCGTAGGAGTAAGGGGGAGCCTTCCCACTGCCCACTGAACCTAAATCGCTGTTCTGAAATGCGTTTTTTCAGTGGGCAGTGGGCAAATTCAGTGGGCATGTTCCCACTGGGATTTGAGGCAAAAAGCCTTATTTTCTGCCGCTTTCTGCCAATTTCAGTGGGCATCCAGTGGGCAGTGAGTGGGCAGTGGGAAGGGAAATTTGCCATCATGATTCCCACTCATCTGTTGAGCCAGGAACCGGCACGATATCGCCCGTCGCTGCATGTTTTTGGTGGGTGGCCAATACGCTTATGCCATCTGGCAGGCGCATGCCGTCCGCCCAGAGATAACCCTGGTGCGTGCGCTGCGGCAGAGGCAGTCCATAGGCATCGCCGTTTTTGAAGAATTTGATAATCCCAGCATTAGCCAGGGCTTGCATCTTGTTCCGAATGGCGCGGCTGCCGCCCAGCGCCTCGTGATTAGAAAACGCATCAGAAAACTGCCGCGCGGTGTAGACACGACCTTGCGCTGCTTCATCCAGCAACATGCGGATGATTGGTTCTGATTGTTCGACAACCTTGTGTGAGGCGGGTTTTTCTAAAATGACCTGCCAGCCGCGTTCCCCACGCTTGACGGTTTTTGGTTTGATTTCTTTGCCGTTCCGCAATTCAAACAGCAGCGTGCGCTCTGGGCGGCTTTCATCCGGTCGATGAAGCAATATGCCGGATGTATAATAGGATCGCAGCGCACCAGCGCCGCTGAAAGATTGAAACGGGTCTTCCTCGACCTGACGTTTGAGGATTTTCTTCGTGTGATGGGCGATGATAATGCCCGCGTGAGGATTGATTTTCCGTCTTAATGTTTCGATGCGCCGTGACATGAAAAACATCATCGCGTCATTGTCGTTTTCGCCGCCAATGCCGCCGCCATCGAAAACATTGCGCAAGGGATCGATGACGATGATATCGGGCGGCATTTCGCCAAAGCGTTCCTTGACCGCCTGCACGATACGTTCAATGCCATCATCATCCAGCGTTATGCTGATCTGAGGCGTGATGACAAAATTGCGTTCAAGCTGTTCCAGGTGATCGCGCACGATGTGAATTCTGTGAATGCGCTCTCTCAGATAGTCGTATTGGATTTCGGCCTGCAGATAGAAAACGCGCAATGGACGTGATGGGGATAAACCGATGAACGGCACGCCAGCTGCCATGTGCGTGAGCAGCGAGATAATAAAATCACTTTTGCCGACCTTCGGCGCACCACCGAACACCAGCGTGCCGCCAGGCGTGAGGACGCGCGGGGAAATCAAATCATCCGGTATTGGCCGTTTGTCAGCCTGCAACTGCGCAATGCTGTACATGGCAAGACTACCTTGCGCTGGTGGCGGGTCTTTGACCGCCACCCGTTCCCATTTGCGGATGATGTCGTGGACATGCAGGCCTTCCGCCACGGCATCGGCGGCATCCCATTTGGGCGGTTTCTCTGGCGGGATTTTCAGAACTTCAACCTGCACCGCACCAGCGCGGGCAGCAGCACTGGCGGCGCGGCGGGCATAATCCAGCCCTGGCTCATCATGGTCTGGCCAGATGATGACGTGTTTTCCCTGAAGCGGAGACCAATCCGTTTTATTGACCGGCGCTTTTGCGCCATTCATGGCCGTGGTTGCGCAAATGCCCACAGAAATCAGAGCCTGTGCGCATTTCTCGCCCTCAACCAGTACTACCAGCGCGGCCTCTTTCAGCCCGACCTGATTGTAAAGAGGGCGAATATCAGGCGCACGCATGACCCCGCGCACAGCATCCCACGGCCTGAATTCCTTACGGCCATCGGAATTATACCGATACACACTGGCGATGATATTGCCGTGCGCATCGGTATAATCCCATTTGGCAGTCGGTTTTCCGAGTTTTCTGTTTTGCCCCTGTGGCTCAGGTGATGGTGGCTTATAAGGCCGCGTATCAATCCCAGCGCCAAGGTGGGTTTGAATATCTTGCAGCAACGCAGGAAATTGCGTCTGGCGGTCAAACCCTTTGACGACTGCCCACAGGTCAATAATATCGCCCCCAGCGCCCGTGGCGAAATCATGCCAAAGCCCAGCCTTTGCGCCGTTCATCTCGACAACAAGGCTGTCACCTTTGTCGCCCTGGGCATTTCCGACCATGAATTTCCCACCGCGCAAAACGCCAGCAGGCAACAAATAATGCAAAATGGATGGCAATGCGCCAAGCAAGCGTGAGCGCAATTCCGAAGCCTTTGGCGGCTTCAGAGGCACGACTTTTGACGGTGAGGACTGATCCGACACCATGGGCTTTAGGCCTTATCGCGCTCAATGGCCTTGAGCTTTATAATCCCTTCAACCCAGTGCAAAGCGCGGCCAACTTCCCGCACTTCCTTAATAAGGGTTTCCCTGACTTCCTGCAGGCGCTCATCCGTGAGAGCTTTAAGCTGCCCGACAGGGGTGTGCTGCACCCATTTGAACATTGCCGTATCGTTTTTCTGTGCCTGATCCATACCAGTTCCTTTCATGTGTGATGTGGTCACACAGCACTGGTTTGCCGTTGGATCGAAAAACGACGATGGATTTTCAAATTTTTTTACGTCATTTTGTCTTCAATATATTTCTTGAGCTTTTTCAATCGGCTAGACATGGTTGTACGGGGAATGCCCAAAAGCTCTGCTGCCTCGCTGACGCTATATTCTGTCAATAAGCTGTAGGTTTGTCTTAAGTCGTCCGGCATTTCGCTCAGGATTTTCTCGATATCCATGTTCTGCTCAGCCACAATCTGACTCTGAGAAAAAAAGACATCACCCCAGATGCTACTTTCTCCCGTGATCGTATCCGCCAGTGTGTTGCCATCATCCTCATCACCGATCTGGAATGACAAAGAGAAATTCTGTGCGCCAGTCCAGCGTTTTTCCCTTTCAGCGTCACGCACCAGCATCAACGCCTTTCGATTAACAACGGTTTTAATGAAGCTGCGTTTGTCACCTTTTTGCGGATCAAAATCTGGCATTGAGAGCAAATAATAAAGCAGCATATCCTGCTCTAAATCCTCTTGATCATCCCGTGAAAACATCGGCATGCGGATTAAGGTTCTTGCTTTATAGGCAATAAAAAAAGCGGCGTAGGAATCCACGCCGCCGTAGCGATTATTTGACATTTTTCTACTCCTGGTTGGTGGTCAGGAGTAGAAGATGCAAATGATGCAACTATTTGAAGGAGCTATATTAAATCAATTATTTGTATGACGAAGATATTCGGTGAAAGTTATTATTTTCTCTGGGTTTAACTGTGCGTAGCTATTTGGTGATACCTACTGCTGTATGACCAACATGCATGTATTTGTATGCTGCGACTTAATGATGACTGTTTGCGAATCCGAATTGCTTTTCTTGCTCAGACCAGATCGGAGAAAATGGTTTATCAATATCGGTGAGTGCAAACCCCTCAGGCTGCCGACCGTTAAGCACAGCATCAACAATACGCGGAGAAAGAAGCATCACCCGCATAACACGCAATAGGTAGGATTTATTGATATTTTCTGCTTCCGCCAACTCGGATACCGACCGATATTTTCCTATCGCGATCATTTTGTGCCAACGATACGCACGTCCCAGCGCCTTGAGCAGTTTTTCATCTTTGCGCACTTCTAAATCAAGGTTTCTTAAATCCTGACCTTGCGGACCAACCAAGACTTTTTTTCCGCCCCAGCGCCGCAGATTGATGGGGATGCGCACAATGATTTTTTGATCTTCTGCGTGGTATTGCAGCTTCATGCTTCAACTCCATTTTTGACTTTCTGTTCTATTTCCTGCTGTAATTGGGAGAGAATGTCTTCGATGCCATTGGCACGATATTCAATATCGATGCAATTGCCATGCACTGCGACACGGTCAATCAATAAATGTGTGATACGTTTCTGCTCTGCTGGCACAAGCAGGCTCCACAAAGAGCCCATACGCTGCATTGTGCTGTGCAACTCGTTTTCTGTGTAATTTGGGATATCAGCTTTTACTTTTTTCCAGACATCGACGATCACTTGCGGCTTAACAAAAATGCTTTGAATCTGGCCTTTGACGACTTCTTCGATTTCACCAGCAGGGATTCGATTAGCAGGGCAAAGCTCGCAAGATTGACGGCGATAGGAATTCGCCGAATAATAATGGTAATTCTTCTTGCCCTTTTTTGTGTGGGTGGGGGACATTGCGCCACCACAACCACCACAAACCAAAATGCCTTTCAACAGGGCTTTTGATTTGGCCTGGAAAGTCCGTTTACGCTTGCCTTTGCTGTTTTCGGCAAAGATTGCTTGAACCGCATCAAACTGTGCCTGCGTGATAATCGGCTGGTGCTGACCTGGATAATATTTGCCTTTATGATGGACTTCACCAAGGAAGAGGCGGTTCTGCAAAAATGTGCGCAGTGGGTTTTCAGTGAAGGGTTTGCCGCCCACTGGTTTTCCTGTACGACTGATATAATGCTTGGTGCGATGACCTGCTTTATTCAATTCCTGTGCCAATAAGGCGATAGACCCCAGCGCAGCAAAGCGGTCAAAAATAATATTGACCAGCTCGACTTCCTTTGGATTGGTAACGAGCTTGCGATCAACAACATCATAACCCAGCGGAGGTGGGCCACCCATCCACATGCCTTTCATTTTGGATGAAGCGAATTTATCGCGGATGCGCTCGCCGGTGACCTCGCGCTCAAACTGCGCAAAACTCAGCAAAATATTGAGCGTCAGTCGCCCCATCGAATCCTTGGTATTAAAGTGCTGGGTCACGGACACAAAACACACACCGTGTTTATCAAGAATTTCTACCAGCTTGGCAAAATCCATTAGGGAGCGTGAAAGACGGTCAACCTTATAAACAACCACAATATCAATGCGGCCAGCCTTGATATCGTCAATCAAACGCTTGAGCGCTGGGCGTTCCATGTTCCCACCCGAAAACCCGCCATCATCATATAGATCTGGTATAACCCGCCAGCCTTCACCGCGCATGGCTTCGACATATTTTTCACCCGCCTCGCGCTGGGCATCCAGCGTGTTGTAATCCATGTCGAGGCCTTCCTCGGTGGATTTGCGGGTGTAGATCGCACAGCGCAGGATTTTCTTTTCCTCCATCATGCTCGTGCCTTTCTGGCGCGATGATAGGGTCGTTTTTCCTTATCCTCTTTATTGCCCAAGCCAAAGAATGCATTGCCGTTCCAGCGCGTACCGGTAATTGCAAATGCAGCACCAGAAAGGCTTTTATATTTCAGCCCCTGATATTCATAACCATCAGCCAGCACATACACATGATGCTCAACGCCTTTGACCTCTCGCACCAATCGTGTTCCTACCGCCAGGCGACCAACATCACTACGACGCTGCTGGACTGATTTGCCTTCGGCCAACGCTTCCAGGCGATCAATCGTTGATTTGGTCAATCCGCCATAGGTCAGCTCCTGCATCCGATAGATGATCTGATTGATCAGGTAGGTGCGATTGTTGCGCGACTGGGGAGGCACATCAAAATGCTTGTTCCATACCTGGAGCAGCTCCTTTGTCTCCATCGCTTCCAGCGCGGCATACTCTTTTAATATGTCTATTTCCATTGTTTTGCCCCCTTCTCCGCTCTCACTTGCGTGGGTTTGCGGCTGGGACATGAATGCTTCGAAGCAGAGGGAAGTCCAGTCAAACTTCTCTCATTTTCCGAGCTATTTAATTGATTATGCTGGTAAATATGATGCTGGACAATTGCGCCTGCCAGGATCGTGATGATCTCGGCATAACGCTCTGCACCCGTCATTTCATCTGGATTGCGTACCCTGTAATCCATAGAGAAGAACCTCCTTCAAATTTGTTCTCCTCCTCTGGTTTGCCGTCGACATTCAAAACGACGACGACGAAATAAAAAAAGTTTGAAACATTGTTCGAGTGCATCATTTGAAACTTGCAAACTGTGTTTTTCGGAAGTCATGCTAAATCAATGGTTTGCCATGACCACTAAATTCGCGTTTAGTAGGCAGAGGCCGTGAGAGAATGTGAGATTTGAGAGAGAATTTCGGCTGAATTTGCGTTCTAAAGGTACGCAGGCGAAAGGCAAAACCGCGCGAACATTGGGCTTTTGCGCAAAGAAAAACCCGTCATGCTGGACGGGTTGTAGAATAAATGGTGGAAGGGACAGGATTTGAACCTGTGTACTCTCACGAGGGCAGATTTACAGTCTGCTGCCATTAACCACTCGGCCACCCTTCCACGGGTAAATTGTATTATCAGCTTCAGATATGGCCTCTCAGTCTTTAAGACTTTGGGCCACCCTTCCACGGGTCAGAAATTAGATTGAGAAGAAAAGGGAATTGGCTTATGAAGTCAAGCAGAAATAGATAATTAGCACAGAAAAAGAAACGAGAATTTTATGGAACGCCGCCCCCGCAGCCCAACTGGCCGAAATGCACCCTCTAACAGCGGCTCAGGCAGAGGTCCGAAAAGCGGTCTGGAATCCGGCTTTCGCAAGCGTTCCGAAGGGGCAAGCGGCGGCGGTAAAGGCGGTAATTTCTCAACCCGCGACGGCAAGGAAGGTTTCCGCTCCGACAACTCATCAAAATCCGGGCCAAAACGTTCTTACGGCGATCGTCCACAAAGAGATAATGCCGACAAGCCACAGCGGTCCTATTCAGATCGCCCAAAGCGTGATTTTGGCGACAGGCCAGCACGCGACGACAATCGCGGCAGCTATGGCGACTCATCAAAATCCGGGCCAAAACGTTCTTACGGCGATCGCCCGCAAAGAGATAATGCTGACAGACCGCAACGCGCCTATTCAGATCGTCCAAAACGCGACTTCGGTGACAGACCGGCGCGCGATGACAATCGCGGCGGATATAATGACCGTCCCAAAAGAGATTTTGGCGATCGGCCGAAGAGAGATTTTGGAGATAAGCCACAACGCTCCTATGGCGACCGTCCGCAAAGAGACAATGCGGACAGACCGCAGCGCTCTTATGAAGATCGCCCGAAACGCTCATATGGTGACAAACCCGAACGCAGCGGCGGATATAACGACCGTCCAAAACGTGACTTCGGCGATAGGCCTAAGCGCGATTTCGGTGACAGACCCAAAAGAGACTTTGGGGATAAGCCACAACGCTCTTACGGCGACCGCCCGCAAAGAGCCAATGGACCAAGCGCCGACCGCGCGCCGCGTTACACGGGCCCGCGCATTTCGGTCGAAGTCTACGGCATTCACGCCGTTCAGGCCGCGCTTCTCAATCCTGCACGCGTCATCAAGGCAATTTATGCAACGGAATCCGACATTGCCGATATTCAGAGCGCGATCGATCAGGCTTTGGAAGACGGCATCCGTTTGCCGGAAGTAACCCTCGTCGAAAAAGAAGCCCTGCACCGTGCCCTTCCTCGTGATGCCGTTCACCAAGGCGTCGGCCTCGATACTGAACCGATGGAAGAAGTTTTCCTGCATGACATTATCCGCAAAGCGGAAGTAAAAAAGAAATCAGTTGTTCTTTTGCTCGATCAGGTCACCGACCCGCATAATATCGGCGCCATTTTGCGCTCGGCCTGTGCTTTTGGCGCGGACGCTGTTGTCGTACAAAGCCGCAATGCGCCGGAGCTTTCGGGCCTTATTACCAAAACTGCAAGCGGTGCTGCCGAGCATGTCCCTCTCGTATATGAGACCAATCTGTCACGCGCGATTGAAACACTGAAAGAAGCAGGCTTTTTCTGCCTTGCTTTGGATGAACGCGGCACCAGCATTTCCGATGCTCCTTCCTATGAGAAAACCGTGCTGGTTCTCGGTGCCGAAGGCCCGGGATTGCGCCCGCTGGTCAAGGAAAATTGCGATCTTCTGGTCAAGCTGCCGACTAGTGGTGCGATCTCAAGCCTGAATGTTTCGAACGCAGCAGCGATTTCACTGTTTGCGATTGCGTCAAAAAGCTCTAAATAAGAGGGCATGGCCCATACAGCAAAAATAGAAAATATCGACGATCAGGAATTATTCCTGATCGATGGCTCGGGCTTTATCTTCCGTGCTTTTCACGCTTTGCCGCCATTGACTCGTCCGTCGGATAAAACACCGGTCGGCGCGGTGATGGGTTTTTGCAATATGATCTTCAAATTACTATCCGACCATCCGGATGCACGCGTCGCGGTCATCTTCGATGCCACGCGCCATAATTTCCGCAATGAGATTTATCCCGCCTATAAAGCCAATCGTTCTGAAACACCGGAAGATCTGATCCCGCAATTTCCGTTAATCCGCGAAGCGACCGCCGCCTTCGGCCTGCCATGTCTTGAGCTTGACGGCTATGAAGCGGATGATTTGATTGCGACTTACGCCAAATGCGCGCGGGAAAAAGGCATTAAAGCCGTCATCGTTTCTTCCGACAAGGATTTGATGCAGCTAGTTTATGACGGTCAAGTCCGGATGCTCGACCCGATCAAGCAAACCTATATCGGCGAAGAACAGGTTTTCGAAAAATTCGGCGTGAAGCCTGATAAAGTGACCGATATTCAGGCGCTGGCCGGAGATTCCATCGACAACGTACCGGGCGTTCCAGGTATCGGCATCAAGACTGCCGCCGAACTCATCAATCTCTATGGCGATCTTGAAGGCTTGATCGCCAATATCTCGCAAATCAAACAGCCCAAGCGCCGCGAGACTTTAGAGAATAATATCGAGAATGCGCGCATTTCAAAAAAATTGGTTGTGCTTGACGATAATGTACCAATTCCTATTCCGCTTGATGATCTAAGACCCGAGCATCCATTTTCAGAGCGGCTGATTTCGTTTTTGCAATATCAGGGGTTTAAAACTTTAGTATCGCGTATTTCGGCGAGAACCGGCATCGATACATCCGAAACCGCCAAGCCTTTAAAACGCGATTATGCCGCGCCGTCCGTGGCGCCGTCGAAACCTGCTGTGCAAATCGATGTCGAAAAAAATTATGAGCTGATCACCACGGAAGAGCGCCTGAAATTCTACATCGAGAAAGCCTATGAAACCGGTATTCTGGCCTTCGATACTGAAACCACGGATTTAACGCCTGCCAAGGCCAATCTCTGCGGCATCTCGCTGTCTTATGCGCCGGGGCAGGCCTGTTATATCGCTGTCGGCCATTGCAAAGGCGGGGATTTATTCGGCGATCACTCGGATACGCCGGCACAGCTTAAAAAAACCCGTGTCATCGAATTGTTGAAACCAATTCTTGAAGATCAATCGGTTTTAAAAGTCGCGCATAACATGAAATATGACTGGCAGATGCTGGCAAAAGAAGGCGTAAATGTCGCGCTATGCGACGATACGATTTTAATGTCTTACGTTTGTGACGGAACCCAGCACGGCCACGGTCTCGACGAACTGGCGCAGCTTTTCTTCGATCATAAAATGACGACCTATGATGAGGTTACTGGCACCGGAAAAAATCGCATCACCTTCGATCAGGTGGAATTACAGAAAGCCGCTTTATATGCGGCGGAAGACGCCGATTATACGCTGCGCCTTTATAATCACTTTAAACCTCTCATTGCGCAAAACCGCGTTTCGGTCGTCTATGAAGATATCGAGCGCCCGCTTTGTCCGATCATCGCGCAGATGGAACTTGATGGCATCAAGGTCGATCTGAATGTTTTAAAATCTTTAAGCCATAAATTCGGCGAAAAAATCGCCCAGATGGAAAAAGAAATCTATAAAGATTCCGGCCATGAATTTAATATCGGCTCTCCTAAGCAGCTCGGCGCGGTTTTATTCGATTCCATGGGCCTCCCTGGCGGCGGCAAAACGAAAACCGGTGAATGGTCGACCGCCGTCGATGTCTTGGAAGACCTCGCCGCCCAAGGCCATGAATTTGTGCGTAAAATCCTGACATGGCGTCAGCTCTCGAAACTGAAATCTACCTATACCGAAGCCTTGCAACTCGCCGCCATCCCTGCGACATCGCGCGTGCATACGTCTTACGCCATGGCCCTGACGTCGACAGGCCGCCTGTCGTCGTCCGATCCGAATTTGCAAAATATCCCGATCCGCACCGAGGAAGGCAAGATGATCCGCACTGCCTTTGTTGCGGAAGAAGGGAAAGTTTTACTATCCGCCGATTATTCGCAAATCGAATTGAGACTGGTCGCCGAAATGGCTGACATCAAAGCTCTGCAACAGGCGTTTCGCGATAATATCGACATTCACTCGGCCACCGCTTCCCAAGTGTTCGACGTGCCGCTCGACCAGATGACATCAGATATTCGCCGCAAAGCGAAAGCCATTAATTTCGGTATTATCTACGGTATTTCCGGCTTCGGTCTCGCCAACCAGCTCGGCATCTCTAATTCCGAAGCCAGTATGTATATTAAACAATATTTCGCGAGATTTCCTGAGCTGGCCAATTTCATGGAAGAAACTAAAGTCTTTGCCCGCGAAAACGGCTATGTGAAAACGCTTCTGGGCCGGAAATGTTTTATCCCGGGCATTCAGGATAAAAACCCCCCCCCCGCCGCTCTGGCGCCGAGCGCCAAGCCATCAACGCACCCGTGCAAGGCACGGCAGCAGATTTAATCAAACTAGCCATGGTTCGCCTCGACCGCCTGATCAAAAACGGCGAGCTTGATGCCAAGATGCTGTTACAGGTTCATGATGAACTGGTCTTCGAAATCCCGGAAAATCAAGCCGAGGCGATGGCCCCGATTATCAAACGCGAAATGGAAGCAGTAGCAAATTTCTCAGTTCCGCTTGTTGTTGAAACAGGTATTGCCAAAAACTGGGCAGATGCGCATTAGGAGAAGAATATGAGCAATGATTACCCCGTATCTTGGGAAGAGATGCATAACGACAGCAAGGCGTTGGCTGAAAAGCTAAAGCAGCTTGGCCCATTTAAGGGAATTGTTGCCGTGACCAAAGGCGGCCTTATCCCCGCTTGCATCGTAGCTACCGATTTGGATATTAAACTTGTCGAAACCATCGGCGTTTCAAGTTATGGCTATCAAACGCGATCTGAATTGAAAATTCTCAAAAAGCCAAACGACACAGGTGATGGTGACGGCTGGCTCGTGATCGACGAGTTGGCTGATACCGGTAATACGTTTAGATCCATACGGGAGATCTTACCAAAAGCTCATTATGCTTGTGTTTATGCAAAACCTTTAAGTCTGGAAACGATCGACACTTATATAGTCGACGTGCCGCAGGATAGCTGGATTTACAAACCTTGGGAGGATGAGACATTCCCACCCCATGTCAGGGCTAAAATCGGCAAGCATTTGAAGCAATAAACCCTTGCTTTTACGCCCTTTCCCTGTGTATAACCGCTCCAACTGCCCGTCTGGCTATAGGAAACTTTGGCATGCCTCGACGGGTTTTATTTAATATCAAATACTTAGGAGATAGAAATGCCGAAGATGAAGACCAAAGGCGCTGCAAAAAAGCGCTTTCAGGTGACAGGCAAGGGCCGCGTGAAATTCAAGCAGTCCTTTTCCCGCCACATGATGATGAACAAGCCGAAATCGATGAAACGCAAAGCCCGCGGAATGGAAATTTTGAACGAGTCCGATGCGAAAATCATTCTCGATAACTTCCTGCCGTACGAGCGCGGATTGAAAAAAGCGAAGAAGTCACCTTCTCCTGCTGAATCCGCCGCTAAAAAAGCCGCAGCGAATGCAAATGTCAAAAAACCGGCAGTGAAAAAAGCCGCAGCACCTAAAGCTGCCGTTAAAAAAGCACCTGCTGCAAAGAAAACAACAAAAGCGAAGGGAGAGTAAATAGATGTCTCGCGCTAAAAAAGGTACCCCACGCGCTCACGCCCGTCACACCAAAATCCTGAAACTTGCCAAAGGCTATCGCGGTCGTTCCGGTAATTGTTACCGCCCGGCGCTGCAACGCGTCGAAAAAGCGCTGCAATACGCTTACCGCGACCGTCGTAACAAGAAACGCGATTTCCGCGGTTTGTGGATCCAGCGTATCAACGCGGCATCCCGCGAACTCGGCTTAACTTATGCTCAATTTATGGGCGGCGTTCACAAAGCAGGTATCGAGCTGGATCGTAAAATCCTTGCCGATATGGCAGTGCACGATGCTGCAGGCTTTAAAGCTGTTTTTGAAATGGCGAAAGCCGCGCTCGATAAAGCGAAAAAAGCTGCTTAAAATTTTTGTTTGAAATAAAGCAATTTAGAAAAAGCAGCCCCAACAGGCTGCTTTTTTGTTTTTCTGAATTGTCATCCTGAGTGAAACGAAGGATCTTTGTGCAGCTTGACCCAGATTCTTCGCTACGCTCAGAATGACAAAAAAGGTATAGGTATTGAATGACCAAAAAACTCTTCATCTTCGACTGGAACGGCACGTTGTTATTCGATACCGCGGCCAATCACGCGGGCTTTAACGAGACGCTGAAACTCTTCGGCCAAGAACCCGTCAGCCATAACCAATATCGCGACACGATGGATTTCCCGCTGGTGCATGTCTATACGCGCAACGGGGTACATGTTGACGATTACCTCGGTCGTTTTCAGGACGCGACCGATGTCTTCTTTAATACTTACCGCCCGCTCGCCAAATCCTGTCCTCTCAAAGAAAACACTGTTGAGTTGCTGGAATTCCTGCTGGATCACGATTACGACTTAATGGTTCTCTCCAACCAGAACGATATCGATCTCCACGATCAGATTGCCGAGCGCCATATCACGCGCTATTTCAAAATCATTTCGGGCAATCAGGAAAATTCGGTTCTTGGCTATACCACCACCAATAAGCTCCAGCGTTTGGAAAAAATACTGGCTGAAAACGACTACGATCTGAGCGAGAGCTATATTATCGGCGATTCTCTCGAAGAACCGGAAATTGCCCATCGCCTTGGGCTTAACTGCATTTCCGTGACCTGGGGCTGTTTCTCACGTCACCGCCTCGAAAAAACAACCACCAATCATGTGATTGACGACCTTGCGCAGGCGATTGAAATCCTGCAAAAATCGACTCCAGACTTAAAAGTTCAGGAAGCAATTTAATGGATACCTCCGCTTTAAAAAAAGAACTCATCGATATGGTCGGCGCGGCCAATGATTTGACCGCTCTGGAAAATGCCCGCGTGACCGCGCTCGGTAAAAAAGGCCGCATTACCGATCTGATGAAAGATCTCGGCAAGATGGATCCGGAAGCGCGTAAAACCGCCGGCGCGGCGCTCAATATTTTAAAAGACGAAATTGCCGAGCTGATCGCGACACAGGAAGCGGCGCTTCAGCGTCAGGAAATGGATCGCCGTCTGGCATCCGAAACCATCGATGTAACGCTATCGGTACGCCCAAGCCGTAAAGGTTCGATCCACCCGATCAGTCAAACGATGGACGAACTGAATTCCATTTTTGCCGATATGGGTTTTACCGCAATTGACGGGCCTGATATCGAAGACGACTTTCATAATTTTACCGCGCTGAATTTTCCGCAAGGCCACCCGGCGCGGGAAATGCATGACACGTTTTACCTGCCGGATGACGAAACAAAAGAAGGCGAAGCTAAACGCAAACTTTTACGTACGCACACCTCGACAATGCAGGTGCGTCATATGCTGGCCAATAAGCCGCCCATCAAGATCATCTGCATGGGCCGCGTATATCGCTCCGATTACGATATGACGCACACGCCGGTTTTCCATCAGATGGAAGGTTTGTTCATCGACAAGAATGTGACGATGGCGCACTTAAAAGGCTGCCTCACGGATTTCGTCCGCACTTTTTTTGGTGTCGATGATTTGCCGGTGCGTTTCCGCCCGAGTTTCTTTCCCTTCACAGAAACCTCCGCCGAAGTCGATATCGGTTGCTGGCGCGAAAACGGTGAGTTGAAACTAGGCGCCGCGCCAAAAGGCCAGGAACAAAAATGGATGGAAATCCTCGGCTCCGGCATGGTGCATCCGAATGTTTTGAAAAACTGCGGTATCGATCCTACCGAATATCAAGGCTTTGCCTTTGGTATGGGATTGGAGCGCATGACCATGCTTAAATACGGCATTCCGGATTTGCGCACTTTCTTTGATGCCGACACGCGCTGGCTGTCCCATTATGGCTTCGACCCTTTAAACCGCCCCAACAGAGCGACGAAATAACATGAAATTCACATTAAGCTGGCTCAAAGAGCATCTCGATACCACTGCAACACTTGATGAGATCGTCATCAAGCTGACCGATATCGGTTTGGAAGTTGAAGACGTGCAGGACCGCGCAGCGATTTATTCGCAGTTCAAACTGGTCGAGATTATCGAAGCCGAAAAGCATCCGAATGCAGATCGCCTTAAAGTGTGTCAGGTGAAAACCGAAAATGGTATGACACAGATTGTCTGTGGAGCGCCTAACGCTAGAGTAGGCCTTAAGGCTTTCCACGCACCGGAAAGCTCCGTTATTCCTTCTAACGGCATGGTGATGAAGAAATCCAAAATCCGTGACGTTGAATCGAACGGCATGATGGTGTCCGCCGCCGAGATGTCTTTGTCCGATGAGAGCGACGGCATTATCGAAGCCGACCCATCTTTGGCTATCGGCACAACGATTGCCGATGCGCTAGGCCTTGGCGATCCAATCATCGAAATCAATCTAACTCCTAACCGCCCTGATTGCGCCGGCGTGCGCGGTATTGCGCGGGATTTGGCGGCGGCAGGTTTGGGGACATTGAAACCGCTGCAAAATGCCGCTTCCGTTAAAGGCAGTTTCAAATCTTCTATCGATGTTAAAATTGAGAATACAGAAGCCTGCCCGATTTTTATGGCCCGTTACATCAAAGGCGTAAAAAACGGGGCATCGCCGGATGCTATCGCCAGCAAGCTGACTTCTATCGGCCAGAAACCAATTTCGGCTCTCGTCGATATTACTAATTACATGTCGATCGATCTGTGCCGCCCGCTTCATGTTTTCGATGCCGATAAGATTAAAGGCAATATCCATGTCCGCCTTGCCAAAAAAGGCGAAGAATTTTTAGCGCTGAACGGTAAAACCTACACCCTCGATGATTTTATGACCGTGGTCTGCGACGATAGCGGCGTGATAGGTCTGGCGGGCGTGATGGGCGGTGAAAGCACGTCTGTATCCGAGACAACACAAAATGTTTATCTGGAAGTCGCTTATTTCGATCCATACCGCACGGCAAAAACAGGACGCGCGCTGGGCATCAACTCCGATGCGCGGTACCGTTTCGAACGCGGTATTGATCCAGCGTTCACCGTGGATGCCGTGGATATAGCCACCAATTTGATTACATCGTTATGCGGCGGCGAGCCTTCTGAAGTTATTCAAGCTGGCGAAGTTCCTGCATGGAAACGCGAGATTACATGGAAAAAAGAAACTGCCGCTAAAATTCTCGGCTTTGATATTCTTTTTGAAACACAAACGAAAATCCTGACCGATCTCGGTTTTACAATTTCCGGTGACAAAGTGACACCTCCGTCATGGCGCCCCGATATCGAAGGCGAGGTTGACCTCGTCGAAGAGATCGCCCGCATTTACGGCTTCGATAAAATCCCGAGCATTTCGGTAACGCGAGACAGCGCCGTTTCAAAATCCGCCGAGACAAATCTGGGTATGCGTATGCGAAAATCCCGCAATATTCTTGCGGCTTCCGGTTTGCAGGAATGCGTGACATGGTCGTTTATGCCATCTTCTCTCGCTGTCAAATTCGGCGCGAACGATGCGCAATCAAAAGCGCTGACCCTGCAAAACCCGATCAGCGCCGATCTCGACCAAATGCGCCCTTCTACTCTGCCGAATTTGATAGAAGCAGCGAAGCGCAACGCCAATCGCGGTTTTGGTGATGTCGCCTTGTTCGAAGTGGGACCTGTTTTCAAAGGAACAGATATTCAAGATCAACAAATCGTTGCAACCGGACTTCGCGCCGGATCAAATTCTTCCCGCCACTGGAACGAAACCGTTCGCAGCGTCGATGCCTATGATGTCAAAGCAGACGCTTTGCGCGTCATTGAAGGCTGCGGCGTGCCAAGCGGCAATGTCCAGATTTCGCGCGATGTACCATCCTATTATCACCCGGGACGCTCCGGCGCGTTAAAGCTCGGCCCGACGGTTCTCGCTTATTTCGGTGAAATTCATCCAGCACTCTTGCAGGAAATGGATATAAAATCATCGGTCACCGGTTTTGAAACTTTTATCGAAGCCTTGCCAGAGCAGAAGAAAAAAAGCAATTCAACCGCTCTGCCGCCTCTCAAACTCTCTGACTTCCAACCTGTGTCGCGTGACTTCGCTTTCCTCGCCGACAGCACTGTTGATGCCGATGCTTTTGTCAAAACTATCAAGCTCGTTGACCGCGAGCTTATTACCGATGTCTCAATCTTTGATATTTACACGGGCAAAGGCGTGGAAGACGGCAAAAAATCCGTTGCGGTCGCAGTGACATTGCAGCCGAAAGAGCGCACGCTTACCGATAGCGAAATCGAAGGGCTATCCAAGAAAATCGTTGATGCAGTAACAGCCAAAACAGGGGCGAGCCTGCGCGGTTAAGCAGGCTCGACGATCTTCTCTTTTTCTTCGACTAGGATGTCCTTACGCGACAATTTCCCAATCATGGTTTTTGGCAAAGGCTTTTCGCGGAATTCCACTTTGCGCGGCATTTCGATCGGCGAAATTTTATCTTTCAAAAATTCCTTTAAACTGTCGATGGTCAGGCTCTGACCGGCTTTGAGTTTGACCCAAGCCTTTGGTACTTCACCGCGCTGTTCGTCCGGTATACCGGCAACGATACATTCCTCGACAGCGGGATGCAGGTAGATGGCTTCCTCGATAATGCGCGGATAGACGTTATAGCCATTGACCAAGATCAAATCCTTGATGCGGTCGACGATATAAAAGAAACCTTCCGCATCCATATAAGCTATATCGCCGGTGCGAAGGAAATCACCACGCATTACCTGCGCCGTTTCCTCAGGTCTGTTCCAATAGCCTTTCATCACTTGCGGGCCCTTAATGCAAACCTCGCCGCGCTCGCCTTGCGCCACAAGTTCGCCCGTTTCGGGGTTTTGCAATTCGACAATCGTGCCCGGGATCGGCAGACCGATAGAGCCGGACTTGGTCGTATTGTCGGTCGGATTGATACAAGCAATCGGCGAGCTTTCGGTCAGGCCGTAACCTTCGACCAGAACACAGCCCGACACCGCTTCGAATCTCTTCTTTACCTCGACCGGCAACGGCGCACCGCCTGAAATGCAATATTTCAGCGACGTCAGGTCGTATTTGGACAGATCGGAAATATTATTGATTGCCGTATAGATTGCAGGCACCGCCGGGAAATAATGCGGTTTTTTCTTCGAGATCGTCTCCAGTGTCGGAACAAGCTCGAATTTTGGCAAAGCGATAATTTCAAAACCGCATTTAACCGAGAAATTCATGACGCAGGTCATGGCGAAGACGTGGAAAAACGGGATCACACCCAGCATACGCTCTTGTCCGTGAACAGCCTCAGGAAACCACGCGGTCGCCTGTTCGACATTACTGCTTAAATTGGCATGGGTTAGCATCGCGCCTTTGGGAACGCCGGTCGTGCCACCGGTATATTGAAGAAGCGCGACATCGTTATGCACGTCAACCGCCGGCCATTCAAACTTTCCGTCATTGGAGAGGAGCTTTTCAAATTTGATATGGCGGTCGTCATTGGGCACGCTTGCAACTTCCTTGGCTTTGACAATCGGGAAGAGCAAATTCTTTGGAAACGGCAAAATATTGGCAAAGCTGCAAATCACCACCTGATTGAGGCGCGTTTTTTCCAGCATGATCGCCATTTTGTCGTAGATCATCTTGATGTCGCAGGTGATCATTAGGTCGGTGCCGGAATCCTCAATCTGGTTCATTAGCTCTTTTTCCGAATAGAGCGGATTATAATTGACGATAGTTGCACCGGTTTTGGCGATGGCGTAATAGGCAATCAGGAAATACGGCGTATTGGGCAGGCAAATTCCGACTTTAACGCCTTTTTCGACACCGACGTCGTGCAGACCCTTGGCCATTTTATCGGTCATCTGGCCGATCTGCTCCCAAGTCCATTTTTTACCCATGAAATCAAAGGCCGGACGGTCGCCGAATTTGCGGCGCGTCACTTCCAGATAGGTATAGATGGGAACGGCAGGAATTTCTTTATTCCACAATACTTTGGACGGATAATTTTTTTCCCAGATATAGGAGGAGGAAGTAGATGAGGTCATTCTGTTTCCTTATTTATACTGCACTGCACATAAACGCTTGATACAATTAGGTCTTTTAAGTGTAACACTCAAAATCCGCCCTGTCATATTTTTTGAAGCTTTGTTTCTGATGGGAACTCTTTTGTGTTCTAAAACGTAAGTATAGATGCGCGTTAAAAGCATGATTTCTAATGTATGCAGCGATTTCATAAGTGCTGAATAAACTGGACGTCCTGCAAAAAATGCGTTACTTATTTTCCTTAGTCATATTAGTACTTCTGCCGGGGGGCATGAAAACTTGTCTATAGCACAACACACATATCCGGCACCGGACGCAGACGCGATTCCTGTGCGCGCTCGCCTTAAGTGGTTTAACGCCGCTAAAGGTTTTGGCTTCGTTATACCGGACGACAATCCGGCGGATGCCTTTCTTCATGTTACTCAATTACAAAAACTTGGTATGCACGGCCTTGGCGAAGGTGCCATGATCCGCTGTCATATTGATTATGGCGATAAGGGCGCAACCGTTACCCATGTCGTTGAAATTATCGATCCGGGCATATTGCCGCCTGATCTAATGGCACATGACGTGGAAAATGCCACTCCTTTTAGCAGTAAAGGCATCGTTAAGTGGTATAAGGCCGATAAAGGCTTTGGCTTTGTTACGCCCGATGATGGCATGAAGGACATCTTCATTCATAAAAGCTGTCTTGACCGTGAAAAGATAGAAACCCTCTATCCCGGACAGCGCGTTCGCATTACCTTCAAAACCTTGCAAAAAGGCCGCGAAGCGGTTTCGATTTCGGTCGAAGAAACGCCTTAAATAAAAAACCGGACATTAAGTCCGGCTTTTTTAACTCAGTAACTCATTGAATTTATTTTATATTTATCCGGCCGTCTTACGAACGACATTGGTGTCTATTTTCGCTAGTTCATCGACTTTTAATTTACCGCGTGTGCTGGCCTGATAGGCAAGGCGCGTATGATTGTCGCAATAGGTCATGCCTGGAGAAGCATTACAGCCACAAAACTTGAAGCCTTCCTGTTTCGGGTCACCGATTGGCCAGCGGCAGGTGCTTTCACGCAATTCGGTTAGTTGAATGCCTTTGATCGGAATATTTTCTTCCCGCATCGAGGGCTGGATCGGCGCGGATGGAACCCGCTCGCGAATTGTAATCTTTGGCGCTCTCTGATCGTTGGAAACCTTGCTTAACGCTGCTTCGACACGACCACCTGTTACCTGAACAGGAGAAACACGGCCCGAAAGTTTCAGGCGATGGGCTTTACCGATAACGGCATTACGCGTAACACCGCCCAGCATTTTAGCAATTTCCGCGGCGGTTTTACCTTCGCCCCAAAGTTGCTTGAGTTGTGAAACTCTTTCATCAGTCCAGCTCAATTGTTATCTCCCCATCAAAAATTATTTGAATGCATGTCTGGAATACAATTTTAGCTTATCACCTGCATGATTCACTCGCCAAGAATCGCTGATTCTTTTTTACGATTTATCCACAACGGATAAAATTCAAGATGTAACTGCTTTTAACCTTGACGCAGACGCATTATGCGTCGTGGTCCAATCCCCACTCGGCATAATATTCAGGATTGTCATGCCATTTTTCGCTCACGCGCACGAAAAGATTCAAATGAATTTTGCTTTCGAGAATTTCTTCAAGTTCTTTACGCGAAGCCGTACCAATTTGTTTCAACTTTGATCCACCTTTACCGACAACAATTCCTTTTTGTGAATCGCGCTCGACATGAATGATCTGGCGAATACGCACATCACCGTTTTCAAACTGCTCCCACTCTTCGGTTTGCACCGTTGTCGAATAGGGAAGCTCTTCATGAAGTTGATTAAAAATCTGTTCGCGCGTAATTTCCGCAGCCAAAAGTCGTATCGGCAAATCCGTCATTTGATCTTCCGCAAACAACCACGGCCCTTCGGGTAAATGCTTGCCGATATTACGGATTAAATCCTTGACGCCATTGCCTTTGAGCGCGGAAATCATAAACGTCTGGCCGAAATCGTATTCAGCGTTGAGCTTCCCTGCCAAATCGAGAAAAGCCTGCGGCGAAATGGCATCTCCCTTGTTCAAAACAAGCCATACTTTCTTCAAATTCAGGCTCTTGAGTTTTTTGAGCACCTCATTGTCTTTATTGCTGAACGGGCGGCTGGCATCGACGATGTACAGCGTCAAATCCGCTTCCTCGGAACTTCCCCAGGCGGCAGAGACCATCGCACGCTCCAACCTTGTCGACGGCTTGAACAAACCGGGCGTGTCCATCAACACGACTTGCGTTTGATCCTCGATAAAGATTCCTAAAATCCGGTTGCGCGTGGTTTGAACTTTTCTGGAGACGATGCTGACTTTCGCCCCGACCATCTGGTTGACCAATGTGGACTTTCCGGCATTGGGCGCACCGAGGATCGCGACATAGCCGCATCTTGTTTGCTGATCAGTCATTCCAGTGATGCTCTTGTAAATAATCTATAAATTTTTTGGCCGCTTCTTTTTCGGCGACGCGTCGTGACGATCCGATGCCGACTTGAATGCCGTATCCCTTCACCGTGACCGAGACATGAAAGACTGGTGCATGGTCGGGCCCTTCACGCTTGATAATATCGTATACTGGTACGCCAAGTTTTCGCGCCTGCGCCCATTCCTGCAATCCCGTTTTGGAATCAATAGGCGGCTCTTTCAGAATATGGATTTTTTCGCCCCACAGGGCCTCAATGACGGTATGACAGGCTTCGAGGCCTTGATCGAGAAAAATAGCGCCAATTACGGCTTCCATTGAATCTGCCAGCAAATTATCCTGTTTAACGCCGCCGGCGGAGCGCTCGCCATCCGATAATATAACGACATCCGGCAAACCGATTGCAATGGCAATTTCTACCAATGTATCCGTACAAGCCAAGGCTGAATGGCGCTTAGCAAGCCCGCCTTCACTCTCAGATGGAAATGCCTTATAGACAATATCGGCGATCACAAGACCCAAGACACGGTCCCCGAGAAATTCAAGGCGCTCGTAATTATCAGCACCCTTACTGGAATGAGTGAGCGAGCGCTGCAACAAATCGCTATCGCTGAAATGATAACCTAGACGGTCCTGAAATATTTTCAGTTCTGCCGCCATCATCCTGCCTTTAACGTGTGGCCATTGCCGATGCGTTTTAAGATCCGTTCATAGCGGACCGTCCATGGCCACTTCCAGAACTGGATAATATTGGCGCTGCCATTGGTCGAGAAGAAAATGACTTCTGCGCGTCCAACAAGGTTATCGTATGGAACATAGCCGACAAGATCGAGCACACGGCTGTCGCGCGAATTGTCGCGGTTATCACCCATCATGAAATAATGATTTTCCGGCACTGTATATTTTTCCGTGTTGTCGAGCGGCATATCATCGCCCTCTTCATAAATCGTATGCACAACGCCGTTCGGCAAAGTTTCTTTATATTCGGTGGCTTTTACCGGCATGCCGTGCCCGTTATCATATTCCGACATTTTGACGAGCTTGCGATCAAGGCGCTTGTCGTTCACATAGACGCGGCCATTAATAACCTGCACCGTATCACCCGGCATTCCGATGACACGCTTGATATAATCGATCGATGTATCGGTTGGCAGTTTGAAAACGATGACATCGCCTTGCTCAGGCTTCTTGCCGTTGATGCGACCTTCGAATTCAGCGACACCGAAAGGAAAAGAATGCGCGCTATAACCATAGCTATATTTAGACACGAAGAGATAATCGCCAACCAATAAATTGGGAATCATGGAACCTGACGGAATGTTGAACGGCTCGAACAAGAATGTCCTGATCAGCATCGCTAATAAAACGGCGATCACCGTCGTTTTGGCCAATTCGCCCCAGTCTTCTTTATCTTGTTTAGGTTTTTTGCTCATTTTTATGGTTTATCCTATTAAATTCCTAAATTCTATACATCTTGACCATTTATTCGCCACGAAGGTCTTCGTAGCCTACTAGTTCGCTTCCAAGATAACCTGCGCCTCCGCAATTGGCGGCTCGTCGGTCAATGTTAAATGAATAGATAGTATCTTTCCGACAGGCGTTAAATCCTGCGCCCGCTTCAAGGCGCCATTGGTCAAAACAAGGTTCGGCTTGCCAAGCGCATCGTTTTCGACACTGATATCCTTCATATAGACGCCATTCGAAAATCCGGTGCCAAGCGCTTTCGAGCACGCCTCCTTGGCAGCAAAGCGCTTGGCATAAGTGGCGATATGTGTACCCGCCTCGCGTCGGCGCTCAGCTTTGCTAATTTCAACCTTCGAGAAAACACGATTGATGAAACGCATACCAAATCTTTCAAGCGTCTTTTCAATCCGTCTTATATCAATGAGGTCGCTGCCTGTGCCTATAATCATTCGACTTGCCCCGTGATACTGCGCGCCTCTTTATGCAGGCGGTTTTCTTTCCACATATGCTGCGTCTTACGCAGATGATCGATGATCCAGTGAAAAATAACATAAAAAATAGGAAAAGTGACTATCATGGCAATAAATCCGCCCATGATCCATGGCGCCATTAAGGGCCATGGATCATGGGTGATTTCATGAACTAATTCCGCCCATTCAAAACGCCCCGGCATCTGGCGAACATTTAAGCCAAAGTGGATAAAAGTGATTTTTCCGATCCAGTATGAAAACCACCACATAAAAGGGAGTGTCCATGGATTTCCTATCAATGTACCTAAAAAACCGGAAATCAGATTGGCCCGCAACATAAGGCACAAGGCCACAGCACCAATGACATGCGTACCGGGAAGCGGCGTAAAAGAAATAGCTGCGCCAATCGCGAGACCAGCAGCGATTTTATAATTACTGTCTTTCAGGCGGACAACGCGGTGACGCCAATAGCGCGAGGAGCGCCGAAGGCCCATCGACGGCCAGACACTTTCTTGAAATTTTTTTGACAATGGTTTTGGCTGACGGCTTGTAAACATTTTTTAGCGTCCGCACCTATCTTCCACGAGCACGTTCCACATTGATAATCTGTGGCGTAGCCCGTAATGCAGCCATAATATTATTCAGATGCTTGGTGTCATTCACCGAAACATCGATAAACATATCCCAGAAATCGACGGTGCGACTGGTGATTTTCAAATTCGTGATATTACCGCCACTTTTGCCGATCACAGTCGATAACGTCCCCAGCACGCCCGGCGCGTTTTGAATAGTGATAACCAGGCGTCCGACGCGCTCTTCCGCGTTTTCAGGAGAATCCCCCCACGATACATCGATCCAGCGTTCCGGCGTGTCGGCAAACTGCTCAAGCGTTTCGCAGTCGATCGTGTGAATTGTAACGCCTTTACCGGTCGTAACAATGCCGACGATGCGATCCCCGGGAAGCGGGTGACAACAACGCGCAAAGTGAACGGCCATGCCCGGAATAAGACCAGTGATCGGTAATTTGTCCTTGCTGTCCCGGCTTTGCTGGACATTGCGGCGAACGGTCGGAATATCTTCCGGCTCAAGTATCTTTTTATCGGCTTCCGGTTTATGCGACGGAAAGATAGCGCGAAACACATCACGTCCAACCAGATTACCCGCACCGATACCGGCATAAATATCTTCGGCGTCATGACATTCTTTGAATTGCGAAACGATACCCGCAACGGCTTTTTCGGTGAATTCATAACCTTCGGTGCGGAAAATCTTTTGCAGCATCGCCCGGCCCAGCGTGACATATTCAACTTTTTGCTGCTGGCGGATAAAGCGGCGAATATGCGAACGCGCTTTTCCGGTGGCAACAAAGCGCTCCCATGTCGGCGAGGGGTTCTGTGTTTTGGCGGTAACGATATCGACCTGATCGCCATTTTGTAATTTAGTGTTGAGCGGCGCGATACGTCCGTTAATTTTTGCACCAATACAGCGATTGCCGACATTCGAGTGAATGGCATAGGCAAAATCGATCGGCGTCGAACCTTGCGGCAATTCGATCAGATCGCCTTTTGGCGTAAAGGCAAAAACGCGGTCCTGAAATAATTCAAGCTTGGTATTCTCCCAGAAATCTTCCGGCCTTTGGTCCTGCTCCAGAATATCGAGAAGCTCACGAAGCCAGCGATATTTTTTTGCATCATTCAGCGCCGCTGCAACATCATGCTGCTTATAAGCCCAGTGCGCGGCCACGCCGAGATCGGCTTCCATATGCATAGCAATCGTACGAATTTGAATTTCAATTCGCTGATTGCCCGGCCCGATAACCGTCGTATGCAAAGAGCGATAACCGTTGGGTTTTGGCGTCGAGATAAAATCCTTGAAGCGCCCGGGCACAACCGGATAATTCGAGTGAATGACGCCGAGCGCATGATAACACTCCTCGATATTATCGACCACGATCCGGAAGGCCATGATATCGGAAAGCTGCTCGAACGAAATGTTCTTGCGCTGCATTTTCTTCCAGATGGAATAGCGCGTTTTTTCACGTCCGGTAATTTGTGCGGAAATCGTTGCTGCTTTGAGTAATTTTTCAAGCTCGCTGATGATATTATGGACGACACCGCCGCCCTCCTGACGCAGGAAAGAAAGGCGGTTGGTCAGGCTTTCCCGCGCTTCAGTATTGATATAGGCAAAAGACAGATCTTCAAGCTCTTCCTTAACCTTATGTATCCCGATACGCTCAGCAAGCGGCGCATAAATTTCGATCGTTTCACGGGCGATACGGCGACGTTTCTCGGGATTGGGGAAATGATGCAGCGTTCGCATATTATGCAGGCGGTCGGCAAGCTTGACGAGCAGCACGCGGATATCTTCCGACATGGCAAGAACGAGTTTGCGGAAATTTTCCGCCTGTTTTCCTTCGACTGTCTGGCTTTCGATCTTTGTTAGTTTAGAAACGCCGTTGACGAGCTGCGCCACTTCGCCGCCGAATTGTTTCTCGAGATCGGCATACGTCGCCTTGGTGTCCTCCAGCGTATCGTGCAAAATGGCAGTGACGATGGTCGTCGAATCCATTTTCATTTCCGCGAGAATACCGGCAACCTCGACAGGGTGAGTGTAATATTCCTCACCTGAAGCCCGCGTCTGCCCTTCATGCATTTTTTTTGCATACTCGACCGCACGCGTGATCAACCCGGAATCGGTTTCCGGATTGTATGTTTTCATTTCTGTAATAAGGTTAGCAGCGGATGCGGTCATAATATACTCGAAACACTAACATACTATGCGTTGAATTCATTGATAAATGTAAAAAAAGCCCGCAAGATTCGCGGGCTTTTGAATTTCATGGAAAATGAAAATTAGGCTTTTTCGTCTTCTTCAGGAGCAAAACCTGCCATATCTTCCAGCGGGCTTTCTTCTTCGTCTTCATCGTCGAATTCACCGGCAGCAAAGCCCGTGCTGTTTGCGGCAGCGACAAGAGAATTCCACTCTTCTTCACCTTGCATTTCCTCGATGACATCGTCTTTGTCATCCTGAAGCGCGAAGATGCGTTGGTGGCTCTTGATCAAATCTTCTTTGAGGTCTTCAACGCCAACAGTCTCGTCAGCAATTTCACGCAAGGATACGACCGGATTTTTGTCGTTGTCGCGGTCAACTGTCAGGGCAGCTCCTGAACCGATACGGCGCGCGCGCTGGGCGGCAACCATGCAAAGTTCAAATCTATTGGGTACCAACAGGACACAATCTTCAACGGTAACGCGTGCCATCTATTCTTCCTTATTAATCTTGATTTCAGTGAATGCGAGTATATATCCCTATCATAATCCATTTGCAAGTTTTTGATATACCAAGGGTTTTGAGAAATTTTGCAGATAAAATCTCCGGGAAGAAAATACTATTATGTTTAATGCATTTAGAAGATTATTTTTTAACATAAGAGAGGTTTTATGGTTCAGCGTTCACCCGGCAAGAGCGGTAGTTATTCCGGTGGCAGTTTTGGCAAGAAAAACGCGCATTTCTTCTACGAGGACGAGAAATTAGCGGTTTTTATAGACGGATCAAACCTTTACGCCGCTGCCCGCAGTCTAAATTTCGACATCGACTATAGAAAGCTTCTGGCTTGGGCAGGCCAGAGAGGCCGTTTAATCCGCGCTTTTTACTACACGGCTTTGATCGAAGATCAGGATTACACCCCTATTCGCCCTCTGGTCGACTGGCTGGATTACAATGGCTATACGATGGTGACAAAACCGGCCAAGGAATTCACTGATAGTCAGGGCCGCCGCAAGGTCAAAGGGAATATCGATATTGAGCTTGCCGTCGATATGATGGAAATGGCAGACAAAGTTGATCATATCATCTTGTTTTCCGGTGATGGAGATTTCCGCAAGTTGGTTGAAGCTGTTCAGCGTAAAGGGGTCCGTGTCAGCGTGGTCTCTACGATCAGCACCAGCCCTCCCATGATCGCTGATGAACTCCGTCGTCAGGCCGACCAGTTTATGGATTTGACCTCTGTGCTTGAATATATCCAGCGAGATGGCGGCCCGTCTCGCCCTCCCGTCAATCAGGGAGAAGTCTTCAGTGATATCGATGAAGACGAAGAAATTCCGGCATATTTAAAGGCGTAGTTACAAGTCGCAAGTTACAAGTTACGAGATATTTCTTGTAACTCGTAACTATGCACTCGTAACTATCTATGCGTTCCTGATTTCGTCGAGGAATTCTTTGACCTGTTCTTGCAGGTCGGTGGAAATCCTTGCCAGCTCTCCCGCGGCTTCCAAAACCGTACTTGCCGCCTGCCCTGTCTCCTCGGCATTGCGCTGAACGCTGATGATGGTTTGCGCAACCTGCTGGGTTCCGGTCGATGCTTCTGCCACGTTTCTGCCAATCTCGGCAGTCGCCGCATATTGTTCTTCCACCGCAGACGCAACCGTCGTTGTCGCTTCGTCGATTTGCCTGACATCGGAGATGATACGCTGAACCGCTTCGACTGAGGAGCGGATCGCGTGCTGGATCTTGCCGACACGCTCATCGATCTGTTCGGTTTTCTGCGCTGTTTCCATCGCCAGTTTTTTAACTTCATCGGCCACAACGGCAAAACCTTTGCCCGCCTCGCCCGCACGCGCAGCTTCGATTGTGGCGTTAAGTGCCAGAAGGTTGGTTTGCTCAGCAATGCCTTTAATCGCGCCAACAACTTCACCGATAGAGTCCGCAAGACTATTAAGCTCGCTGACTTCATGGCTGGTTGTTTCGGCTTCATGGCTCGCACGGGTAGATTTTTGTGCAACGCTTGAAATCTGCTTGGCAATCTCAGCAGATGATGCCGACAATTCTTCCGATGCGGATGCCACCGTCTGGACATTCGAGTCGGCTTCCGTTGCCGCTGCCGCAACGAGCGCGCTTGCCTGCGCCGTATTCGATGACGAGCTTGTCATCTGGTTGGCTGTTGCCTGCATTTCGGTTGCCGCAGACGCCAGCGCCTGAATGATGCCTGATGTCCGGCTGTCGAAATCATTGGCCAGCATATTCATACTGCTTTTTTTCTCAAGCTCGGCTTCGCGTTTCATCTCTTCCTGTTTAGCCGAAAGAGAACGGGTTTCAATCATACTTTCCTTGAAGACTTGCAAGGCGCGTGAGATATCACCAAACTCATCTTTTTGGTCCATGCCCGCAATTTCTGTTTCCAGCTTGCCTTGAGCCAGATCACTCATAGTTGCTGTTGCCTTATTTAAAGGCTTAGCCGCTGCTTTCCCCAGCCACAGCGATATAAGAAGAGCCGTCAATACCAGAGCAACAAGGGCAATTATCATATCTTTTTCGACTGTATTTAAAACTACGAATACGTCTTTTGGGTTAGACCCCATAACAACCATCCAGCCAAGGCCAGGATAGTCATAGGCTCCTTTCGAGCTGGCATAGGCGAATAAATTCTCCGTCCCATCATCAGGGTTTAACTCCTGAGTAAATCCGCTTTTACCTTCGCTGGCAAGTTTTGCAGCTTGATTACCGAGTTCGATAAAGTTTTTCTTGAGGATGATGCCATCAAAATCACGTTCCAAATTACCTTTTTCATCAATGTTCTGTGGGTCATAATCAACAAGTTGAGTGCCCCGATTATCAAACAGCATTAAATCAGGATCGACATAGCCCTCTTCGAGCATTTTTTTACGCTCGGCCCCTATGATTGTTTCAACAAGGCTAAAATCGGCATAATTGACCCAAACACCTAGTAAAGTTCCAGAATCATCCCTGACTTCAGCAGAAAACGGGATAACAAAACCGTCATTCTTATATACTTTCTGTACTATCGGATCTTGCTGAGGAGGCTGTACGGCAGTGCCGGTCAGACCGTTTGTTCCTTTAAGGAATTTTCCAGCTATAACATCTTTGAACCAAGGGGCATCTTTAAAATTCTGATTATAAATCCAATAAGTATCGATGATCGCCCCTGCCGGACTCTTGGAATTAACTGCCAGAACATCGCCTTGCGGAGACACCATTATCATCAATGGATAAAACCCATAGGCTTTCGCATAATTATTCATTGCATTCACAAGAGGATTTGTTTCGGAAGGATTCTTCCAATTGGCTGCGTTATGAGCGGCTGCGTTATAGCCAAAGGCTTGAACATCGCCGTAACGTTCGAAAAGATTTCTATCAATCATTTCAAGAATATTTTGAGCAATATTTCCGTAAGCTTGGCTATAATCCTGCTGAAATTTTTTCTCTTCTATCTGAAAGACACTAAAAATAACAAGCCCAGGAATAATTGTTAAAATAATTATCAAAAGAGCAAGCTTAGAACGGACGCGAAGATTTTTAAAAAACAACATATAGAAAAGCCTCATTTCTTGAGATGGGATATGCTTAATACTCTAACGCAATGATATGTAAATATAAAAAGGTCGAGTGAATACGCTTAATGAATTGTTACTGTAGCGCAGTTAACAAAGCTTAAAAATGACCAAGATCAAAAAAATAAAATTAGCTTTGTGGCGGCGCGGTTCGAAGACGTTTATCCATAAGCTTGTTCAGAGCATGTAAATAGGCCCGGCACGAAGCGACCAGCGTATCGGGATCCGTCCCTTGCCCGACGACTGTTTTACCGTTTTCTTCCAGTCGCACCGTGACTTCAGCCTGCGCATCGGTGCCGCCGGTGACGGCGTGGACACTATATAATTGCAGTACCGAGTCCTCATGCGGGATGATTTTACGGATGGCGCAGAAAATCGCATCGACGGGACCATTACCTTCAGATGTCGCGGTTTTATCCTCGCCATCGACGGACATCTCGAGCGTCGCCACTTGCGGACCACGCGTTCCGGCCTGTACGGAGAGGGAAACGAATTTGATGTTTTCGTGATCGCGCCCGACTTCGTCTTCGACCAAAGCCAGAATATCGTCGTCATAGACGTTTTTCTTTTTATCGGCCAAATCCTTGAAGCGGTTGAAAGCATCTTCGAAGGCATTGTCACCCAGTTCTATACCCATCTGCTTGAGCTTGTCTTTAAATGCAGCGCGGCCTGAATGTTTACCGAGAACAAGATCGGATTTTACAAGACCGACAGATTCAGGCGTCATGATCTCGTAAGTACCTTTGTGTTTGAGCATACCGTCCTGATGAATGCCACTTTCATGGGCGAAGGCATTGGCCCCGACAATCGCCTTATTCGGCTGCACGTTAAAACCTGTGATGGATGAGAGTGTGCGCGATACTTTGGTAATCATCGCCGCATCTATATTGGTTTCAAATGGCATGAAATCACCGCGCACTTTCAAGGCCATAACGACCTCTTCCAGCGCCGCATTTCCGGCCCGCTCACCAATACCGTTGATCGTGCATTCGATCTGGCGCGCCCCGGCCTGAACGCCGGCCAGCGAATTGGCAACCGCCAGACCTAGATCATTGTGGCAATGCATGGATAGAACAGCTTTATCAATATTGGGTACGCGGTTTCGCAAATTCAAAATAATCTGCGCCATTTCATCGGGTACGGCAAAGCCGACCGTGTCCGGAATATTGATTGTCGTCGCACCGGCATTGATCGCAGCCTCGACGCAACGACATAGAAAATCTATTTCGGAACGCGTGGCATCCATACCCGACCATTCGACATCGTCCGTATATTTGCGCGCGCGCGTGACGCTTTCTTTTACGGACTCAAGAACGGCATCCGGCCCCATTTGAAGTTGATAGCGCATATGAATTTCGGATGTAGAAATAAATGTGTGAATGCGGCGACGTTCCGCATGTTGAAGCGCTTCACCCGCGACATCGATATCGGCGGATTTAGCGCGGGAGAGACCGCAGACAACGGCGCGCTTGATTGTTTTGGCAATCTCGGACACGGATTCAAAATCGCCCTTGGAAGCAATCGGGAATCCGGCCTCGATGACATCGACGCCCATCTCATCAAGAAGGCGCGCCATGCGCAGCTTCTCTTCCAGATTCATCGAGCAGCCAGGCGATTGCTCGCCATCCCTCAATGTGGTGTCGAAAATAATAATGCGATCTTTAGGTGATGAGGATATAGCCGTGGACATGTTTTTAACCTTCTAAATTCTTTGAAATGACAATGATTTGTAACCCCTGAAAAGCGCAAGAGGGTTTGCCCTCTGGTCTCAGGGGGTCATAAGTCGAAGGAGAAGGTTTTGAGCAAAATTTAGCATGCAGGAATATTTGTAGCCCGAGATCCAGTATCGCAGCAACCTATTTTTTTATCTCGCTATCTTCGAGCTTTCTGGCTTCATCGACCAGCATAATGGGTATCCCGTCTCGGATCGGATAGGCAAGGCCAGCGCGGTCAGAGATTAATTCCTGTTTTTCGCGGTCATAACGTAAGGGAATCTTGGTCAGCGGGCAAACTAGTATTTCAAGAAGGCGTGGGTCGATTTGAGTGCTCATGGCAGCACTATACAAGCTGATATCAATGTTTGGAAGAGCAACACTCGCTTCTGACTGCCATCTCCAAAAGCTTCATGAAAAGATCGGCGCGTGCCTTACAGGTCGGCTCTTCGATCAAAGCCTGCTTCTCGCCGGAGGTAAACGGACAGATCATGGCAAGACAAGTCATGAGTTTCTCATCGTTGACCGCCGTGATCAGTTTCCAGTCGATCGACATATCGTTTTGCTCAAAATAAACTTGCAACAGCTCAACAAGGTGAGAGCGATTGACGCCCAACGATTCAATCTTTTCAAAATCCTCGCCGAATTTTGACCAGTCGGTCCGGACCTGGCGATAGCCGCGCATGGAATCGATCTCATGCTGGACCTCGAAACGGGCAATACCTTTCAGAGTAATAAGATAACGCCCATCTTCAGTTTCCTGAAACTGGACGATTTTTCCGGCGCAGCCGGTCTTAAAGAGAGGCGGGGGTCCGTTTGAGACATCGCTTGGCTGTATCATGCCGATCAGGCGATTGGTCCGCAGCGCATCCTCGACCATGGCGATATAGCGCGGTTCAAAAATGTTAAGCGGCAAATGCCCTCGCGGTAATAGAAGTACGCCATCCAACGGAAAAACCGGAATAATATCGGGAAGCTTGCTAAATTCCATATGGGTCGCTCTTTCAACCATATTCCTGATATAAGCGGGAAATTTAAGAAAACAACAGGGAAGAAAGCTTTCGGCGTCCGCTGACGCTGGCCGGGTCCATCGCCCCCCAGGCTTCGAAATATTTAAGGAGCTGTTTACGCGCCTTGTCTTCTTCCCAGTTTTTATGCTTCTTTATAAGAGAGATTAGCGCATCGACCGCTCTGTCTTTTTCATTCGCAGCAAAGGCGGTTTCGGCATATTCGAATAAAATATCAGGATTATCGGATTGCGCTGCCAGTTTACGCTCGATCTCGTCTAGCGCACCGGATGGGCGATGAAGGGCCAGTTCCAAAGCCGTCCTCACCGATATAATATGCGGATCTTTGATAATCTGTTCAGGCAGACCTTCACTCACCGCTTTCGCCTGATTGATCTCACCGACCGCGATCAATATTCGAATCATACCAGCGAAAGCGGCGGCATTTAAGTTATCCTCAGCCAGTATCTCGCCGTAAATATTTTGCGCAAGATCGAAATTATTTTCCGCCATCGCGTCAGAGGCCGCAGCGAGCGCTGCCGGAACATCCAGCGCGTCGGGCAATTGCTGTTTTTGAATTTGCAACAGCTGACTTATTAAATTCTCGATATCGCTTTTCGGGCGCACGCCCTGAAAGCCCGAGACAGGCTGCCCCATGAACATGGCAATCACAGTCGGCACGGACTGCACGCGAAATGCCTGCGCCAGTTCGGGATTTTCATCGATATTGACCTTGGCGAGTGCGACCGCGCCGCGCTGCGCAGCGACAATCTCTTCAAGAACTGGCATCAATTGTTTGCAAGGCCCGCACCATGGTGCCCAGAAGTCGATTAGGACAGGACGCTTTTGCGACTCGGCCAAAATGCGCGTTTCAAAATCTTGTGTGGTGACGGAAAAAATATCGGCGCTTTCCGGTGCAGCCTCTTGCAGTTTTTTCTGGGTATTCAGTCCGATCAGCATTTTATTCTCCGGTGGCCTTGCTCAAGTCCATAATCTGTGGCTTGCAGCCACAATTTTCAAGGAATTTCAAAAGATCGGCAGGTGTCAGCCCAACCGTCATCGTATTAATCAGCGGATGATAATTAACGATCTCATGTCCCATCATCTCATTATCGAGCACGAGCGTTACCTGATGATCCTTATCGTTCATGATTGAAAACGGCGTGACCGATCCCGGCGCAACGCCCAGATATTTCATGAGGCGTTCCGGAGAGCCGAACGACAAACGCCCAACATTGAGCAGCTCCGCAAGCTTCTTCATATCGATTTTTGTATGCGCCATCAGCGTAATCAGGAACATGCGCTCTTTCTTGTCACGGACAAAGAGATTGCGCGTATGAGCGCCTTTAATCTCGCGGTCGACATCATCAGCATCTTCAACGCTGAAGACAGCCCGGTGCTTATATAGAGTGAATTCAATTTTTAATTCCTCGAAATGTGCCAAAAGCTCTTCCGCCGTCACGGGCGCTATATTTTCATTTTCCACAGGCTTTTCCCCAAACTTTTCCTCAGAAAGTGAACTTAAGGACATGCTGATTTAAACCCTTGTTAAGATTTCGCGGTTAGTATGTAAAAATACATAAAACATGGATTAAATATTTAATATCAATTTTAAAGAGCCACAAGTTTTGTAATTAGCCGAAAATTGATGTATTATTGAAATATTCGTTTCTGGGAGAAACAAAAAATGGTACAAAGATTTGAAGTCAGCGATCCAATTTTACCGGGTCCGACAGTCCACGGACAGGGTTTTTTAGCTGAAATCGCCATGAAAACCCCCGCACCTGCACCCGCACCTTCCATCACTCCATCAGGGTTAGGATAATCTCATGAATATCCAGATGGGCAATTTGCCGGAAGGCGATCTGGTCATGGTATGCGACAAAAAATTGCCCTCTGATGTGAAGCGCGTAGAATATTTTCGTGATCAAAAGCTTTTAATGCTCATTTATGAAGATCAAGACCACGAAGGCGATCTGATGCATTATGAGCTCCCGGATGCCTATGCCAGCAAAGTCGAGTTAAAAAGCAGTCTCGTCATTATCGAGCAAGACCCTGAGACCGGCAAGAAAATGGGTTATTACACCTCTCTGATCCAAGTCGGAGCTTAAATACCCTGTCTTCCCTGCGAAAACAGGGATCTCAATCAAAGTCATTTTTTCCCTTGTAATTCCCGTTTGGATGGTTATAAAACCCCTACCCAATTAGATAAGACGCGGGCGTAGCTCAGGGGTAGAGCGCAACCTTGCCAAGGTTGAAGCCGAGGGTTCGAATCCCTTCGCCCGCTCCAATTTAATCTTTATCCCAAAACTTCGATCAATAAATCCCCTCGAAGTCCTGCTTGGTCTCCGGAGCAGGTTCGGGATTTATTTGCGGTTCGAGTGTTTCCGGCGTCGCCGGAACGGCAGGCTGCGTCATCGTATCATCGACCGGCGATGAATCATCAAGCGGCGTTTCATCGCGGTATTCATCGGAAACGGCTGCGGGCGGTGTATAAACAGGGACGGATTCCGTTGGCATACTCGTAGAAGGTACCGACTCTTGTGTTTCAGATGTTGCGCCTTGTCTTTCAAACGCGCCCGGGTCGTCATCAGGCGTAACCGCGCCCTCTGTTTGCTGCTGCGTATCAGGCTCAACCGGCGGCGGCACGGCATCAGGTGCCTCGCCGTCAGTCGCTGGCGTCTGCACGCTGCCTGCGTTTTCTTCCGGCGGCGGAATCGGCTCCGGATCGCGCCCCAGACAATCGAGCACCCATACATCATAAACCGGATGGTTCATTGCAGAGAGAGCCGGCGAGGACGCGAACATCCAGCCGGAGAAAATCCATTTCGATGTTTTTTTCTCGTCATTACTTTGCCAGACTTGCAGGAACGCGGCGGCTTCGGATTTTTCGACCGGCGGCGGTTTGCGGCAGGACTGGACTTTTATATAGATTTCACCGAAGCGGACCGTCGATCCAACCTTGGCTTCGAACGTCATCGTGCGCGCCGTAATTTTGTCGAGCGAGCGCAATTTGACGACAGGATAATCTTCGTAATTAAGGGATTGGGCAGAAGAAAACTTGGCCGCGGAGACGCAGAGTAAACAGAGAAAAAGAATATAAATAAAAACTCTGTGCACTCTGCGCCTCTGCGGCTAAATATTTAAGGCGAAGCAGGTTCGGCAGGCATTGCGCCTTCAGTCGGAGCCTCTTCGTCTTTTTTATCACTGACACTGAAGATAAACTTGCCCAGCAATTGTTCAAGGTTTTGCGGTGCCTGTGTGAATTCTATGCGGCCATTATTCTCTATGTAATCCTCCGCACCACCCGGTTCCAGTTGCAGATATTTCCCGCCGAGCAAGCTTGTCGAGCTGATCAAAGCGGCTGTATCTGACGGCAATTTAATATTTTGTCCGACCTCGATCGTGACGCGGGCGAGATAGGCTTTCGGATCGAGAGCGATACCGGCAATCTGGCCGACCTTGACGCCGCTGACCTGAACTTCATCACCGACTTTAAGACCGCCGATATCCGAGAAATCCGCCGTAATGCGATAGCCGTCGACATCACCAACATTGGAAGATGTATAGCTGAATGCTAAAAAAACGACCGCGCCGATAATAACCACGGCGCCTAAAACTGTCTCAACTACATTGCGTTTCATTATTCTCTTCCCTTTAATTATTATTGTGGCGGCGTCCAGGCTGTATAATCGCCTGTCGCCTTGTCGCGCTTGCCGCCTTCCAGAATATGGCCCGGCGGACGATAGGCGTTATCGGTACCTGTTTCATTCGGCACATAGGCTTTTTGCCAGTTGCGACGGAAGGATTGATCTCCGGCGGGCGCTTCATCTGTTTGATAATGCAGCCAGCCATGCCATTCCGGTGGCACGCGGGAAGCCTCGACTTCACCTTTATAGATAACCCAGCGGCGATTGCGCTTATAGCCTTTACGCGGGCTCGCTTCATAATAGGTATTGCCCAGCGAATCTTGCCCCATTCTTTTTGCGCCCGAAACCAAGGTCACGAACCAGATATGCGCAGGGGATTGCGCGCTAAAAAGGCTTAGAATTCCCATGTGAAATAATCCTTTAACTAACGTCTTTACTGGCTTAAAACCGATAGGAAATCAAGCCAATTCAGGACATGGTCAAAATGCACGATCCGGAAAAAAAACTATCTTCGCTTGGATTATCCCTGCCAAAGCCTGCGCCCCCTGCCGCTTCCTATGTTCCTTATGTCATTAGCGGCAACCATATCTTTATTGCCGGCCAAATTCCCTTCTTGAACGGTGAAAAGATGCATCAGGGTCGACTTGGCGAAAACTTCACCATTGAACAAGGGCAGGAAGCCGCAAAAGCCTGCGCTCTCAATATATTATCTCAGGTCAAATCGGCCATTGATGGTGACTGGGCGAAACTCGTCCGCTGCGTGCGTCTCGGCGGTTTTGTTAATGGAACGCCTGATTTCGACCAGCATCCCGCCGTAATCAACGGAGCATCCGACTTAATTGTTGCCGCACTTGGCGATATTGGCAAACATTCCCGGGCCGCGGTCGGAGTGGCCAACCTGCCCTTCGGCGTAGCGGTCGAGATTGACGCGATTTTCGAGATTAAGCTTTAACCATATTCTTTTATCATCTGGATCATAAACATAGAATTGCTATGCGGATCACGCACAAAGCCCGCAGTTTCGTAGAACTCCAGATTTTTAGGTTCTGTTATAAGCCATGCCAATCTAAAGCGATCACAGAGCCTGTCATCGAGTTGACCCAGCATATCCAGACCTAAATGTTTTCTTCGCCAATCGGGATCAATTGCCAGATCGTATAAATTTGCGCAGCCACTGGCGGCATCAACCGTCACACTGCCGACGATACGACCTTCTTTTTTTAGACCATAATATTCTCTATTCGCATCTGATAAGGGGCTTGGGTGCCAATTTTGGAAAGATCGCCTTGCAACATCACATAGGCCGTTCCAGTTCGTGTCGTTTCTCATTACGAGGATCAATTCAGTCATGACCGGAAAATAGCCATAACTAATCTAAATTTCCAGAAATTATTCTACTTTTGCTTTTTTGCTGCAGCCAGCATTTCTAATGCTGCATCTTTCTGGAACTGTTCATATGCAGCATTTGTAAGTTTTTTGGCAGGGAATAGACTGGCGATTTCCTGTGACGATAGTCCGTAATAAACTTTCTCGATCCCAACGCTATCAATTAAAGCCTTGCCGATTTTGGTCGGTTCGCTCGAAGAATAAAGAACACATCCTTCCAAACTCAAACTATCCATCTTTTCCGTTGCCTGGCGGATGGCCATGACCTCGGCATGAGCGATCGGATCGGCGCGAAAAGTAGATCGATTGGCGCCTTCTCCAAGAATTCGACCATTTTTATCGGCGATAATGGCGCTAAATGGCCCGCCAATGCCTGAATTGACATTCTTTAATGCCAAGTCGAAGGTTTTTTGCATTAATTCTTCATGAGAATAGGTCGATTTCGCTATTTCAATCCCGTTTCCATGCTTTTTTTCATTAATTTCGGGCTGATTATCGCGCAACAACCGGCGAATAGTCTTTAAAAGTCGTTTGGGGTCGACTGGTTTCTTCAGCAAGTTATGAACGCCATGGCGCGATAGCTCCAATAAGAGGTCTGACGTTTCCTCCTGCGTTACCATGAGCATCGGTAAACCTAAATCTGCTGCAACAATTTCCTTGGCAAATTCAAGTCCCCCATAAGGTTGCATGTAATGATCGATGATCGCTAAATCAACTTCGTGTTCCCTGACGACTTTCAAAGCCGACCCGCCATCGATGGCCTGGATTACGCGATAACCTGCGGGAATAAGAATATTGGCGATATATTCACGACTGACGGCAGAATCGTCCGCGACCAGAATCAAAGAAGATACCTCACTCATTCAACGGTTTCCGTATCTGCGGTTTCCTCTGTATTTTTACGCGGCTTTTCGGATTTATACGAAAAATGCAGTTTTTCAATATCGAAATCAATCATTACCGCACCGCCATTGATTAACTTACCGAACAGAAGCTCTTCAGCCAGTGGCTTTTTGATCTTATCCTGAATGACACGGCCAAGAGGTCTTGCGCCCATTGTGGGATCGTAGCCAAGATCAGCCAGATAGGCTCTTGCCTTGTCAGTCAGGGTAATAGTGACGTTTTTCTCGGCCAGTTGAGCTTCGAGCTGCATAACAAATTTATCGACAACGCGCATGACGGTTTCTTTGCCAAGCGCAGCAAAAGGCACGATCGCATCAAGGCGGTTTCTGAATTCCGGTGTAAACAGGCGCTTGATTTCTTCTTGATCATCATCCACACGGCGGTTCGATTCAAAGCCGAGCGGCGCTTTAGCCATCTGGCTGGCCCCGGCATTGGTAGTCATAATCAGAATAACATTCCGGAAATCAATATTTTTACCGTTATTGTCGGTAAGGCGGCCATAGTCCATGACCTGCAGCAAAAGATTGAAAAGATCCGGATGCGCCTTCTCAATTTCATCTAAAAGCAGGATACAATGTGGGTGCTGGTCGATCTTATCGGTCAATAGGCCGCCCTGCTCAAACCCGACATAACCGGGTGGCGCGCCGATTAAGCGAGAGACAGCATGGCGCTCCATATATTCCGACATGTCAAAACGGATCATTTCGATGCCCAAAGTCTTGGCCATTTGCTTGGCCACCTCGGTCTTACCAACACCGGTAGGACCGGAGAAGAGATAAGACCCAATTGGTTTCTCAGGGTCACGAAGTCCTGCCCGCGCCATCTTAATGGAATCGGATAAAATCTGTATTGCAGCATCCTGATCGAAAACCATGGTTTTCAAGTCACGCTCTAATGTCTGTAAAACCTGACGATCGTCCTTTGAAACTGCCTTGGCCGGGATTCTGGCAATAGCAGCTACGACGCCTTCTATGTCCTTCAACCCGATGGTTTTTTTGCGTTTTGCTGCAGGCAATAGCATTTGTGCTGCACCTACCTCATCAATGATATCGATGGCTTTGTCTGGCAATTTGCGGTCGCCGATATAGCGGGCCGACAGCTCAACCGCGGCTTTGATCGCTTCCATCGTATATTTAACATTATGGTGTTTCTCGTAATAAGGCTTCAGGCCCTTTAAGATACGGATTGCATCATCGAGGCTCGGCTCATGCACATCTATTTTCTGGAAACGACGTGCTAAAGCGCGGTCTTTTTCAAAATGATTGCGATATTCTTTATAAGTCGTCGAGCCGACGCAGCGCAAAGAGCCATTAGCCAAAGCGGGTTTGAGCAAGTTTGAGGCATCCATCGCCCCGCCCGACGTTGCACCGGCACCGATGATTGTATGGATCTCGTCGATGAATAAAACAACATTATCCATATTCTGAAGCTCGGTGATAACGGCCTTCAATCTTTCTTCGAAATCGCCGCGATAACGGGTTCCGGCGAGTAGCGCTCCCATATCTAGTGAGAAAATTGTGCAGTCTTCGAGAACTTCCGGCACTTCTTTATCGATGATCTTCTTGGCTAGCCCTTCGGCAATGGCTGTTTTGCCTACACCTGGATCGCCAACATAAAGGGGATTGTTCTTGCTACGGCGGCAAAGGATCTGGATAGTGCGGTCAACTTCTTTCTCGCGCCCGACCAATGGATCGATTTTGCCCTTTTGCGCTTTCTCATTCAAATTTGTGCAGTAGGCATCGAGCGCCTCACGCCCGGTCTTGGCCGGCTTGTCATCGCCCGACATCGGATCCGCCCCGCGCGGCAGGCGCGGCGTCTCGCCCGATCCCGGAACCTTGGCGATACCATGGCTGATATAATTAACCGCGTCGAAGCGGGTCATTTCATGTTCCTGCAGGAAATGAACGGCATGGCTTTCGCGTTCAGAAAACAGCGCGACCAAAACATTCGCGCCCGTCACTTCTTCACGACCTGAAGACTGGACATGTATCGCGGCGCGTTGAAGGACGCGTTGAAAAGCGGTTGTCGGCTTGGCTTCTACGTTGCCGCCGCTAATCAAATAGGTCAGCTCATTATCAAGATAAGTTTCAATCTGTAATCTGAGCTCCGGCAGCGGCACGCCGCAGGAGCGAAGAACCGCCATAGCGTCCTGATCCTCGACCAGTGCCAAAAGCAAATGCTCCAAAGTGGCAAATTCGTGCAGGCGTGCATTGGCGGCGGCCAGCGCTTTATGAAGCGTTTGTTCCAGATTACGGGACAACATGAGGGCGACCCTTTCTTATTCTTTTTCCATGGTACATTGCAAAGGCTGTTCATTGGCCCTCGCAAAATCCATGACCTGATTGACCTTGGTTTCGGCGACTTCGTAGGTAAAAACTCCACAAAGTCCGACACCGCGGCGATGAACATGAAGCATGATGTCTGTGGCTTCATGCTTATTCTTATTGAAGAACCTTTCCAAAATATGAATGACGAACTCCATCGGCGTATAATCGTCATTTAAAAGCAGGACTTTGTACAGACCCGGCTTCTGGGTTTTCGTGCGGGTTTTCAGCAAAAGGGAATTTTGCGGTTCGTTATTCTGGTCAGGGGTTTGCTTATCTCCGCCATTTGAGGCGGTAATATCGGAAAACTGCATCTCGGCACTGAATTTCGGCATGAAAATATTATAAACCATTTCTCGGCTTTAATTTAGATCAATGTTCAAAAATCTCCAATGGCGCTTTATATCCGAGCGCTTTCAATTGCCGGATTTTGAGCCGAAAACCGTGCTTTTCGAGAACCGTACCGCAGAATACCTAAATCTATTTGAGAAACGGAAGCACAGAAAAGGACGGTTTGCAGGCCAAAAGCCAAAAATTGAATAAGAAAAACCCTGCCGGGGAGCTGTCCCGGCAGGGTTTTCAAGAGGTTGCCCATGTTTGGACAGGCAACGTAACTTATTAAGCGGCCATCGATTCAGAGGCTTTTTTTACGCTTTTTGAAACTTCCTCATTGATCGGCTCCATCGCTTCCTGAGTCAGCTTGATGGTGATTTCAGACAGCTTTGACGCTGTTTGCATGATTTGTTCGAAATTATCCTGAGCGATCTTGTTTTGTGTTTCAGCAACTTCGCTCAATGTCTTGCAAGCCATAAGCTGCTTCAACGCTTCGCTTTGACGTTCCGCAGCGCTTTGCGCGATTTCTGTTACTGTTTTGATATATTGCTCGAAACCTTGCGCGAAAACGGAGCCGGATTTCATGACAGCTTCAAAGCCTTGACGGCTTGATTCAGTGGCTTCGTTTTTGAATTTCTCAAAATGGTCTTTACTGGTAGTCATGATTTTCTCCATAGATTCTAAAGATTGCGGGTTAAAAGGAATAATCGAGCTGTCTTTGCCGAAAGGATTTTTAGTGTTTTTACTGGCCATCGATATTCTCCTGATTTGTTCAATCGCAGTATGCGCCTGATTTTCTGGCACTGCAACATCATGGGAAATTTAATCCAATCAGACTTATATTGCAATGCACCATTATAATATAATAAGCACCGTTGCAAAGGTCAAGTATTTATTTGTGCGTTGCAGCATTTTTAGCCATTTAATAGTAATTTATGCATTTTAACGCTACACTTTAAGAGGAAGGCCGATATAGAATGCATATATAAAGAATCACTTATATCCCGCCTTCTGTCATCTTATTAAATTTTATCTGGGTACCATGGGACTTGTCTTGAAAAAGAATTCCGGCCTGTTTGCCAAATGCCTGATGGGTTTAACCATACTGGCTCTCTGCCTACAGCCAGTCAGCGCCGATGCGGCGACCAAGAAAAAGAAGAAAACCTCACGCCCGGCTTTGGCCGTCTCGCCCATCAACCAGAAAAACCCTAAATACGCATCGATCGTCATCGATGCCGAAACTGGCACTATTTTGTCCTCTGACAGTGCCGACGCCCTGCGCCATCCAGCATCTTTGACAAAAATGATGACCCTGATAATGGTTTTTGACGCCTTGGCAACGGGTAAGCTTCAGCCGAACCAGCGTATTCCGATCTCCAGAAAAGCTGCCGCTATGCCGGCCAGTAAACTCGGGCTCCCTGCCGGATCGAGCATACGGCTCGATGACGCGATGTCTTCCCTCGCTACTTTGTCCGCTAACGATATATCGGTTGCCCTTGCCGAAGCCATCAGCGGGACCGAAAGCGAGTTTGCCCGCAAGATGACGGCGAAAGCCAAAGCCATCGGCATGAGCCGTACCCAGTATTACAATGCCTCGGGCCTGCCCAACCAGTACCAGGTAACGACCGCCCGCGATCAGGCGCGACTGGCGCGCTATGCCCTTAAAAATTATCCATCTCAATCGCGACTCTTTGCCAAGCAGCGTTTCGAGTATAATGGCCGCACCTACCGCAATCACAACAGGCTGATGGAAACCTATGCCGGTATGGATTGCTGCAAGACAGGTTTTATCAATGCGTCGGGTTTCAACCTTATAGCCTCGGCGAAACGTGACGGCCGCCGCGTCATCGGCGTGGTTTTCGGCGGTCGTACGACAGTAACCAGAAACGTCCATATGGCATCGCTTCTGGATAAGGGATTTGATAAAGCCAAGACGATTGATAAGGATATGCGTATTGCCGCCGCCAAACCGGCTGCCGCCCCTGTGCAAGCGCCAGCACAAAAAGCTTCTCCGCCTATACAAAAAGAAGTCGTTCTGGCTTCTGCCGGCGAAAACAACGAAGTTGTTCAGGAAGCCTATCGCGCCGCGCAGGCCAATGCCGGACCCGCTCTGCAGGTAAAAAAACTCGAACCTTCCGCCAACCCATATGTTTCCGCTTCGACGCCCCAAACACTTGGTACGATTACCTTACAAGATAACAATCCCGCTCCGGCGCAGCTGCAACAGGCTAGCCTCACAACGCCTTCTATATCCGGCAATGACTGGTCGATCCAGATCGGCGCTTATCAAACGCGCCTTGCTACCGATCAGGCGATTTTCAACGCCCAGAAAAAACTGCCGTCACATTTAAAGAAAACACAAATCATGGTCGTACCTCTGCGCACCGCTGACGCAAGCTGGATGTTCCGCGCCCGTCTCGGCGGCTTCACCCAAGGCGAAGCGCAGGAAGCCTGTAAATATTTTCAGGACTGTCTTTTGATTTCACCACAGGCTTATTGATAAGAATTTATGAACCGCGAATTCACACAGATGAAAAATTATTGTCATGTCGAGCGAAGCCGAGACATCTCAACTTCGTCAACCAAAATGAGATCCCTTCACTACGGTCGCGATGACCAGAATTCTCAATCCGGTAATATTCTTTTTTATATCCTGATGGCGATTGTCCTGATCGGGGCGCTGACGATTGCGCTGAGCGATACAGGCGGCATGGATAGTAATATCGATAAAGAATCTGCAAGCGTCACAGCCACCCAGATTATAAAATATGGAGGCGAAGTTGCTCAAGGCGTGAATACACTGATCCAAAACGGGGTAAGCGAACAGGATATTCGTTTTGCCTATCCCAGCGCCCATAGCTCTTACGGAACCATTACAAGCACGCCGCAAAATCAGGTTTTTTCCAGTCAAGGCGCAAACGTGCCCTTCAGGTCGCCTCCGGTCGGGGCTGTAACGTCTATCACAAACTATGGATTTAATGGCGGAAGATCCATGCCACAAGTCGGTAGCGATAAAGCTGATCTAACTATGACATTGGGCTATGTTACAGATAGCGTTTGCACCTCAATTAACCGTCAAATCGGCATATCAGGCATTCCCACTGTTGCTACCTGCGAATCTCCAACCGCATTTGGTATTTTAACTCAATACGCAGCCTCGCCTGTGGTAATTCCTTCAAGCTCTTTTACAACTCAACCTGTATTGCAAGCCTGCATGTATTGTACGGATAGGTCGATGAATATTTATTTACATACGCTTCTCGCTCGCTAATTAATCACGCGACTCATAAACCGGTTTTCTTGTCTCCGGAGGAGATTGTCTTGGCACATAGCTGAAGCCCGGCATGCGCATATATTCGGTCTTGTCATGCGGAATGACGGCCAGCGAAGATTGTTCCGATATCGTTTTCTTGCCATCGGCGGATTTAATTTCGAGCGTCAGGTAATAAACGCCCTTGGTGTTTTTAGGATTAATCGCTTCCTTGCTGAATTTGGCCTGCGTTTTTTTCAGCGCATCCTTATTCGTGATCGGAGTCGCGTTATAAACGATGACAGTGCCGGCGTCATAGATAGTCGGATTGACGCGATAGCCATAGCTGATCAGACCCTGACGCAGATAATGATCGAACGGCTTGTCGCCGATATAGGCAGGCGGCGTTGTCACTAGCGTGACCGGACCCGATGACGGCGGCAGGCTTGCCGGCAATGGATTGATCAACTCATACACAGCGCCTTGCCAGGCGGCCGTATTATCGGCCAGATTCTCGATGCTTGGATCTTCCGCTTCATCGAGCCATGGCCGCGACGGCGCAGGCGATGATAGAGGCGTATCGTCGTTATAACGATAGCCGTTGGCCATATATTGCGTTGGAATGGAACCGCAAGATGTCAGGAGAAGAGCGAGAAATGGGACAGCCCGATTAGTAATAAGACGGCGAATCATAAAGAACCCCTAAGAATGAATTTCGACGCCGAGTGTATCAAGAAAGAGCGGTAGGCGGTAGGCGGTAAATAGTACTTTCTACCGCCTACTGCATACCATTTACCCTCTTGCCTTGTCCGTCAGCACCGCATAAGTCCGGCATGGCAGGCAGCGAAGTTCCAGAAATTGCTGTTGCAGGGCCTGACCTACTTCAACCCCGCCGAATTTACCGACTAGTTCTTCCAAGCTTAAGACAGCCGCCGTGCGGCCAAAATAGGTTTCAACCTGAACAAGTTCTGGGATCATGGTGTGCCTCGCTGTTTTTTGAATTATCGATGAAGAATCGAAGAAGTTATTTGAGAATTATTCTCAACTACAGCTTGGGTGTCAATTAAAAACACAACATATTGTGTTTGGATAAGAAAAATTATCCATATATTGATTTAAATCAATTACTTATTAAGCGGCGGAGATCTTCTTGATAATGTTAGTGGTGCTACGTCCTTCCACGATTCCCATGATTTTCACTTCCCCGCCATAGGCGCGCACTACTTTCGCTTCCGGTAACTGGTCTTCCGTATAGTCTCCGCCTTTAAAGATAATACCCGGCTCGATATATCGAATCAGCTCGATCGGCGTATTGTCCCCTCCGGCCTCCGTGGCGCCGAACAAAACCACGAGATCGACCGAACCCAGCCCCGCCATAACGGTGGCGCGGTCGCCCTCCATATTTACCGGGCGGCTCTCGCCTTTGAGTATTTTCACTGACTTGTCGTGATTGAGACCAAGTACCAAACGGTCGCAATGGCTTGCCGCTTCTTTCAGATAAGTGACGTGACCGGCATGCAAGATATCGAAACAGCCATTTGTGAAGCCAACCTTGAGGCCTTGCTCTTTCCAGATCCTAACCTGTTCTTTGGCCGCATCCCATGTCGCAAAGGAGTCGCTGCCGATACTCTGGCTAAATAATTCTTCAGACGTAACCGCATGCGCGCCGGCTTTGGCGACAGCAATCCCTGCCGCTTTATTGGCCAGCGCTGCCGCTTCAACCAAGGACAAACCTGCCGCAAGCCCGGCGGCCAGTACTGCAATCACCGTGTCACCGGCACCCGAGACATCCGAGACTTCATGTGCCATCGTTTTTAAATGAACGGGCGTACCATCCAAACCGTCGAGCACTGTCATACCGTCTTCCGAACGCGTTGCGACGATAGAATTTATCCCGCTGCTCTCCAGAAGTTTTTGGGCTGCGTTGGCGATATCAGCATCACCTGCAAGCGACGGAACGCCGATGCTCTCGGCCAGTTCTTTGCGATTGGGGGTGACCACGTCTGCACCCTTATATATTGAGTAATCCTTACCTTTCGGATCGACCAGCACCGGAATTCCTAGCACCCGCGCTTCGGCGATAATTTCCGCCAGAACCCTTTTCGTCAGCGCGCCTTTGCTGTAGTCGGACAGGATCACCGCCTTGGCAAAACGAATCTCGTGCTTCGCCATTTCAAGAAGACGATCTTCGTCATTTTCAAGCAGCGGCGCGATCATTTCATGATCGGCGCGCATCATCTGCATGCCGTTTCCGACAAAACGAATTTTCTGGATTGTCGGGCGGTCGCTGACTTCGATCATTTCCGCACCGGGACCGCATAGCGCGCGAACCCTGTTCGCCGCCTCATCATTTCCGACGACGCCAATGATTCGCGCATCGACGCCTAAAGATTTAAGATTCGCAAATACATTGCCTGCGCCGCCAAGCCCGTCTTTTTCGCGGTCAACAGAAAGAATGGGAAAAGGACCTTCCGGCGATATCCGGCTAACACTGCCATAGACATAGCGGTCCAGCATGCAATCGCCGATCACGACCACGCGTATATCTCTGAAATCTTTGGAAGAAAAAATCATCGTTCTCCAATCCTTAACGAAACCCTAATAAAAGCCTGTCAAATACAGTGGATATTATATGTTTGTAGTTACATGGCGTTTATACTTTGTCAACTTTTGTCATGTCTAATAGGGGTTAAGCAAAAATATAAGTCCGAAAGGATTCGGGTAATGGGTCACAACACAGGAACACTGGGCAAAATCAAATCCTATCTCGAGCGTAACCGTCTTGGTGAATTGCTCGTCATTCGCGGTCGCCTGTCACCTCTGCAACTCAAAACCGCTTTGTCCCGTCAGCATGAACAAAAAATTCCCTTGGGAAAAATTCTTGTCCAGCAAGGCTATGTTACCAAGAGCGACATTTTTTCTGCCATTGCGACTCAATGGGCGCTTCGCTCCCTTGCCGCTATAGTAACTATTATGATCACTGCCTCGGCTTTTAATATAAAGACCGCTTCGGCCAAAGACGCGCAAACGACTTTGGCGATGGCCGCCGCGCCGATTAGCTCCATTTCTTCTTATCCTGACCTTTTCGGTTCGAATGAAAAGAAATCATCCGACCTTTCCGCCTTTACAAAATGGGGCACGATGTTCGCCCGCTTTGATGGCCAGATGAAAAAGCCGGGCTCTGCCGAGATTCTTAAAAAATGGAAAAACAATCTGGAAGAAATTCGCGGCCTGCCGCTGGAAACCATGGTTCACCGCGTCAATACGATGGCAAACAAGGTTCCTTATATTAATGACAGCAAGAACTGGGGTAAATCCGATTACTGGGCAACGCCGGTCGAATTCTTTACCCGCGGCGGCGATTGTGAAGATTTCGCCATTGCCAAATACGCCTCTCTTCGCGCGCTCGGCGTACCGGATAACCGCATGAGAATTGCTATCGTTAAAGATACGCAAAAAGGTATCCCGCACGCGATCCTGATCGTCTACACAGATAACGGCCCTGTCGTACTCGACAACCAGATCAAGAAAGTAACGGCGCAAAGCGATATTGCGCATTACAAACCGATCTTCTCCATCAACCGTTCGTCATGGTGGCTGCATACGCCGAACCGCGGCACGATTATGGCGAGCAGATAATTACTCGATCCACGCAACTCTTAAAATATTCGTAGACCCGGGCGTTCCAAAAGGTACGCCCGCCGTCATGACGAATCTTTGGCCAACATCAGCCAGGCCTTGGTCTTTGGCATGTTTTTGCGCCAGCACCACCGCATCGGCGAAGGTTGAAACTTCCTCAACTTCCACGGCATGAACGCCATAAGAGATCGTCAATCTTCTAGCTGTTGAGAGATTTTGCGTCAGCACCAAAACTTTCATGGCCGGACGCTGGCGTACGGCGCGAAGCGCCGTTGTACCGGATGTCGTATAGGTAGCGATACAGGCTGCCTTGATATCGCAGGCCACTTGATCGGCGGCAACGGTGATGGCATCACCCGCATCATGACTTCCGACCGGATGATCGGCATCCATGATCGATCTATAAAGTTCGTTCTTCTCGACCGTCTGACAGATGCGATCCATAATCGTGACGGCTTCGAGCGGATATTGTCCGGCGGCGGTTTCAGCCGACAGCATTACGGCATCCGTACCGTCGAACACGGCAGTGGCCACATCGCCCGCTTCGGCGCGGGTCGGGGATGGGCTTTCGATCATCGATTCGAGCATTTGCGTCGCGACGATGATCGGCTTTCCAGCATAGCGAACGGCACGCACGACTTTTTTCTGCGCAACCGGCACTTCTTCTGGCGGAATTTCAACACCGAGATCGCCGCGTGCCAGCATAACACCATCAGCCAATGCGATCATCTCATCAAGATGTTCGAGCGCAGACGGTTTTTCAAGCTTGATCATCAGCGCGGCTCTTCCCGCGATCAGCTTCTTGGCTTCGGCGACATCGGCAGGAGTCTGGACGAAACTTTGCGCGATCCAGTCGACGCCCATATTGAGAGCCGCTTCCATATCGATCAAATCTTTCGGCGTCAGTGTCGACATCGGCAGAATGACGCCTGGGATATTAAATCCTTTGTTGTTGGAAAGAACCCGTCCGGAAACGATCTGGCCGATCAGATAACCTTCACCGCGATCAACGATTTCCATGCGAACCTTGCCATCATCGAGAAGAATGAAGGAACCGATCGGCATCGCCGCGATCACTTCCGGATGCGGCAGGCAAACGCGGCTTTCATCACCGAGAGTCTCATCAAGATCGAGGCGGATTTTCATTCCAGCCTCGAGAACGATTTTACCGTCTTTAAAACGACCGACGCGAAGTTTCGGCCCTTGCAAATCTCCGACGACACCGATTGTCTTGCCGTATTGCTCCTCGATCTCGCGGATCCAGTTGATATTCTTTGCGTGGCCTTCATGACTTCCATGGGAAAAATTCAGGCGAAAGACGTCTACTCCGGCGAGAAATAATTTTTCGATCATTTCGCGGCTGGAGGAAGCTGGGCCGAGCGTGGCAAGAATCTTGGTCTGACGGGAGCGGATAATTTTGGACATGCGATTACTCTTTTGAAACTGGAGATGCGTTCTACCATAAAGCGTAGAAAATGAGAATTAACGATTCCTTTTCATCCCACTCGGCATCCCCTATCCAGCCCGAAACTGATTCTCTTCCTAAGAATCATTCTGAATCAAAGACTTAATAAATAATTGAAATTTAATTTCAACCGTCTCAGAATTAATGATTTTCGGGAATCATGAAATTTGATTGCTATTATGAGTTATCAACGATTCCCACAAAGATTATTTTCATTTTAAAAATCAATCAGTTACTCAAAATTAATTGGAAATGTCGATTTGCCAGACTCGTTTTTTTTTGACATTTTTTTGGACGTTACCCACGAGATATAGTAGGTTAGTAGCTGTGTTCATCACTAGGGGTTGTGTCTGACAAGGATCCAGCCCTGCGCCAAAACTACCAAATCATCTCAAGAAACTTATATTAATGATACCTCAGGGAGCCCAATTTTAGGGATTTAAGAACATGTTCGATGTCGCACAAATGGAACGCGGAAACCGGGTCGAAATCGACCGCAACCGCGATGAGAAACTGACCAGCTTCGGGATCGCCACCCTGAAAGACCGCTATTTATTACCCGAAGAAGGTCCGCAGGATCTGTTCGCGCGCGTTTCCATGTATTATGGCGATGACAGCGCCCATGCCCAGCGCATCTATGATTATATCTCCAAACTCTGGTTTATGCCGGCAACGCCGATTCTATCGAATGGCGGCACATCCCGCGGCCTGCCGATTTCCTGCTTTTTGAACGAAACCAATGATTCTCTCGAAGACATCGTCTCTTTGTGGAATGAAAATGTCTGGCTGGCGTCCCTTGGCGGCGGTATCGGCTCTTACTGGGGTAATGTCCGCTCTATCGGCGAAAAAGTCGGCCGCAACGGCAAAACCTCCGGTATCGTCCCTTTCATCCGCGTAATGGATTCTCTGACCCTTGCCATTTCCCAAGGCTCGCTACGTCGCGGCTCGGCAGCGATTTACCTACCGATCGATCACCCAGAAATTGAAGAATTTATCGATATTCGCCGTCCAACCGGCGGCGACCCGAACCGTAAAGCGCTGAACTTGCACCACGGTGTTCTCGTCACCGATGCCTTTATGCTGGCTGTCGAACGTGATGAAGACTGGGCGCTGCGCTCTCCGAAAGACAAGGCCATCATCGGCAAGGTCAAGGCGCGTGAACTCTGGATTCGTTTGTTGACCGCCCGTATCGAACAGGGCGAACCGTATATTGTTTATATCGACCATGTGAACAACGCGATTCCCGAGCACCATAAAATGGCGGGCCTCAACGTGAAGATGTCCAATCTTTGCTCCGAGATTACATTGCCGACAGGCCGCGACCATCTTGGCAATGACAGAACGGCTGTTTGCTGTCTGTCTTCCGTCAATCTCGAAACATTCGACGAATGGCAGGATCACCCGACCTTTATCGAAGACATCATGCGCTTCCTCGATAACGTCCTGACAGACTTTATCAATAAAGCCCCGGACTCGATGAAACGCGCTAAATACGCCGCGATGCGTGAGCGCAGCGTCGGTCTAGGTGTTATGGGCTTCCACTCCTTCCTGCAACAAAAAATGATTCCGTTTGAATCCGTCATGGCGAAAGTATGGAACCGTAAAATGTTCCAGCACATCAAACGTCAGGCCGATGATGCGTCGATCAAACTGGCGCATGAGCGCGGCGCTTGCCCTGATGCGGCGGATTACGGCGTCATGGAACGCTTCTCCAACAAGATGGCGATTGCACCGACAGCGTCGATCTCGATCATCTGCGGCGGTGCGTCCCCGGGTATCGAGCCGAACGCGGCGAATGCCTATACGCATAAAACCCTGTCCGGCTCTTTCCCGGTCAAAAACCCATACCTGACCAAGATATTGGAAGCCAAAGGCATGAATGACGAAGATACATGGTCTTCGATCTACACAGCCGAAGGCTCCGTTCAGCATCTCGACTTCCTGTCCGACGACGAGAAAATGGTTTTCCGCACCGCGTTCGAACTCGACCAGCGCTGGCTGATCGAACATGCGGCGGACCGTACACCGTTCGTTTGTCAGGCACAGTCATTGAACGTCTTCCTGCCGGCCAATGTTCACAAGGCCGATCTGCATGGCATTCATTTCGAAGCATGGAAAAAAGGCGTCAAGTCGCTGTATTACTGCCGTTCGAAATCGATCCAGCGTGCAGAAAGCGCGGCGTCATGGGCGAAAGCTAAAAAAGCCGCCAATTCCGGAGAGCAATTGACACTCGAAGAGCCAAAAAACTACGAAGAGTGCCTCGCCTGTCAGTAGAGAGTTTCACTGAGTTACTGCGTTGCTTTGATTAATTCTTGGGTTGATGAGTAAATGCGTTATAAAACCGGGTCCTGTTTCCCCTTCAGGCCCGGTTTTTTCTTGGGCAGTTAAAAGATTATTCAGATAATCCGACTAGAATGATGCGCATGGACTCTTTAAGCCCAGAATTCTCGCCAGAATTTTCAACCGGGAACAACCGACAGGTTTTGACTGTCCGTGCGGCTATCGGCCTCGTGCAAAGCTATCTAGGGTACGATGCCAGCGAAGACCCGAAATATCTTATTCATGATTTGATGCATATCCTCGCCGATGCCGTTTCCGGTATTGTCGCCGATGAACGCCGCGCAGGCATCATGGAATACCATATGCTGACCCACTCTCTCCAGATATCCGACATCTCCGAGGACGGCTACATCACGAGATGGAAACATAAGACATCTATCTCAATGGAAGAACTGGCCGAGACATATGCCAGAAATGGGGCCAATCTCATCAAGGCCGCTATCTATTCAGAAAGAGAAAAAATTGTAAGATCCGTTTCAGAAGATCGGCACGGCAATGTATTGGTTGAACAAAAGCATGTCGAAGAAATTGAGAAACAGTTCCAGGATAATCCTCGTATTAAGGGACTGGAATCTCTTTTATATCCTGACGCTCTGACGCAAATGGAAACGCAGCAAGCTATTATCCGCGCCCAAACACTGAGCCGGTATTTCCGCGAGAATAATCAAGGCCGCAAACTGGATCAATTCACGCTCGATGAAATCATGGAAATGCCGTTGCATTCTTTTGGCATAAGGTTGGAAATGACGAATAATAAATTATGCTTCCCGGCTTTCATTCCAATCGCACCGCCTGTTTTTACGGCACAGCCCGGTTTTTAGGGTACACGCTTCATAAAATCAGGCACAGGCGGAAGATCGCCGTATGAGAAAGGCTGCAAGCTTTCAACCATATCAATATTCATCGGCACCGCCCCGACACCATCCCATATTTTTCGTGCCCGCCAATTCCCTGTGTGGCCGCTGATCTCGATCACATCGCCGTTATTTGGATTGCCTTTCAAGCCGCAAGCCTGACCGATTTTATTCTTGTCTTCGATACGAATATGGAGCCAGTTCATGATGAAAGCCTGAATGATCGCACCATGGACAACAAAAAGGAATTCATCCTTGCCCGCATCGATATCACGGCGAAGTGTGCCGTCGATAAGGCTTTTGACCATAGCGCGGGTTTCCTTGGTGGATTCGCCAAAGATATTCTTCGCTGAGAGATTGTCATTTCTATAGATCATTTCACTCATCTGTTTGAGTGTTGAAATAACCTTTGGATCCATGTCTGGGTGGGGCAATTCAAGAAGGCTTGCCGCGCCAAAGAATTTCTCTGTCAGGCGCCAATCCTCATATAATTTCGGCTGTCCTTGCAAAGATCCATTCATGCCGTGAATAATGCCAGATAATGTTTCGCGGGTTCGTTGATAAGGACTCAAAAATAAAGTCGGCCATTTGGTAACATTATGGCTGGCATAAAAACCACCAAGGAATTTTCCTGTTCCTACAACTTGGGCCCAGCCAGCTTCTGTAAGGCCGACCTTACTGTCTCCTTTTTCAATATATTTCTTAAAATCGACATTGCCTTCGGATTCACCGTGGCGGACCAATAAAATACGCATGAAATAAGCTAGAATAAATAATCGCCATTCTACCACATAATAATGATTTACATAAAATTTACTCTTTTCATTTAAGCTCGGGTGAATTAAACAAAAAAATGAGGGTGATATGGGACGAGGTTTAGGCGGTCTTTTAGGAAAAGTTGGAATTGATAATCCACTGGAAAAAAAAGCAGGCGGGTTATTGGACGTTTTCGGTAACGTCGCAAAAGGAGCAAGAAATTTAAATGACGGACAAGCGGAATATGTTGTCCAGATGCAAAAAGGCAAAAACGGCCCGACAGAATATTACCGCGTCGATGAGGCGAAAGACGGCACAATGAAAGCCCGCAAACTGGAAAGCGGCGAGCTGACAGCGGAAATTCGTAACGAAGCAAAAACACCGGCGCAGCTACAAAAAGAATTGGCCGATGCAAATACACCCGCAAAACTCAATGCGAGCTTAAAATACGCACAAGATACCGATGCTTTTATAGCCGGTAAAATAGGCCGCACCGCAGAAGGGCCGCTAGAAGCAGGTAAAACACCTGCAGAAACGCGTCAGAACGTGATCGCAGAACTTGGTGAAAGCCTGAAAGAAATCAAAAAAATCCCGAAATCCGAGATGCCGGAAGCTGATAAAAAAGCCTTCTCCCAAACAGTCGACGGCGAAATCTCACGACTCGAACGAATTCAGGGAATACCGTCGGCTCTGCAGGCTGCGGCTACTGCGGCCAATCCGGCTGTAGCACCTACCGCCGCACCGTCTTTCCCAACTCCCGGTCAATAAAGACTGGAACATTCAGGCTAAACGATCATTGGTTGGATAACGAAGAGAATACAACCTATTCCTCTTCGGGCTTGGGCCCCGCACGCGTGAAAATCGCTGCGGGGTTCCGTATTTGAGCTCAAATACATTTGTATTTCTACGGAACCGCTTAGCCACTCACCCGTTGGCAAGGCGGCAAACGGGAGTGCTTCTCATTTATTTGATGGGCTGAGATTATATCCCTTGAACCTGGACACAGACAATACTGGCGCAGGAAGTTTGCTATCAGGCCCCGTGACCGATTCCAGTTCGGTTACGGGGTTTTTAAATAGGACAAAAGTAATTATATTACACAACATATAGTAGACAATCGGTTTAATATACCACAACATATTGATTGTTGGTTTTCTGAGTTGGGAGCCAATCTTTCCTTCCCTTCCCACCCGAATCGAGCTTTTATAGCCCTGTAATTGTCACCTTAGGAGTATCCAGAATGTCTGCACAAGCTGCTGCCGTCGCCGCTGAAATGAAAGTTGAAAACGATATCGAGAACACGAAGTCGCCGCTATTGATCGAACGTCATGTTTATAAGCCGTTTCTCTATCCGTGGTGCTATGAGGCATGGTTGACACAACAGCGCATTCACTGGCTGCCCGAAGAAGTGCCATTGGCCGAAGATGTCCGCGACTGGAAAAAGAACCTCACCGATTCAGAGCGCAACCTGATGACGCAGATTTTCCGTTTCTTCACGCAATCTGATGTTGAAGTCAACAACTGCTATATGAAGCATTACAGCCAAGTATTCGGTCCGGTCGAAGTACAGATGATGCTCTCGGCTTTCTCTAACATCGAAACCGTTCATATCGCCGCCTATTCCCACCTTCTCGACACGATCGGCATGCCAGAAGTCGAATACTCCGCTTTCCTTCAATACAAGGAAATGAAAGACAAATTCGACTATATGCAGAATGCGTCGATGAAATCCCGCCGCGATATCGCCAAAACAATGGCAATGTTCGGCGCGTTTACCGAAGGCCTGCAACTTTTTGCGTCCTTCGCGATTTTGATGAACTTCCCGCGCTTCAATAAAATGAAAGGCATGGGCCAGATCGTTACTTGGTCGGTGCGTGATGAAACCCTGCACTGCCTGTCCATGATCAAACTCTTCAATGCCTTCATCGAAGAAAACCACGATATCTGGGATGACGAGCTAAAAGCGGAGATTACCGAAAGCTGCTCGACGATCGTTGGCTTCGAAGATGCGTTTATCGATTTGTGCTTCGAACAAGGCGAGATCGAAGGACTGACACCACAAGAAGTTAAAGATTATATCCGCTATATCGGCGACCGCCGTTTGCAACAGCTAAACCTCGAACCGATCTTTGGCATTGATAAAAATCCGCTGCCTTGGATGGACCAGATGTTAAACGGTGCCGAGCATACGAACTTCTTTGAAAACCGCTCAACCGAATACTCCAAAGCCTCGACACAAGGTACATGGGAAGAAGTCTTCTCCGACCAGCTCTTCACCGGCCAATACGCCAAAGACAAGCGGGCTGCGAAAGAAAGCCCGGAAAGCTAAAAAGAAAAATTTAAAACCCGCCAATAGGCGGGTTTTTTATAGAGGCATAAAATGATTACAAAATATTCGCTACAAACGGAGGGCATATTGCTGGCCTTATTCGCCATGCTGACCTTCAGCATCAATGACGGAATTTTTAAATATTCCTTACGCGACTTTCCGATAGAAACGGTAATTTTTGCAGGATATTTCTTTTCCCTAATTTTCATGAGTGCTTACGGCGGAATTCAAAAATTATCTTTCCTGCCGATGAGTAAAGGCAAAGGCGCGATTGCCGGTTTTTTGTTTTTGGTCGAACAAACTTTTTTTGTTTATGCATTAAAGCACTTGCCGATTGCAGAATTATTCATCATCGTCCTCTGCACGCCTGTATTCGTACTCATTCTGTCGCATCTCGTTTTAAAAGAGCATCTACGGCGTCAGGAAATATTTGCTGTCATCCTTGGTTTTTGCGGCGCCCTTATTGTCGTTGGCGCGCCAGCGATAACCGGCAACAATTCTTCATCCGCTGATTACCAACCTTTAGCCTGGGTAGCGGCTTTTTTAAACGTGATCGCCGGCGGCATAAAAATCCTTTTTCTTCGCAAATATTGCCAGGAAGAAAACGCCTTCTCGCTTTCCTTTATTTCGATATTGGCGATGACAATTTTTTATCTCCTTATATTGAAATCAAATCCTGCCGATCTGCCAGTCCTCGACCTCACCTTATTGTTTCTGGGTGGTTGTATCGGTGCCGTCGGATGCATTGCCTATATCCGCGCGTTTCAGACAGCCAAAGCGGCCTTGGTGTCATCAACTCAGTATAGCCAGATTATATGGGCTGTTTTAATGGGTGTTTTTATCTTTGATGAAAACCTAACACGGGCAGCCGTTACAGGCAGCTTGCTTATTCTATCCAGCGGTTATTTTTTATATTTGAAAAAATAAAATTAATTCGCAACTTTGAACATCATATCGCATGATTTAGTTGAAACCTCATGAGCGTATCCGTCAGGACCGTTTAATTCATGATTGGCAGTACCACAACCGTTTCCCCAATTGGAACTTATAGATTGTATGATGCCGGAAAACGCATAACCGTCATCCATCTTTGCATCAATACGGTAGGCAAAATCCGGGGCGATAGCGCAATTATCGCGACCTGGATTATCGCATTTCCAGTTACCATTAAGATCGTTTCGAAGAACGAGAGTTAGACCATCCAGACTGCCATGAGCAGCAACGGATCTACTGGTCCGCGCATGAAGTCCCGCATCGAGAGACGTATATGGATGAGTTTGATTCCATCCTGTTACTGTTGCCGTAGGATTTATCCCACCGATCATATCTGTCAGTGCCAAATGCTTCCAGAATTGCGTATTTTCACTGGTGATTGTAGCGGGTGTATTATACCAGGCTTCAGCCTCTTGGCCGGTGGGAATACCGACACCCAGAACATTATCGCCATTACCCCCATAACAAGCGGTCGTTGCCAAGCAATTCGCCAGTCCACCTTCTGCCGATGACATATCTCCGGGCACCGCGTGATAGCTGTCATAAAAAGTATTATATGCAGCGGAAACCTGTTTGGTCTGCGTCACGACAGAAGCGACTCGCGCATTCATGACCAACTCTTGTCCTTTCAAAATCCCACCGATCAAAAGGCCGATGATGATCATAACGATTGAAAGTTCGACAAGCGTAAAACCGTTAGTTTTCCAACGCCTTTCCATCAGGGTGCCAACCAGAAAAATATATCACAGCTTTTGACATCTGACCCGTTATAGCCATTGGGACCATTTACGCCGGCATTTGGTGTTCCGCAGCCTGTATTATATGACATACTAATGGCTGTCACTCTTCCATTTTGCGCATGCTCATCATCTAGCTTGCTATCTATTCTAAACGCCTGATTTGGCGACAATGAACATTCCGCGAAATTACCTGTGGCTACACCGCACAGCCATTGGCCATCGGCGCGCCCCCTTGTCAGAATAATCAGACCGTTAACTGACTTGTATTCATTGGAATCATTACTCGTACTGATATGAAATCCCCCGGCAATCGGTGATGTCAGATGCGTCTGCCCCCACTCAGCAGCGCTCGCAGAGGGGTTTATTCCACCCATTAAATTAGCAAGTGCCAGATGCTTCCAGAACTGTGTGTTCTCGCTATCGATTGCCGAATTAACATTGCCCCATGGATGTCCGACGACTGCACCAACTGTCAGATTGCCATCACCTCCAAAGCATGAATTGGCGACCGTACAATCCGGAATAAGCTCCTGAGCTGCAAAAATATCGCCCGGCTTATTGTGATAGGAATCCAAAAACGTATTATAGGCCGAGGTGATTTGCTTTGTGGTTGAAATGACGGTAGCAAGTCTGGAATTTTCAATCAGTTCAGCACCTTTCAAAATTCCACCGATCAAAAGACCGATAATGATCATAACGATTGAAAGTTCGACAAGCGTAAAACCGGATTTTTTTTGAATCATTTTAATTCGAAATCCTAAACATGACGTCACAGCTTCGGCGATCAACATCCCTCGCATAACCATCCGGTCCATTTATTCCCTGATCCGGTCTTCCGCAACCTGTTCGATATCCGGCGCTGATGGATCCGACACTTCCTGTTATAGCTTGGCCATCATCCATTTTTACATCTATCCGGTAGGATTGGTTTGGAGAGAGAGAGCAGGCATCCGGATTATTTGAGGCAATACCGCACAGCCATTGTCCGTTCGGATCTACCCTCGCGACGATGACTACGCCTACCATGTTGAGAAAGCCATAGGGCGTACCGTCTCCACTTCTGGCATGAAACCCGCCATTGATGGAGTTCTCAGGATGAGTCTCGCTGAAACCTGTTGCCGAAGCCGAAGGATTCAGGCCGCCTAGTAAATCCGCCAGAGCCATGTGCTTCCAGAGCTGCGTATTTTCTGTATCGATAGCCGCATCGATGCCAAACCATGGAAAATCGTTTACATTCCCTCCTACTTCCATATTTCCATTGCCGTCGAAACAGGAAGTGGAAGAATTGCAATTCGGAACAAGCACTGATGCAGATGATATATCACCCGGAATATTCTTATACATATCAAGGAATGTATTATAAGCCGCTGTAATGCTCTTCACTTGAGAGATCGTCGATGCAAGCCGCGCATTCATGATCAACTCTTGTCCTTTAAGAACACCGCCGATCAGAAGACCAATAATGATCATAACAATCGAAAGCTCAACAAGCGTAAAACCGCGCATGCCAGTTGATTCATTTTTCATGGAAAGATATTAACCTATTAATCTTAAAATTCTATTTGTAATTTTATTTTTTAGTCGAATATCTTTTGCATCAGGAACATTAACAATGCAGCAAATGAAAATGTCAGCGGCAATGTTAATATCCATGCCCAAACGATCCGCCCGAATACGCCCCAATTAACGGCAGAAGCGCGTTTTGCTGTCCCCACGCCCAATATAGCCGATGATATCACTTGCGTGGTACTAAGCGGTACGCCGAAATGCGAGGCGGTGCCGATGACAATAGATGCTGTGGTTTCGGCGGCAAAGCCGTGAATGGGCTGCAACTTAATAAGCTTGTTGCCAAGAGTATGAATGATCCGCCAGCCACCGCTCCATGTGCCGAGCGCCATGGCTATTGCACACGACAAAACTACCCAGAACGGAATTTCAAAATTGTCTTGCGGATTTGCAAGGACCAAAGCCAGCGCGATGATCCCCATGGATTTTTGTGCATCGTTGCGTCCATGCTCGAATGCCATAAACCCAGCCGAAAAAATCTGCAATTTGCTAAAGACACGATTGATCGTGCCGAGATTCCATTTATAGACAAGCCATGTCAGGGCAACCATCATAGTAAACCCAACTGAAAGTCCGACGACAGGAGACGCAAACATCGGAATGACGATTTTCTGGACGACCACATCCCAGTGAATACTGCCTTCTTCTGCTGTTGACGATACGAAACTTGCTCCAAGTAGAGAGCCGATCAGCGCATGCGAAGAACTGGTCGGCAAACCTTTCCACCATGTGATTAAATTCCAGACAATCGCCGCAATGATCGTGCAAAAAACAGTCGTCAGCGTAATGGTCGCGGCATCGACAAGGCCTTTACCAATCGTTGCCGCAACTTCCGTTCCTGCGAGCGCGCCGACAAAATTCAATACTGCGCCATAAATAACGGCTTTTGACGGTGACATAACTTTCGTCGAGACGATCGTGGCAATCGCATTAGCCGAGTCGTGAAAACCATTGATATAGTCAAAAACGAGCGTCAAACCGATAACGAGACACAGGAATAAAAAAATCGGTTCCATGAATTACTTATGCTTTAAAACGATTTCGACCGCGATACTTCCGGCATCGCGGTAACGGTCGATTACTTTTTCCAGCATATCGTAGATATCCTTGCGCAAAATAAGCTCTTTGGCCGATGTTTCATTCGAGAACAAAGTCACAAGAAGCTCTGCCAATACGGCATCACCTTTCATTTCGAGATCGAGCAGAATATCGGTTTTGGTAATGATCAAATCATTGGCTTTTCCTTTGCCGAGGGCCACAACCATTTCATTCATGGCTTCACCTTCCTGGCAGATCAGATCGATTTGTTTCGAGAAACTGCCATCTTCGAGAGAAATTCCATGCAGGTCGATTCTCTCGCGCACCTTGTCGATAGTCTTTGTGATCTTGTAAAGATGCGCAGCGAATTCCTGAATGTCTTCACGGTCGAACGGCGTAATATAGGTCTGGCAAAGCGATTTGGTAATATTCGACATCGTTTGCTTGGCCGATTGCTTGGAAGCTGCGATCAACTCTCCATATCGCTGTCTTTCCCCGTTATCGGATGTCTGGATATATTCTTTTAAGTGACAGGCACTTTCATAGGCAGACCGCGAAAGCGATTCGAGGAGATGCGAGAATTTATCCTGACGCGGCATTAGAGACGATATTTTCATATTTTTAATCTCCTTAAAATTGCACGCCAATCTGCCATATTTTATGCTCTGCACAAAATAGATAGTGCCGATTCCAAAATTCTGATACGATTCGTTTTAGAATATCATCCAGCCTCTCACCCAGTCGGGTATTTCATTGCGGTTTTACAGGTTCTGTTTCATCAATCGGCATATCGATCCCTGCTTCAGGGCGCATGAGGTCACTTCGCTGATCGAAACATTCCTAACGTCCATTCGCCCCAAGGCAGCTGCTCAAACGCAAGCTGCCTTTTTTCATACCTTTTCAAACTCAACCCAAACCGGAAGGAAACTCCATGTCCAGAGATAAAAACCGTAACAAGCATTCCACGAATGTTGTCCGTCCGAGTTTCGAGGAGAAATGGCATCCGCTGGAGTCCCAGATCGATAATAACCGCGATAAATCCTATATACGCAAAGTTAAACCGCGTACGGACGGCCAGCGTGAGTTGATGGAGGCTATCAACAGCCATAATCTAACGCTTGCTTTGGGACCTGCCGGATCGGGTAAAACCTATCTTGCAATATCGGCTGCCGTGGAAGCATTGGAGGCCGGTAAAATCGAGCGTATCGTTCTCTCCCGCCCGGCCATGGAAGCCGGCGAATCGCTCGGCTATCTTCCCGGTGATATGCATGAGAAAATGGCCCCCTATCTTCGCCCTCTCTACGATGCTCTAGGTGACCGGATGGGCGGCAAACGCGTGAAGCAATATCTCGATGATGGCACCATCGAGATCGCCCCTATCGGCTTTATGCGGGGCCGCACGCTCAACAATGCTTTCGTGGTCATCGATGAAGCGCAGAACTGCACCTATTCGCAGCTCAAAATGCTTCTCTCGCGCCTCGGCTGGCATTCGACGATGGTCGTGACCGGAGATCCAGATCAATCCGATCTTCTGCCGGGTATGTCGGGTCTCGATGACATTTGTAAGAAAATGGAAGAGATCAAGAATATCGCGGTCGTCAGATTGAAACAGCAGGATATCGTTCGCCATCCGCTTGTTGCCGAGATGCTCGAAGTTATCTAAGCAAATAAACAGACTGGACTTCTTCGGCATGGACCCTAAAATGGGTCCATGTCTTCTTTTAACCCTGTCAAAGACCGTCTTATTCGCACCGCGCTTTTAGCCGCTATAGGGCTCTGCCTTGGTGCGCTTATCGCTGGCGTCAGCGCCTTGTCGTCGAAGAAAAACGATAATACGCCCGCCATTTTAAACGTCGCCGGTGTCGGCGGCCCTTTCAAACTGACAGATCAGGATGGGGAAATCCGCAGCGAGAAAGATTTCGCCGGCAAATATAAATTGATTTATTTCGGTTTTACATCATGCCCGGCTATCTGCCCGACCGAGCTTCAGAAAACCGCCGAGGCTTATAAAGAATTATCAGATAGCCAGAAAGATCAGATTCAGATGATCTTCATCACCATCGACCCCGAGCGCGATACGTCTAAGGTATTGAAAAAATATGTCGGTCTTTTTGACCCGTCTATGGTCGGCCTAACCGGAACGCCTGAACAAATCGAAGCTGTAAAGAGAGAATTTAAAGTCTACGCGGCAAAAGTGCCGGATGGGGACGATTACACGATGGATCACTCGTCATTCATCTATTTCATGAGCCCTGACGACACATTGATCACGCTGTTCAAAACCCAACAAACGGCCACCGAGATGGAAGACTTCATTCGTAAATATTTGAAGAAGAATGCCGGAAAATAATATATCGATCCGTCTGGCAACTATTGACGATCTGCCCTTTCTGGAAGCCATAGAAAAATCTGCCGCCAGAAAATTCCAGGAATATTTGAATATTGAAGATACGGGCACGACAGTGCCCCTCCAAATTTTATACCAAGCCCAAAATGAAAAACTTTTATGGGTTATAACTCATAAAACTGACAAGATCGGTTTTCTATGCGCGCGCTTACTCGATGGACAGCCGCATATAGAGGAGTTCTCGATAGATTTTGATTATCAGGGAAACGGATATGGCAAAATATTTCTGAACTTTTTTAGAGGTTGGGCCAGAAAGTCAGAATATAAATATATCAGCCTGACAACCGATAAAATCATTCCATGGAATGCACCGTATTATTCACGGCTTGGCTTCCAGGAAATTCATCCTGACGAAATTATGCCTGAGCTTTCATTGACTCTTGCGAAAGATATCGAAAAAATCCCAAAACCGGAAAACCGTATCGCCATGGTTCTCAGGCTGTAATATTATCAATCAATCTGGTTGTGCCGATCCATGCCGCCGCCAGAATCCGTTTCTCTGCCTTGTCTCCTGTATCAGAAGGCTGCAAAGTCTTCGCATCGCGGATATCGCAATAATCAATCTTGGTAAAGCCCCGTATTTTCAGCTCCGCCACCCCCCATGCTTCAATCTCGCGCATATCGAAACCGGAATCTATTTTCTCTGCCATGGTCAACAGGACAAGATTTAATTGCTGCGCGACTTTCAGCTCGTCTTCGTTCAGATAGGCATTGCGCGAAGACAGTGCCAGACCGGAATCCTTATCGCGCACGGTCGGTACCGGCACGATTTCAATTGGCAGATTGAGATCATAAACCATGCGCTTGATGACCTGTAATTGCTGGTAATCTTTTTCACCGAAGAAAGCCTTATCCGGCATGACTTGTAAAAATAATTTTGCAACGACTGTCGCAACGCCCTCAAAAAACTGCGGGCGGAACTGCCCTTCCAATGGTTCGGAAATTTTACCGACGGAGATTTTTGTTACAAAACCTTCGGGATACATATCATCGATACTTGGCGTATAAATCGCATGAACGCCGGCGGCGGCTAATTTTTCCATGTCGGCTTCAAGCGTACGCGGATATTTCGCCAGATCTTCATGCGGCGCGAATTGTTTCGGGTTAACGAAGACGCTGACAATCACCCGGTCGCAATCAGCCAGCGCCATTTCCACCAGATGCAAATGCCCTTCATGCAGCGCACCCATCGTCGGTACAAGGCCGAGAACAGAATCCTCGGCGCCGGCATAAGCCTGCAATTCCTCGAAATTATGAAGCCTGATCATTATTCACTTCCTGTTTTGTGACCTCGCGCAGGAAATCTTCTGATTTCTGCCATTCAACGATATGCTCTGGAATTTCCGGTGTTTCAACCGCTAATCCTGCACTATCCAGCACATCTTTCGTCGGTACGGTTCTTTTGTTTTTCTGATCGTAGAAACTCCCTTTGACCAAAGCCACCGCTGCCACCGCGCCATGTTTCTTGCCGCCATCGGCAATCACAAAACGCTGTTCCATATAGGCCCATTTATCGTCCCAAGAGACGATGCGCGTATGAAGCTCATAAGATTGAAACGGCATTAGGGGAAGACGGTAGCGGATGGTCGCCGAGCCAAGAATCGGCACGCTTTTTTGCCTCAGCATAATCTGCATCAGCCCTGCCCGCAAAACCAGGTCAAAGCGGCCGAGATCCATAATGGTCAGATAGCGACCGTTATTCATATGCATGTTGAAATCAAGATCGTTGGGCAGGACCTTGAATCTCAAAACAGACGTTTCGAGAATCGAAGAAATTTTCGGTTTGAAAAATGAACTGATAAGGACCCAGAGGATACGGAAATAAAGATGCATGGCAGCAGAATAAGCCGTTCAATGCTGAACGGCAAGGCTTAAGCTTCCAGCATGCCGCTCAATTTAAGCGCTAAACCCATGCTGCCGCGCACTTTAAGCTTACCCATCATAAAAGCGAAATTCGGGTCCTGGGAACCGTCGAGAATTTTCGAAAAGGTTTCGAGACTGGTGGCCAGCGTGACCTCGGCATCGCCTTCTTCGTTAGTGACCACCGGAGGCGATTGCGTACCATCGACGAAAACCTTGCCGTCATCATCGAAATCGAAAAGAGCCGTATGGTTAAATCCGCCGCTACCGACGCGTTTTTTCAGCGTCTCCGTTATTTGCTCAAGATCCATTAAAATTCTCCTTCTGTCATTTCCATGAGGGGACCGGCGCCCGCCATGATCATGCGGAAACGGGCTTCATTCTCCGGCAGCATGCGTTCAAAGAAGAAACGCGCTGTCTTGATTTTACTGTCGTAGAATTCCTGCTTTCCGTCGCCGCCTTCTTTGAGTTTTGCCGAGGCGACTTTGACGATACGGCA
>CAZWGO010000006.1:0-4483 GCA_964633355.1 uncultured Micavibrio sp.
CGATCCGGATCGGGCGTTTCTTTAAAATACTGCGTCATCAAGGTAAGCTTTTGGTTGCGCGAGGGTGTTAATAAAATACTCTCTAATAAAGCGGCGAAAGCTTTCATTCTTCTTCATCCTCGCGGCCTTGCAGATGAAGCGGCGCGGCTTTCAACCCTTGTGTTTCGCACCAATAGACAAGCGCGTCTTCGCGTCCATGGGTAACCCAAATTTCCCCTGCACCTGTGTCCTTGATTGTATCCTGCAATTCATTCCAGTCGGCGTGATCGGAGATGACCAGCGGCATCTCAACGCCTCGCTGCCGAATGCGCTGCTTGACCATCATCCATCCCGATGCCATGCCGATGATAGGCTCGGCCAACCTTCGCGCCCAAACTTCCTGTAAAGCCGAAGGCGGGGCCAAAACGATGGCGCCTTTGAAGACGTCACGCGGCACACCTGTGGCTTTTCTTAAATCACCTAGATCGACGCCGTGTTCCTGATAATAATCAGAGCAACTGAACAAAGCGCCATGCATATAAATCGGCGCGTCATATCCGGCCTCTCTTAAAAGATTGATCAGCCTTTGTGTCTTGCCGAGTGCATAACAGCCGATCACATGACTACGCTCTGGAAAATTCTTGACACTGTGCAGGAGTTTTTCAATCTCGGTTTGCGGCGGCGGATGCTGGAAGACGGGAAGGCCGAACGTGGCTTCGGTAACGAATATATCACATTGAACGGGCTCGAACGGCGTGCAGGTTCCGTCATGATATCTTTTGTAATCGCCGGACACGACAATGCGACAGCCTTTCCATTCCAAAAGGACCTGTGCACTGCCCAGAATATGCCCTGCCGGATAGAGCGTAATGCATACATCTCCCATCACCACAGTTTCGCCGTAAGAAACAGGCTGAAAACTCTGCGCACAGTCTTCTCCGTAGCGTTGTTTCATAATGCCGATCGTGTCCGGCGTTGCCAGAACATGTTTATGCCCCCATCTGGCATGGTCGGCATGGCCATGGGTAATAATCGCGCGATCAACGGGGAAAGGGGGGTCGATAAATGCCTTTATGGGTTCTATATAAAGATCATGGCGCAGCAGTCTCATAAGAGTAAAAATGGAGGTGAGTTGATAAAAGACAAGGGTCTTGAAGCTCACCCTCTAACGCTGTGGCTCAAAAGTCGTGGCTGGGATTGGTTCCCTCATCAACTTGATGTTCTTGAAACTGCCCAAGCGGGTAAAGACCTTATTCTATCTGCGCCGACAGGCTCGGGAAAAACGCTTGCCGGATTTTTACCGTCTTTGATCGATTTGACATCTGGAACTAAAATCAAAGGCCTGCATACGATTTACATTTCGCCGCTTAAAGCTCTGGCCACCGACGTTCACCGCAATGTCGGACGCCCCATCGAAGAAGGCGACCTGAAAATCACATATGAAACCAGAACCGGCGATACCAAGGCAGGAGCGCGAGCGCGCCAGAAAACCAAGCCGCCGAATATTTTGATGACAACGCCCGAGTCACTGGCGCTTTTGCTCTCTTATACGAATGCCGACGAATATTTCAAAGACCTTCGCTATATCATCATCGATGAACTTCATGCCCTGATGTCCTCCAAACGCGGTGATTTATTGTCATTGGGTATTGCGCGGCTGTCTTCTCTTGCGCCAAAGATGCAAAAAATCGGCCTATCGGCGACACTTGCCAATCCAGAAATTGCGAAAGAATGGCTTTGCGGTTCCAAGGGAGAGATTGTTCTGTCTCCCGCCAAAACTCTGCCGCATATCAAAATCTTGAAATCGGAATCACGCATACCTTGGGCGGGGCATATGGCGACCTATGCGATGCCGGAGATTTACGAAGAAATATCGAAAGCAAAAATGAGCGTTGTCTTCGTCAATACGCGGGCGCAGGCTGAACTGATCTTTCAGAATTTGTGGAGAATTAACGACAAAAATCTAAAAATCGGACTTCACCACGGTTCACTGGAAAGAACAATTCGGCAGAAAGTGGAAGCGGGCATGGCGCAGGGTTTATTGAACTGCGTTGTCGCGACATCGTCGCTCGATCTCGGTCTTGACTGGGCGGAAGTCGATCTTGTTTTACAAATAGGGGCTCCGAAAGGTATCAGCCGTTTGCTGCAGCGAATTGGTCGTTCCAACCACCGCCTGAATGAACCAAGCAAGGCGGTGCTTGTGCCAACCAATCGTTTCGAATGGCTCGAATGTATCGCCGCGAAAGATGCTATTTTGCACAAGGAAATGGACGGGCAAGAAACGCGCAAAGGCGGGCTGGATGTGCTGGCACAGCATATTTTTGGTACGGCATGTGCGGGACCTTTCGATGCTGACAAGATTTATACCGAAGTTAAGACCGCATGGCCTTATCAAGAATTAACCAGAACAGAATTCGATAAAGTTTTGGAATTCGTTACCGATGGCGGTTATGCGCTTAAAACCTATGATCGCTTCAAGAAAATTCAGGTGAATGAAGAGGGTCTTCATGAACTGACTTCCAAACGCTTTGCCCAACTTTACCGCATGAATATCGGTACTATTGTTGAATCTCCGTTGCTCAAAGTCAAAATGGGCCGAAAATATCTCGGCACGATCGAAGAATTTTTTATCAACAATCTAACTGCCGGCGACACGTTCTATTTTGCAGGGCAATTGGTCGAATATAAGGGCATGCGGGAAACTGAGGTCATCGTAGGTCGCGGCAAGGGCGATGATGCAAAAATCCCTAGCTATGACGGTGGCAAATTACCTCTTAGTACGCATCTATCCTTACGCGTTCGTGAATTGATCGAAAAGCCAGAAAACTGGAAGCTTCTTCCCGACACGGTCCGCGACTGGTTGCAATTGCAATCGGATAAATCCGAAGTCCCGGGAACCGAATATTTGCTGGTGGAGATTTTTCCGCGTAGCGGAAGGTTTTATATGGTTGCATATCCATTCGCCGGATATTCGGCTCATAAGACTCTCGGCTTTTTGTTGTTGCGGCGTATGGCAAGGCTTGGGTACAAACCGCTCGGTTTCGTGCAAACGGACTACGCAGTCTGCGTCTGGTCGCTGCGGGAACCAAAAGATGCCAATGATTTATTTTCTCTCGATCTTTTGGGAGAAGAGCTTCATGAATGGCTGCTGGAAACGCCATTGTTGAAACGAACATTCCGTGAAGCGGCGGTTGTCGCGGGTTTGATCGAGCGGCGCCATCCGGGGCTGCAAAAAACAGGCAAGCAAATGACATTCAGCTCGGATTTAATTTATGACGTTTTACAAAAATATGAACCGGATCATATTTTGCTCCGTGCCGCACGCGAAGACGCGACAAGCGGTCTGATCGATACAGGACGCCTGTCGGACATGCTGATCAATGTGCAAGGAAAGATAAAAGTGAAATATCTTGATCAGGTTTCGCCTTTGGCGGTTCCCATGATGCTGGAGTTGGCGAGGGAAGGCGTGCCGCGCAAAGAACAGGGCGAATATTTTATACAGGATCTGGAAGAAAGCCTGATGGTCGAGTCGGGACTTCAGCCATGAAAATTGACTTTGCCGGGCAAGAATTTACTCTTCATTCGAGCGGCGCTTTATTTTGGCCAGTCACATCTACTTTAATCGTTGCCGATGCGCATTTGGAAAAAGGCTCGTCTTTTGCCAAGCGAGGATATCATCTGCCGCCCTATGACAGCCATGTCGCCCTTAAGAAATTAATGGAAGTATGCGAAAAACTTTCCGCGCAGCGGTTGATGATCCTTGGTGATTTTTTTCATGACAATGCGGCGCATCTGCGACTGAGTCCGGAAAGCCTTCTTTTATTCAACGCACTAAAAAAATTTCCGGTGATATGGGTCAAAGGTAATCATGACGTCGGCTATAAGCCTTCCGGTATCGACGTTTATGACGATTACAAAGAAAGCGGCATCTGGTTTCGCCATGAAGCCTCGAAGGAAAAAGATTGTGAAATCAGCGGGCATTTCCATCCCAAAAGCGAATTTTCCTACAAGGGCAAAATATTCAGGGAACGCTGCTTTGTCGAAGATGGATGCAAATTGATGCTACCTGCTTTCGGTGCTTATACAGGCGGACTATCCGTACAGCACGAAGCCATTCGGCAACATTTCGGTAAAGAGCTTCACCAATATGTGATTATTAATGACCGCGTCATTCGCGTTCCGCAGTCTTAATCTTCCTTGGGATAAGTTTTCTTCTCGATAACTAAAACTTCGCCTTCGCGCTTTCTCGGCAAATAACTCCATTCCAGTACCAGATTATAGGCAACGGCAAGCAATGTTGGCCCAACAAACAATCCGATAAAGCCGAATGCTAAAATACCGCCGACAACGCCAAGCAAAACGAGGATAAGTGGCAGGTTGGACCCAAGGCTGATAAAATATGGCCGTAGCACATTATCGACGCCGCTGATAATCAGCAGGCCCCATATGCCAAGAAAAATCGCATTGCCGGGTTCGTTCTCGGCGAAAAGCCAAAGTGTGGCGG
>CAZWGO010000006.1:4493-112878 GCA_964633355.1 uncultured Micavibrio sp.
GGGTATCCAGACAAAAGGCGGTCCGCCTGGAACAAGCGAAAGAATAAATGTCAGGAGGCCAAGAAATGGCGCACCGGGAATACCGGTAAACCAGAAACCAGCGGCGGCGGCAACGCCCTGAACGACGGCGGTTCCAACAACTCCATAAATAACGGCAATTAATGTTCCTTTGGAAACGGCAAGCAAATGGACCGCTTTCGGTCCACCGAAATTCTCGATCAGGTCTTTCAATCGACTGGCTGTTAAAACTCCGTGGCGGAACATAAAAAAGGAGATGACAACGCTTAATAGAACATCGATCGCCCCGCGTCCGATCGTGGCCGTAATGGCTAAAAGTTTTTGCGTAATATCGCCGTAATGTGTCTGCAGTAATTCAGGAATCTTACTTTTATCCTGAATATATTCGCTCCAGAAAGAATCCGCATATTCGCCGATCAAGGGAATATCCATCGCCCATTGAGGCGGTCGGTCGGGCTGGTTGCGAATGGCCTCGGTCGCGGCAACAACAAAGCCGCGGAAACTGTCAACGAGGGTGACGCCGACGAAGATGAACGGAACAAGAAAGAAGACGCCGAGCAGGGCCGTCATGATTAGGGCGGCCAATGTCGTGCGATTCTCTAATTTCCGTTCCAGCCAGATAAAGGCCGGCCAGGTGGCCAAAGTCAGGATAAGAGAGAGGAGAATGGCGGGGATAAAGGGTTCTATTATCATAACCCCCATGACGAAGATCACGACAATAGCGGCAATGGCAACAAGTAGCCTGATGATTGAAACCCTGTCCTGAAGGTCTATTTTCATGAAAAATACGGGCTTTCCGGGTAATAAATAAACAAAATCTTGATTAATAGGGCCTTTATACTATAACACTCCAACATCTATTTTACAGAGGCTAATGGAAATTTTGCGCCGTCATTTTGGGTTGGCAGTTCTCCTGTCCGAGCTAGGGCATGTATTCTGCTGTGTACTCCCTACTATTTTTACCGTTTTGAGTTTTGCCGCCAATATCGGTTTGATCGGCATGGCTCCGTCATGGCTGCTCGAAATCCATGAAAAAATCCATCATTACGAAGTCCATATCATCTCCTTTTCTGGAATTGTGCTGGTTCTTGGCTGGGCCGCTTTATATTTAAGCCGCAAAGTCGATTGCCATGATACAGGCTGCGGTCATCCGCCTTGCGATAGCGGCAAGCGTGAAAATGGTCGCATCATGATCGTTGCGACAATACTTTTCTTAATCAATCTTTCTATTTACGCGTTTGTGCATAAAAATATTCTTCATCTGGATGTTTTCTCTTTTGCCGAAACCACACATGAGGAACATATACATTGACTACATTTGCTGAATTAGGTCTGGGCGAAAATATTTTGAAGGCTGTCGCCGAACGTGGATATAGCGAGGCGACACCTATTCAGGAACAAGCTATCCCGCATATCCTGATGATGCGTGATCTGATCGGGCTGGCCCAAACAGGTACAGGTAAAACGGCAAGCTTTACGCTGCCGATGATTGAGATTCTTGCATCTGGTCGTGCTAGATCGCGCATGCCTAGATCACTTGTTCTCACGCCAACACGCGAATTAGCAGCGCAAGTAGCCGAAAACTTCGATATCTATGGTAAATATCACAAGCTCAGCAAAGTTCTTCTGGTCGGCGGCGAGTCGATGGGCGAGCAGGTGAAGCAGCTTGAAAAAGGCGTCGACGTATTAATCGCCACCCCGGGTCGTTTGCTGGATTTATTCGAGCGCGGCCAGATATTGATGACCGATATTAAAATCCTCGTCATTGACGAGGCCGACCGCATGCTGGATATGGGTTTTATTCCTGATATCGAAAAAATTATCAGCCGCTTGCCGAAATCTCGCCAGACCCTCTTATTCTCGGCAACGATGCCGCCGGAAATTCAGAAGCTGACGGAGAAATTTCAGAGCAATCCAAAGCAGGTCTCGGTTTCGAAACCGGCAACGACAGCGGATACGATCGAACAGCGTTTGATGAAGGTTTCGTCGAGCGATAAAAAATATGCGCTGCGCAGCCTGCTGGAAAAAGAGAACGTCAAAAACGCTTTTGTATTCTGCAACCGCAAGCGCGATGTCGATATGCTTGGCAAATGGCTCAAGGAAAAAGGTTTCTCTGCCGCGGCATTGCACGGCGACATGGTTCAATCGATCCGGACCAAAACACTTCAGGATTTTAAAGATGGCAATATCGTCTTTATGGTGTGTTCGGATGTTGCCGCTCGCGGCCTCGACGTCATTGGCGTATCTCATGTCTTCAATTATGACGTGCCGATCAATCCGGACGACTACGTCCACCGTATCGGCAGAACTGGTCGGGCGGGACAATCCGGTAAAGCTTGGACATTATGTACGGACGATGACGATAAATTCGTCGATGCCATTCATAAGCGTATAGGTAAAAACGTCGAAACTGTGGTTTATGATAAAAAATCCAAAGAAAGCAAAGATTTAAAGTCTTTTGCTGAGAAAAAAGATCAGGAACGTCGTCCGGCGACCGACAAACCTGTCCCTCCTGTAGAGAGAAAACGTAAAATTGTGGATGAAGATGGTCCATCTGGCTTTACGGATGACGATCTTCCGGCATTTCTTCAGCGTCGGTAAAGCCTTTAGATTATTGACTTAAGGTCGGGATTAGACGACAAATAAGTATATTTAATTCTACATGTCCCGCCCTTATGATTTTACATAGATTGCAATATAAAAAGAAGCTAACAGGTCTGCTTGTCGCCACCGTTTTATCCGGCGTTGCTTTTTACACGGCAAGCAGCGGACAAGCGGCTATTCCGTCACAAGAAGAATCGCCTGTCGATTTCGCGGCGGGGTCCGTCGAATACGATGAAGTAAATCAAAAAGTTACGGCCTCGGGCGATGTCGAAATCATTCAGGATGGCCGGATCGTAAAAGCCGACCGCGTTGTTTATGATTTAAAAACGGAAGTCGTCAGCGCCGAAGGAAATGTGGCGCTTCTCGAAACGAATGGCGATGTTCATTTCCTCGATAAGGCCGATCTCGCCCAGGCGATGAAAAATGGCTATGTCAAAAAATTGCGCAGCGTGCTGGCGGACGGCTCTCGCTTCACAGCTGATGAAGGTCATCGCGAAGACGGTGTTCGTACGATCATGGATAATGCGACCTATACGCCTTGCGAGCCGTGTAAAGCCAATCCTGATAAACCGCCGGCCTGGCAAATCCGCGCCGATAAAGTCATTCACGATAACGAAGATCATTCGGTGACCTATAAAAACGCTACTCTTGAGGTTGCCGGCACGCCTGTGGCGTATGTTCCGTATTTTTCCCACGGCGATGGAACGGTTAAGCAGAAAAGCGGATTTTTAACGCCTACATTTAATCTCAGCAGCGATCTGGGTTTTTCAGCGACGCCCTTTTATTATTGGGCTATCGATGAGACACAGGATGCGACTTTTGGTGTCCGTACTTTTATCGAGCATATGCCGATGCTTTTGGGTGAATACCGCAAGCGCTTCAACGATGCCGAGCTGGAAGTTTCGGGCAGTATAAATTATTCCGACCGTACTGATAGTAGCGGCGGCGAATATGAATATGTAGATGATGAAATGCGCGGGCATTTTTTTGGTACAGGCTTGTGGGATATTAATGAAAAATGGCGCGCCGGTTTCGATGCAGCTATGGCCTCTGACGATCAATATATGCGCCAGTTTGATATAGCCTCCGACGATGTTCTTGAAAACAAGCTTTATGTCGAGCGTTTCGATGATCGTGATTATGCAACCCTTCGCGCTTTCAGCTTTCAGGATTTGCGGATCAGCGATCGTGCCGCCGACCAGCCGGATATTCTTCCCGAAGCGATTGTGTCTTATCTGGGCAATCCTGGCGATACGCTTGGCGGACGGTGGAGTCTTGACGCTTCGGCCCTTGGTCTGACGCGCGAAGGAAGCGGGCAGGATGTTTTGCGGGGATCTGCTGCGCTAGGATGGGAGCGCAAAGATATTCTCGATATCGGCCTCGTCAATGTCGTTTCCGCCAGTATTCGCGGCGATGCATATAATGTACCCAAACGCGACGAGGATCTTTTAGGCTCTGGGGATGGCGATTCTACATCAGCCCGTTTTTATCCGGTCCTGCATAACGTGACCAGCTATCCAATGGTCAATAATATTTCCGAAGAAGCTCAGGCGATATTTGAGCCGATGGTTTCATTTACAGCTGTCAGCGATGTAAAAAACAATACCGATATTCCGAATGAAGATAGCCAGGATGTTCAGCTAGACGTAAATAATATATTCGAGCCGAACCGTTTCCCGGGGCTGGACCGTGTCGATGATTCCAGTCATATCACCTATGGCGCCAGAACTGGCATTCATGGGGCGGATGGCAGCATGGGAGAAATTTTCCTCGGTCAAAGCTATAGATTGGATAATGATGATAATCCTTTTCCAACAGGGTCGGGCCTTGATACGCAAACATCCAATTATGTGGGCGAAATCAATGCGATTTATACAGACCGTATAAATCTGAATTACCGTTTTGAATTATCCTCGGATGACTTTTCCTCGCAGCGTCATGAACTGGATGCCAGCACTGTCATTGACAGATTTACTTTATCCGGTTCCTACTTCTTTGCCCGCTCGCTGGAGGGCACGGATTTGACAACGGCCCGTGAACAATTATATGGCTCTCTAGCCTATGATTTCAGTGATGAATGGCGGGGCACGGCTACAGCTCGATATGATTTGAGCGAAGAAGACGAGGGTCTTAGAAATGCCGGGCTTTTGCTTGAATATCTAGGGCAGTGCTATACGGTGTCAGCTACGGCTGTGCGTAATTTTACTTTTGAATCCACGGGTGATGCGGGTACTGAAATCATGCTTCGCGTCGGCTTGAAAAATGTGGGCCAGTTTGGCTCGGGAACGTAACAAATGACATTTGGCAGCTATAATCCACGTCGCCGCTACATAGAAAGAGACCGCAAACGTAATAATGCCGTTCTTGCGGGTGCCCTTGTTATTCTTGCGGTTGGCATGACGGGCTTCTGGCTTGGGCGACAGCACGCAATTTTCCAGATCAATTCGCTGAAAAAAGAAACCGAAGAAGCGCGGACGCAAATGACGGCTTTGCAGGATGAGCTGACCAAGCTTAGAGCGGAAACACAAACAGCTAATTCCCGTTTCAATCAGTTGCAACAGCAATATCAGCAGGAATTGCCTGAAGACGGCCCAATTCGCGATCTTGTTAATCTTGTAACGAAACAAATATCGGATGGCATGTCGGCCGAGCGTTTGGCTTTCGTTATACGCTCTACGCGTCCGCCGAATAACTGCTCCGATCCGGCAAGCAAGCGATTCATGGTGAAGACCCCTGCATATACGGGGCCTGACAGCTCTGCTTCCTTTGGCGAAGGCGCGGTCGTAATTTCAGGAATTGGCGCATCAACACGCAACCAAAAAGGTGAGCCGCAGGCATGGTTCGACGCGTCACAGCCTATTACAGTGACCTTTAAAACTGCCGAGGGTTTGTCGGAAGAAAAAACATCCGCCTTGCCGATCCAGTATTCACAAATCGCCAAGGGCAGGGAATACCGCTTTACTTTAACCGAAGGCGGAAAATCTTTTGTCAAAGTAACCTATGATAGCTGCGACTATCCTTAGATTATTTTTTAACCCAACCGCCATTGATCAATACATATTGACCTGACGCCAAGCCATATAACTTTTCGGCGGCGAGGGCCTGAACCTGGGAAATCGGCACGCCTTGCTTGGCGGCTGTTTCATTGTAAACGGCCAAGCGTCCGGCATTGGTTTCGGCAATCAAGGCCTGAATTTCCGGCGAAGCATTTGACGTCACTGCACCGATTAACCCATCCGGTTTCTCGCCTACATAGCCAGCTTGTTTCGCGGAGGAAAGATCCATCGCAAAAGCGGCCAGTGGCATCAATATTGTCAGGGCTAGTGTCAGGATCAGAATTTTTTTCATTTTTAATATCCTCTTATTTCTTTTTTACGCCGAATAGATCGGGATTGGACATGATTTCCTTCTCGAGATCGCGGTCGACGCGTACGCGGACTTCCTGCTCGATTTTGACGTTCATGTTGATTTCAATCGGCTTGTCGGGCGCTTCGAGTTTGACGGTCGGCGTGCAGGCTGATGCCAATAGCACGGCAGATAATATAAGGGCTGTTTGTTTCATTTTCCGCCCTCCGTGAGCTGGTTCTTGACTGTATCGCTCAACGTCCCGGGCTGCAAGGCTTGCCGCAATGCAGACGCCAGAGCGCCTTCCAGATTTAAATTAAGGTTCACAGGACGATTGTCAAATACCGGACTGCTGCCCTTGGCTTTTAAGGTGGTTTTCAGATCTCCGTTCAACGGTCCGTTCATGGTAAATTCGAGCGTATCATAATGATAATCGCTCAAAGCCTGCCTGACAGTTTCCATGCGGGAGTCGCTGCTCTGAAGCGCCGCAGGTAATGATTTTGGTGCATATTTGAAAGAGGCAGGCTGGTCGCTGCGAATAATCCCGTTTTCGATCACAATATCGCTGCCTAGGTAACTCAGCGGAATAACGCCGCTAATACTGCCTGTCGCGGTAATCGACTCTGAATCTTGTATCAGGTTTGAAAGTTTCATTTTACCAACTTGCAGGACAACGGCGTTTCTTTTAGCCGGTCCATACCATGTAAACGCCTTGACACGCAGATTCCCCCCGGCAAGGGCGGTGTTTATTTCATCGACACTGATTTCGTTGCGCGGCAAGAATTGATCGCTCAACTTGACCTTGGCCTTGATTTCAACAGGACCGGATTGGGATAACAGCTTGTTTTCAAAGTCGACCATATTGGCCAGATCGCCAAGCGTCGGCGCGGAAGCCGTTACCAAAATATTTTTACCAGGTTTGGTCTTCAGCTCGGCGTTGAGAAGAATGTTTTGACCAGTGACTTTTGTTTTAAAAATTCCGGCTGTGTCTTGCGATGTATCGAATGTTAGATTGCCATCTTCAAAAGGATAATCCTGATATTTCATGCCTCCTGCCATGATTTGGCCTGCCACGATTAACGGAGAAGATTTGAATTCAATCCAGCCTGATAAACGATTGATCGATAACGGATCGATATTGATGCTCGTATCTTCAATATCGGCTTTGCCACTCAATTTTCTTTGTGCATCCAGCAGGCCTTTAAAATTGATCGAGGTCGTCAATTGCTGCTGCGAAGAAAATATCGAAGATGTAATGATATGCCCGCCGGCATTATCCGCATCGACATTGGCTTTCCCCTGAACGCGGATTGCACCGATCGGGGTGTCGAAATCTGCTGTCAGGTTTTCAAGATAAAAAGATTGAAAAGGTAGTGGCTCGGGACTGGCTGATGTCGCGCCGCTCGTGCCGTCCCATCCCGCAATGGTAATCCGGTTATTCTTGTCGATCTCACCGCTGACAATAATACTCTTGATAGAAACTTTGTCGGCATTTCCTGCGGATAAATTTGTCCAGCTGCCTCTTATCTCAAGATCGTCGATTTCAGTAAAACCATTGGCATCGAGCAGGATTTTATCAATATAAATTCCGTTCGATAACAGGCGGACATTTTCCACATGGGCTTTGGGAAATCCGCTTTGGCGAATAATCACTTCCACCATCGGCTTGAGCGCTAATGGCAGGCATAAGAATATCAGGATTAGCAAAGCTGCGAATATTGCAAAGCTAAACTTCCATTTATGTTTTTTTATAATTTTCATTGAATCACAGAATGCACGGAACTCACGGAAATGTTCTGTGTCTTCTGTGAATTCCGTGGTTCAAAAAACACTGTTAAATTAAATATCTATGTCCTGAACAAAACTGGCGTTTTGCTGGATAAAGTCAAATCGGGCTTCGGCGTTCTTGCCCATCAGGCGCTCGACAAGATCACTGATCTCGACACCTTCAACCAGCTTTGTGGCTTGCTCGGCCTGTTCGAGAGAAACGCGGATAAGAATGCGCGAAGCCGGATCCATTGTCGTTTCTTTCAACTGCCTTGCAGGCATTTCACCAAGACCTTTGAAGCGGCTGATATCGATTTTACTCTTGCCCTTGAATTCTTTTGCAATAATGCGGTCTTTGTCTTCATCGTTCATGGCGTAATGGCTGACATTGCCTGATGTCAGACGATAGAGCGGCGGCTGTGCCAGATAAAGATGGCCTTTATCCACGAGGCCGCGCATTTGCGTATAGAAAAACGTCATGAGCAGGGAGCAAATATGTGCGCCGTCAACATCCGCATCGGTCATAATGATAACGCGTTCATAGCGTAGATTGTTGATATTGAATGCCGTACCGGAACCGCAGCCAAGCGCCTGTATCAGGTCCTGAATTTCCTGATTGTCGCGAATTTTGTCGCGCGTCGCCGAAACGACGTTCAGAATTTTACCTTTAAGTGGAAGAATAGCCTGTGTTTCGCGGTGACGGCCTTGCTTGGCCGATCCGCCCGCAGAATCTCCTTCGACGATAAAGATTTCAGTACCGGCGGCGGCCGAGCGGCTGCAATCGGCAAGCTTACCGGGAAGGCGGAGTTTGCGTGTCGGGGATTTCCTCGACATTTCCTTATCTTCTTTGGCGCGTTTGCGATATTCCGCTTTTTCGATGATCGCTTCGAGTAAGGCTTTGGAACGGGCAGGGTCGTTGGTCAGCCAGTGATCGAAATAATCTTTAAGGGCATTCTCAACCCAGCGTGTGGCTTCGGCTGTAACCAGCTTGTCTTTCGTCTGTCCCTGAAATTGCGGGTCGCGAATAAAGGCGGACAGCATGATAGCGCCGCCATCGAGAATATCGTCCGGCGTAATCTGTCCGGCTTTTTTATTGCCGATCAGATCGGCATATCCTTTCAAGCCTTTTGACAACATACCGCGAAGACCCGCTTCATGCGTTCCGCCTTGCGGCGTTGGAATGGTATTACAATAGGACCGGATAAAACCGTCTTCTTCGGCCAGCCATGACACGGCGCATTCGACGCGGCCTCTGCCATCGGGCAATTCAGCTTGGGCATAGAAGGGCATAGGCGATAAAGTCGGCTTACCTTCGACTTCGGAATTGAGGTAATCCATCAAGCCTTTGGGAAATTTGAAAACCGTTTCAGCAGGAATCTTTGAATTGGCGTGGATCAGCGATGGGTCGCATGACCATGCAATTTCAACACCTCTGAAAAGATAGGCTTTGGATCTCGCCAGATTATGAATGCGGACAGGGTCGAATTCGACTTCGCCGAAAATTTCCGGATCGGGATGGAAAAACACCAATGTACCGCGACGGCCTTTGACGCCCCCCAAATCCTGAATTTTGGATGTCACATGACCTTTGGAATAGCTTTGCTTGTAAAGCTTGTTATCTCTTGCAACTTCAACCCACATTTCATCTGACAATGCATTGACGACGGAAATACCGACCCCGTGCAAACCGCCCGATGTCTGATAGGCCTTGCCGTTAAACTTACCGCCCGAATGGAGCATGGTCAGAATGACTTCTAGCGCCGATTTTTTAGGATATTTAGGGTGCGGATCGACAGGAATCCCGCGACCATTATCAGATATGAATATCCGGTTGCCCTTTTCGAGCTTGATCTCAATGCGTGTGGCATGGCCGGCCACGGCCTCATCCATCGAGTTATCGAGGATTTCATTGATGAGGTGCTGCATCGCATTCTCATCGGTCCCGCCAACATACATGCCGGGGCGTTTGCGGACAGGCTCCAGACCTTCAAGAACTTCAATGTCCGAAGCGGTATAGCTGTCTTGCTGTTTCTTTTTGCTGGCGCCGGAAAATAAATCACTCATCTTTTAGTCATTTTTGCTATAATTGAAAAACGCCTGAATTTGAGCATAGTTCGAAAGCCATGACAACCGAAACCGTTCTACCAAAAGACCGCTATCCCGTTATTCGTACGACAACGACTCATTCCGATGCTAATCCGGGTGGGGATATCTTCGGCGGCTGGCTTTTGGCGCAAATGGATGTCGCGGGCGGGGTTTGCGCTTTTGCATATGTCCGCAACCGGATTGTAACGGTAGGGGTCGAGGCGATGTCGTTTCACCAGCCAGTATTCGTCGGCGATGAGGTTTATTTCTATGCCGATATTAAGCGCGTCGGCACTACATCGATTGCCGTCAAAATCGAGGCATGGGCGAAGCGCAAAAATACGTCTGAAATCATTCATGTTACGGACGGAATTTATACATATGTTTCAATCGGAGCGGACAGGGCACCTCAGGAAATTGCGAAAACGGCTCATGCGTAATTTTTTCTTTTTCATCTTTATGCTTTTTTCGATTTTGCCGCCGGCTTTTGCCGGAGCCGTGGGTGTAGGGCCTGAATTACCGCCGCTCAATAAAAGCGTTGCGATGAGCAAAGAGCAATATGTCGAATTAACGCGCCTTGTAGAAGAAACGCCTCTGAACAATCAGGCCTTGTCTTATAAGATTAGGCTGCCAAAGGATTGGAAAAAGCTTGAAACATCGGCCAGCGAAAATGGAAATCTCTTAAGCAAAAGAATTCTCGGCAATATCGTAGAATATCTGGGGCCGCCAACACTTGATTTGCGAAGCTCGTTTCGGATCAGGGCCAATGATCTCTCTTATGACATCGACGCTAAAGACTGGTTTTTAAGTTATATTACCACGAACAGCTACACGTTAAGCGGTATGTCGGTGTCATCAGACAAACGTGCCGAAGCGGAATATGTCACGGTTGGCGATAATGGCATTCAATATGGCGTTCGTGCCGTTGCCCAAATTTCCGGTCCTCGTATTATACTTGCGGAATATGTTTTTCCATTGGAATTCTGGGAAGCTGAAAAAGATATCATGAAATGGGTGATATCGGGATTCATGCTTACCAATCCGGATACGGCGCCGATAGAGCCGATCCGGAATTATTCCTTCGTCGATGTCGCTCAATTTAATTTTCCCTCTTCCTGGATTCTAAAAGCAAATCCGATTACTTCTGTTCAGCGTATGGCTGCCTCCCTTATAAATCTAAAAGGCAGCGAGTCGGGGAACAGTCCCGTAAGAAGAAATAGCGATCTTGAGAATATTTATCTTCTCGACGGCAGGATTGATGTTTTCGCAGTTGCAAAAAATCAGGACACAAACCTGGCTCGTGAGCTTCGCCTGTTAAAAGAAGGCATGCTCCAGCGTAAATTGGTACTGGGTGAACTAGTAGAGCCTGTTAAGGGCTGGTCGCATCATAAAGCCATTCAATCCTCGCAAATAGAAGTCTATAAAGTTAATAATACCGAGAATAAGTTGGCCAATTACGAACAATGGATCGGTATTTTCGAAACGCCGGGCCGTTATTATTTCATTACTCTCCTGACGGTCGGCAGGGAAGACGATTTCCTGATCTGGGCGCGTAATGTCAAAGCCTATAATACGGTGATTACCAGCCTGTCGCCTGTCGATAAACTTGGAAACTGATATTTTTTTATGGCGCGACTCTGTGATTTTTGTTTTCATTAAAAAAACAAAAAAGACTAAACAGGGATTACTGCTTTGCACCATATACGACTTATCTTCGCAGCCAGTCTCGGGCTGGCGAATACATCTACGACATCTCCTCATGAAACGCCGCTAGCCAGAGTGCAGCAGGCCGGTATTCCACAGCTTGAAGTGATTCCAGTCCAGCTTGAATGGCCGACGCGTCAGCAGGTTGTTGAAGCGGATGTCGCCAAATTCAGGCGTGAATTTGCCAGACGCGTTCAGGCGAATGACTATTCCGGTAAATGGAACAAGTGCTTCTCAACGAAATCAGCGGACTACAATCCCGCTGATGCTAAAATGCTTCGGGCCAATTCCATTCGATACCAAAAGACAGGGCATTTCACCGCGAAGGAATCAATCGTCGTGATCGATGCAGGACATGGGCATGAAGTCGGCGGTTCCTATGATCCGGGTACAACACATGGCTCCTTGCATGAAGCAAAAATGGTGGATCCAATTGTCACTAAAATAAAAGCGAAGCTTGAGAGTGAAGGTATAATTGTTGTTCTTACCCGATCTCCGTTGAGTGAAGGTTATTCTCTAGCGCAAAATACGTCCAAATTTAGAAATCAGAAAGTTGCTCTGCAAATCAGGGCTGAAATGGCAAGCTATATCGCAGAAAAACATCCGGATGCAGAAGTCGTTTTCGCCAGCTTTCATATCGATACCGGAGCGTCGGGTTCGGGTATTTATTACTATGCGCCTTACCGTGGCGGGCCAACGGACTCGCCGGAATCAAAACGCTTGGCCACGACGATAAACGCTCATTATCGATTACGTTCCGGCGCTCCGGGATATGCGCTCTCTAATGATTATGCCGTCACCAGATGCCAGATCGTTCCGTCTATTTTAGCAGAGCTTGGCAGTATCAATGTTGAAGAAGACCGTAAAGCACTTATGAATTCCGAGGCAATCTCTACGCAAATCGTAAATGGCTTCAAAGCTTATTTTGAAGAATCATATAAAGCCAGAGCGGTATACGCAGAAAATCAGAAATGGACCAAGCCCGTGGAATCCATTGTATTTGCCTCGAACGAGCCGTAATAAAAAACCCCGCAAGAAGCGGGGTTTTCTTTGTTCTTATGAAGAGTAGTACATATCGTATTCGATCGGGTGCGGCATGGTTTCGTATGCCAGCACTTCTTCCATGCGAAGTTCGATATAGCTTTCGATAAAGTCTTTTGTAAAGACGCCGCCTTCAAGCAGGAAGTCGTGATCTGTTGCCAAAGCGTTCAAAGCCTGACGAAGTGAGCCGCAAACATTCGGCACTTTCATCAGTTCTGCCGGAGACAGGTCATACAAGTTCATATCCATGGCTTCGCCCGGGTGAATTTTGTTTTTGATACCGTCAAGGCCGGCCATCAACATCGCAGCGAAGGCGAGGTACGGGTTGGCTGTCGGATCAGGGAAACGAACTTCAACGCGCTTGCCTTTTGGCGAGATCGAGTACGGAATACGGCATGACGCAGAACGGTTTCTGGAAGAGTAAGCCAGAAGAACCGGCGCTTCATATCCGGGAACCAAACGCTTGTAAGAGTTTGTTGTCGGGTTTGTGATCGCGTTGATCGCTTGTGCGTGTTTGATGATACCGCCGATATAGTAGAGGCATGTATCGGACAATCCTGCATATTGCTCACCGGCGAAAAGCGGCTTGCCATCTTTCCACAAGGATTGGTGAACGTGCATACCAGAACCGTTGTCGCCATAGACAGGTTTCGGCATGAAAGTCGCTGTTTTGCCATACGCAGCCGCTACGTTATGAACGGCGTATTTGTATAGGATCATGTTGTCAGCCGCTTCGATCAATGTCGCGAATTTCACGCCAAGCTCGTGTTGTGACGGCGCAACTTCATGGTGGTGCTTTTCAACTGGCACGCCCATGCCAGCCAGAACGGTCAGCATTTCAGCGCGAAGATCTGTGCCGGTATCGAGCGGCGTATCAGGGAAGTAGCCGCCTTTGACGCGTGGGCGGTGTGCAAGGTTGCCGGTTTCGATCACGCGGTCAGAATTATAAGGACCTTCGTTGCTGTCGATTTCGTATGAAACCTTATTCATCTTGACGGAGTATTTTACGTCGTCGAATACGAAGAATTCAGCCTCAGGACCGAAGAAAGCCGTGTCGGCCAAACCGATTGTTTGAATGTAAGCCTCTGCTTTTTTCGCAATGGAGCGAGGGCAGCGGCCATAATTGTCTTTTGTCGACGGTTCGATAACGTCACAGAAGATTTTGACTTTTGCTTGCGCGGAGAATGGATCGATCACGACTTTGTTCAAATCAGGTTTCAGGATCATGTCCGATTCATTGATTGCTTTCCAACCAGCAATGGATGAGCCATCGAAGAACGCGCCGACATTGATCATGTCTTCATCTACAACAGAAATATGCATATCGCAGTGTTGTTGTTTGCCGCGAATATCACAGAAAATGAAATCGACATATTGATAGTCGTTTGCTTCAAGAAACTTGATAAATTCGCCTGCGTTTTTGAATTTTGGAACGCTTGTAAATGACATTAAAGGAACTCCCTAGAAAAGTTGATGCAGCGCACCCATGCGCTACTTGCAGACCAGACATTCTGGAATGGAAGGTTTTTTAGCACGCGCACAAAATTGCGTCCATAGAAGAAAGAAGGTAATCCGCGTGATTTTTCGCTGGACAAAAAGCCTCATATTTCAGATATATAGCGCCTTAGGAATTGTGGCGGTCGTAGCTCAGTGGTAGAGCCCTCGGTTGTGGTCCGAGTGGTCGCGGGTTCAAGCCCCGTCGATCGCCCCATTCCTTCCATTATGCTTCACGTGAAGCATTTATTCCTATTTGCATAATATAAATTCTATTGATTTTATTCTTTTCGTTTTCCGTTACTTCTTTTCGTTCCGCGATTCTGAGATCTTTTATCATCTATATTCGTGCACTCGGCCTTCAACCTTGCGCTCTGGCATGTAAATGAAAGAGCCTTTAGGGCTTAGATGCCTGCGCAGGGCATGCGAGATTTAATACTGTCCCCTCTGGTTTGTTCCTTGGGGAGAGCCGAAAAACGGCGTGGCTTTTCACGGTGAAGCCTAACCTAAAGATGGTAGGACTAATTTCCTTTATTTTCAAGAAAATCATGATAGATTGAGCCAATGGACTGGAAAAAAATTATCAAAGCCAAATCTACGGATAAACATAAATACGATTACGGCCATGTCGTCGTTTATGGCGGATCGCAGATGACAGGGGCCGCCGGATTAGGGGCTATTTCAGCTTTAAGAATGGGGGCAGGGCTGGTAACGATTGCTGCTCCCCGTGAAACCACCTACTTATACCGTCAGTTATCCACAAGCCTGATTGTCGAAGAAATGACTGATTTTAAAGATCATTTTGAGGATGAGCGCAGAAATGCGCTTTTAATCGGCCCCGGCGCAGGCTGTGAAATAGAGAAACCTGTTCTTGATACAGTCGCATCGGGGAAGATCTGTGTTTTGGATGCTGATGCCTTGAAGCCTTTCATTCTAAGCAAAACCCACGAGAAATGTGTGCTTACCCCGCATGAAGGCGAGTTTGAGAGGTTGTTTCCCGACATTTCGGGTGAAAAAGCGGATAGGGCGGTCAAGGCGGCAAAACTTTGCAGATCCATCATCGTGTTGAAAGGTCATGAAACAATCATTGCGACACCGGACGGTCGATTAGAGATCATCAATAATGGATCGCCTTGGCTGGCCACGGCAGGAAGCGGCGATGTTCTTGCCGGAATGATCGCGGGCTTTGCCGCATGGCGTGAACATGAAGGTATGCTCTTTGAAAGCGTTTGCGCGGCTGTATGGATGCATGGTGAGGCATCGCAATTGGCGGGACCGGGAATGATTTCAGCTGATTTGCCTTGTTATATTCAAGCTGTATGGAAAAATAGTTTAAGCGATTTCACGCCTTAGAACGTAAATAGAGTTTCTGTAAGTATTTGTAAAGAAATCCATTTTTTCAGCCATTTCTTGAGGTAAAATAGCAAGGTTTTTATCCGTCATGTGGAATCCTTTTTCAACAAAGGGAGCGGGCATTTCATAGCTCCAAGGTGTATCAAATCCGTTTGTTGTAAGGAAATTAGCGCAAATAAAATCCTTGCTTAAGTCACATAGTTTTTTGGCCATCGCTACGGTCTTGTCGCTATCATAGCGCATAATGGGGGTTTTCTGCTGGAAGCTTCTATCGATATCTATTTTACTCAAATGCTGGAACAGGTTCAGGCAGATGACTGCATCATATGGTTCGTCGGGTGTGTAAGTTAGAAGATCCTGAGCTGGCAGTACTCTGACCATATTTTTTAATCTATCATCAATTTCTATCAAATCGGTTCCGGAGACAGGGCTGAAATTCAACAATAACTCCGGCACGCCTTTTACGGCATCGCGGATAAATATGCCTTTGCGTGCTACGGTGGTAAATTTTTCAGATAAATCGAGCGTATCAATTTTTATATTATCCAGGCCTGCATTATCCGCGAGCCACGCCATCGTATAAGCTTCCGCGCCAATGGAGCCGGGAGCAATAAGAATTTTGAAATCGGCATGACGATAATGTGCAGAGATATGGTCTATGAAACCATGCTGAAATCCAGGAAATCGCAAAAAGTTAGTCATGCCCGTGATGTTGCTGGATTCTTTGTCTAACATCTCAGTTGAAAAGCAATCTTTAGAAGGAGCAATGGTTTGCCACAGCGTCGTAATATCAGTCTCTAAACTCATAGAAGCTTTTAGCAAAGCTTCTATGATTATGTCTACAAATTTTCAGAATGCTAGGCATATTCAAAAACAGCCCATGGTAGCCAAAGACCGGCTTCGACATCTGGATCTTCCGTATGTTTCTCAAGTTCTGAGAGGCATTTTTGAGCCTTTTCAAGATCGGACAAAAATCCGTCCTTATTCGGTTTAATGCCCAAAGCCAAAGAGAAATCCTTTTCCCAAGCGCTGCACATATAGCTATGCAGAATCATGCCTTGATCTTCTGTCGATAAAAGTTCGTAGCCGAGAAGCTTGCCGCCTTCGGGAAGGGCTTCATTCTTTTCGATCATATCGAGCGTGCCCGATTTGCCGAAATCTTCATTGCTATCCGGACGTTTTAGTGAGGCGGTAGCAAATTCAACATAAGAAGAAGCGTATTCCTGCGGCAGGCCGATGCCGAGAATAGAAATGTCGGGACTATCTTTAAAAAACAGCTCTTTTGCGGCCTTCGCGGTCTCAAGATTATAAAATATATTGGGCCAGCCGATATTGCTTTCGAAATTATCCGTACTCCATTTCGTCGCTTCGGAGGCGCGGGAAAGGGGGATTCCTATTTTTTCAAGATAGTCTTTTTGCTCTTCTTCTGAGCTTTCGGCCCATTCAATGACGGCAGGGTGCGGGAATTGATCGCAGATACATTCGCTTGCACTGCGCAGTTTTGCCGGCAGCAAAGTCATATCCTGGCCTTTGGCCTGTGCTTTAACGATCAAAAAGCCGCCATTGATTAGATTGGTCATTCTATCCCTCATAATTTGAAGGGCACTTTAGACAGAAGGCAGATTTTGGCAAGAAATCAGTTTCCTTTTAAAATGGGTATCAAATTTGCAATTTTACCCTTGGCTTTCCCATTTAAAAGCATTACAAGCATGCGTTCCAATGAGCGGGTATGGCGAAATTGGCAGACGCATCAGATTTAGGTTCTGACGCCGCAAGGCGTGGGGGTTCAAGTCCCTCTACCCGCACCAGCTTTCGCCACGACAGTGGAGAAAGCTGTCACGTCGAAGCCTGAAAGGCGAAGACGGACCGGTTCGGCCGGGCTATAGCTCGGCAAGCCATCCTTAACAATTAAAGTGAAGAAAACCATGAAAGTATCTGTTTTAAAAAAAGAAGGCCTGACAACCGAACTAGAAGTCGTGGTTCCGTCCGCTGACATTCAAAAAACTGTCGAGCGCGAGCTGACTGCTTATGGCAAAAATGCCAAGGTTCCAGGATTTCGTCCGGGCAAGATTCCAATGCAGGTTTTGAAACAGAAATACGGCACGATGATCATGGGTGAGGTTCTTGAGAAAACAATTCAAGAAACTTCCGCAAAGGCTCTGAAAGAACAGGATATTCGTCCTGCGATGCAGCCGAAAATAGAATTGGCGAATGAAAACAAGTTCGATGAAAATGACGACCTAACTTATACGATGAAGATCGAATCTTTACCGACATTCGAAATTGCAGATTTGAGCAAACTCAACATCGAAAAGCCTGTTGCAAAAGTGGCTGATTCGGCGGTTAACGAGATGCTGGAGAAAATCGCCAAGAACAACCGCGATTTCACGAAAGTCGAAGAAGCGCGCGCCACGAAAATGGGCGATATCGTTCTCGTGGATTTCCACGGCCAGACGAAAGAAGGCAAATCGGTTCCGGGTATGTCCGGCCATGATATGCAGGTCGAGCTTGGTTCCGGTCAATTGATCCCGGGTTTTGAAGAGCAACTGGTCGGCAAAAAAGTCGGTGATCACGTGCATGTAGACGTGACATTCCCTGAAGATTACGGCCAGCGCGAACTTGCTGGTCAGCCCGCCATGTTCCATGTCGATATCAAGGAATTGCGTGAGCCGGGCGAAACGAAGATCGACGACGAATTGGCGAAAAAGCTGAAAGTCGAAAGCCTCGATAAAATGAAAGAGCTTATTTCCGGACAGATTTCCGGCGATTATGAGCAAATGACACGCATGAAAGTAAAGCGCGCTCTTTTAGACGCTCTGGACGAAACGCATGATTTCGAAATGCCGCAAGGGATGATCGACATCGAATGCGAGGCGATCACCAAGCAGATGGAGCGCGAAAAAGAGCAATCCGGAGAGAAGCTGACAGATGAAGAAATAGAAGAATTAAAAACGATCGCTGAGCGCCGCGTTCGTCTTGGTCTGGTACTGGCCGAAATCGGTCGTCAGAACAAGGTGGAAGTATCGAACGAAGAAGTTCGCCGCGCGATCCATGCCGAAGCCCGCAAATACCCGGGTCAGGAAACCCAAGTGCTTGAATTCTATTCCAAGAATCCTCAAGTTATCGAATCTTTCCGCGCACCGCTGTATGAAGAGAAAGTCGTCGACTTTATCCTCGGACAGGCGAATATAACCGAGAAAGAAGTATCCGCCGAAGAACTGGCCAAGGACGATGAAGAGTTGCCAAAGCCAAAGAAAAAGACCGCTAAAAAGTGAGCAGTATACGGTAGGCGGTAAACTGTAAGGATTATAAAAGACGGAGGTTTTACTCCGTCTTTTTTTTATAAACTCGAAGAACCGAAGAACCGAAGTTTTTAAAGATTGTCATTGCTCGGAGGCCGCAGGCCGACATGGCAGTCCATACGGTATTGAAGCTTTATATTACCTAATCTTGCAGTCTTAGAAAAAGTTCATCCTAATTTGCGTGTTATTCATGTTGGAAAATCTAATAAGAACTTGCGAGCGCCTAGTCTAGATTTAGACTACTAATCCTACCAGACTTCAGATCTCTCGATTTATATATTCTAGATACCGGCTTTTGCCGGTATTACTTTTTACTAATCCTAGGAGGTTCTTTATTAAGATTAATTTATAATGTCCTTGTTCAAAGTAATATTACCGATTATCATTTATTAATGAGCAAAGATGCAGGTAACGTTTTATTTTTAATCTTAATTGCAGTCGCCTTATTTGCCGCCCTTTCTTATGCAGTTACAGGTTCAACAAGAACTGTCGGTCCTTCTATCTCTAATGAAAAAGCACGAGCTTACGCGGCGCAAATTTTGCAATTCGGGGCTACGGTTAAGGGAGCGGTAACAAGGGTAAAAATTTCATCGGCCTGTACGGATGAAATGATAGATTTTTCAACTCCTAACTATCTAACTTATGGAGGGGCAGAAAAAATCCCAGTTAACCCTAATGCGCCATCTGATAAAAGATGTAATATTTTCGCCCCTTCGGGAGGCGGAGTTTCTGTTGTGATACCTAGCGCTGAGGCTTTAGCACCTCCTAACGCGCCGACGTCAAATATGCTCCAAGCAGGGCATGGAACGATATGGGTTCTTCAGGGGCCTCTAATAGGAACCAGCGGCCCAAGTGGAACAGTTAGTGCTAATGATCTTATGCTTGTTATACCCTGGCTAAAAAAAGAAGTTTGCATGGCAATCAACGACTTAGTCGGAATTGCTAGTGTCGGTGAAGATGTTCCTGGTTGGACGAGTACTGGAACGACCGGTACGTCTCAGGGCGATTTTATTTCGGATAGAGTAATTGCCGTTACGCCAGAGTTTGCTGGTAAAACTTCATATTGCAGGAAGCAGGCTACTGGCGAATATCACTTTACCCAGTTCTTGATGGAGCGTTGATATTAAAAGACTTCTTTAATTGTCATGTAATTATCAGAGAAACATTTAATAGATTTGAATATGCATCTCTATTTGGCTAGCCATAAGGGAGTATAATAAAGCACCTAGTCTAGATTTAGACCGCTAATTCTCCGAGACTTCTGATGTCTGGATTTATATCTTCTGGATATCGGCCTTCGCCGGTATGGCGGCAGGAATAGGGGCTTGAATATGCACTTTTATTTGGCTAGGTTAATGGGACCAAAATACCCACCTAAGCTTAAGGCATATAAATGTTTCCAAGAATTCCCAAAGACAGCGACCCGATGGACGTTTACAACAACTATCTGGTCCCAACCGTTATCGAGCAGACCAACCGCGGCGAGCGCGCCTTCGACATCTATTCGCGCCTTTTGAAAGAACGCATTATCTTCCTGATCGGTCCGGTCAATGACAACGTATCCTCGCTGATCTGCGCCCAGCTTTTATTCCTTGAATCTGAGAACCCTGGCAAAGACATTTATTTTTACATCAACTCCCCGGGCGGCGTCGTGTCTTCCGGTCTCGCGATGTACGATACGATGCAGTATATCAAGCCTGACGTTTCAACCGTTTGTATCGGCCAAGCCTGTTCTATGGGCTCCTTCCTGCTGATGGCCGGCGCTGAAAACAAGCGTTACTGTTTGCCAAACTCCCGTATCATGATTCACCAGCCATCCGGCGGTGCGCAGGGTATGGCGTCCGATATCGAAATTCAGGCAGCGGAGATCGTTCGCCTTAAGAAAATTTTGACTGAAACTTACGTCAAGCATACGGGCCAGAAATATAAAACGCTGGAAGACCTGATGGACCGCGACAAGTGGCTGTCTGCCGAGGAGTCGAAAGCTCTAGGCCTGGTCGATCATGTCGTGACATCCAGAAATGATGTGATTAAGCCTGTCGAGGAAAAGAAATAGGTAATTATCGGCTTTTTACTGAAGCCTTGAATTTCTTAAAATCTTAACCATTTTAGTAAAAGCTGGGCATTAATCCAGCTTTTCACATTTAGTCTCATGCTTATTTAAGGTGAGACAAGGAGTACCAAAATGATCGGGTTCCGTTCAAATATGCCGAAGGCTTATGCCGTTCTTCCTCTTCGCGATATCGTGGTTTTCCCACATATGATCGTGCCGCTCTTCGTAGGGCGCGAAAAGTCGGTGAAGGCTCTCGAAAAAGTCATGGAAGGCGGGAAGAAAATTCTTCTTCTTACGCAAAAATCCCCAACTACCGACGATCCTATCATCGATGATTTATATTCCTCGGGGACGATCGGTACGATTTTACAACTTCTGAAATTACCGGACGGAACGGTAAAGGTTCTGGTCGAAGGCGAAAGCCGCGCCAAGGTCGAACAGCCTCTGGCCAATGACGATTTCATGGAAGTTGAAGCGTCTATCATAGAAGATGCAACGCCTCAAAATGAAGAGATGGCGGCATTGTCGCGCGCACTATCCACGCAGTTCGAAGAATACGTCAAGCTGAATAAAAAAATTCCGCCCGAAGTTATAGTCTCTATTAATCAGATCGATGATGCGTCGAAACTGTCAGATACCGTGGCATCTCATTTAAGTTTGAAGCTTGAAGAGAAACAAAAAATTCTCGAAATCAATAATACCGCCGAACGCATGGAGCATATTTTCTCGCTGATGGACGGCGAGATCGGTGTGCTGCAAGTTGAAAAGCGCATTCGTGGCCGCGTCAAGCGCCAGATGGAAAAAACGCAGCGCGAATATTATCTCAACGAACAAATGAAGGCGATCCAGAAGGAGCTTGGTGACGGCGAAAGCGGCGACGAGATTCAGGAGCTGGAAAAGAAAATCGGCGGTACGAAGCTTTCCAAGGAAGCGCGTGAAAAAGCCAAAGGTGAGTTGAAGAAGCTCAAACAGATGTCGCCGATGTCGGCGGAAGCGACCGTCGTTCGCAATTACCTCGACTGGATTTTATCCGTGCCGTGGAACAAGCCGAGCAAGGTCAAAAAAGATATCGTCGAAGCCGAGAAAATTCTTAACAAGGATCATTTCGGTCTAGAAAAAGTCAAAGAGCGGATCCTTGAATATCTGGCCGTGCAGCAGCGCGCAACGAAAGTGAAGGGGCCAATCCTTTGTCTTGTCGGTCCTCCGGGTGTTGGTAAAACATCGCTGGCGGCGTCGATTGCCAAAGCAACCAACCGTAATTTCGTGCGCTTGTCTTTGGGCGGCGTGCGCGATGAATCTGAAATTCGCGGTCACCGCCGCACCTATATCGGGGCCTTGCCGGGTAAAATTATCCAGTCGATGAAGAAGGCAAAATCGTCCAACCCGCTTTTCCTCCTCGACGAGATCGAAAAAATGGGATCGGATTATCGCGGCGACCCTTCGGCGGCTTTGCTTGAGGTTTTAGATCCTGAACAAAATTCGACATTTGCGGACCACTATCTGGAACTCGATTACGATTTGTCGGATGTGATGTTTATCTGCACGGCAAACAGTTTGCGCATGCCGCAGCCTCTTTTGGACCGGATGGAAATCATTCGCATCGGCGGTTATACCGAAGACGAAAAAATGGAAATCGTCAAACGCCATTTGCTCGCCAAGCAAATCAAGGCGACGGGTCTTCGCGCCGGTGAATTCAAAATCACCGATGATGCCTTGAGAGATTTGATCCGTCATTACACGCGCGAAGCCGGTGTGCGCTCTCTCGAGCGCGAACTTGCCAGCCTATGCCGTAAAGCAATCAAGGAAATTCTTCGCAAAGGTAAGAAGCAGATTTCGGTCAATTCCGCCAACCTGAAAAAATATGCCGGTATTCCGCGATATAAATATGGCGAGCTGGAGGTGGCTGACAGAGTCGGTGTTGTGAACGGTCTTGCCTATACTGAATTCGGCGGCGATATTTTGTCGATCGAAGCGGTGACGATGCCGGGCAAGGATGGCAAGGTTTCGACAACCGGTAATTTGCGCGAAGTCATGAAAGAATCGATCACGGTTGCCGAGATGCTGATCAAGTCACGTTCGAAGCAATTCGGGATTCATTATGACGACTTGAAAGATATGAGTATCCATGTTCACGTTCCGGAAGGTGCGACCCCAAAAGATGGTCCTTCCGCAGGCGCGGCCATGGTCACGGCGATTATTTCCGCGATTACCAATATCGAGATCAAACGCGATATCGCCATGACCGGCGAGGTTAATCTGCGCGGAAACGTGACCGAAATTGGGGGCTTAAAAGAAAAGCTTCTCGCGGCCCACAGGAGCGGCATCAAAACCGTCCTTATCCCGCAGGATAATGAGAAGGATATCGAGGAAATTCCGGCCAATGTTAAAAAAGGCCTGAAAATCATTCCGGTTGATAATATTCAGGATGTCCTGATCCATGCTCTAGTACGCGTGCCAGAGCCGATTGAGGAAAAACCGCATGATTACGAGCCGGTGTCGCCACCTGTTGAGGCTGCCGAGGAAGGTGATGCGCTGAGGCATTAATTTTAAAATTAGTGCTTGAAATCAATTCGATACAGCTTTAAACAGACACCAGCGCGCGGTTAGCTCAGCGGTAGAGCAACTCGTTTACACCGAGTGGGTCGGCGGTTCAATCCCGTCACTGCGCACCATTTTTCCTTAAATCATCCCATATCGGAAAGAAGGCCAGCAAGGCCAGAATAAGCGCGAACGGGATTGTCATGATAAAGCCGACGGCTTTAAATGAAACTGCTCCCAAAACGGCACCTATTAAAAATGAAAAGAAAAGGCAACTTCGTAATTTAAGCTTTTCACCATCAATTACCACAAAGGGATCTTTTGAGACCTTAGAATAAAAAAACCTGCCAATTGCAATGCCGATATCGGTTGCCAATCCGGTAACATGCGTCGTTCTGATTTCGGCGTTTGAAATTTTAGTAATGATGGCGTTTTGAAGCCCCATGATAAAGCAAAGCAGGCAGATCGTCGTGTGCACTAACGGTAAACCTAGATCCAGAATTTTTGCAGCGAAGAGTCCAAAGGTCAGGAGTAGGGTTGCCTCCAGCATCAGAGCGCCTGCATATTCACTATGAAGGTTTCGGGTTCTTGCCCAGTTTATCATGATGGCTGATATAACCGCCCCGGCAATAAACGACAGAACATAACCAGCAGAGATCAGCGCGGCGTCCATCCTGTTAAGCGCAATATAATCGCCGATGGATGAGGTAATGCCTGTCATATGAGATGTATATGTGCCAACTGCCAGAAATCCTGCGGCATTGATCGCGCCAGCGACAAAAGCCAGTATTACTCCCAGAAGAGTATTTGCCCTTTTATTGCGGTGCTTACCACCTAGGGTCCGAATGGTTTTTACAGGCATATCTACATACTCGACTATTCGATTAAATATGAAGTCACCTTATCAAATCTTCCGGCTACGCTAAAATCCTTATTAGAGCAATCTAAGGCTTTGAACGAAAAAGGCTTTTCTGAATACAATGGTAAATTCTTTTAATCGGCAAGCCAGATGATATAAAATATTATAATGCCGCCATTCGATGCCGAGCTGAATGCCGTATTAAACGACCGGGACAGGTTAAGAGCCCTTCGGGCCTCCAACCTTCTCGACAGTCCGCGCGAAAAAATATTCGAAGATGTAACGACCGCGATTTGCTCAACACTCAATGTCCCGATTTCTCTTGTAACTTTGATTGCGCCCGACCGGCAATTCTTTAAAAGCAGCCGTGGCCTTGCTTTTGATTTAACGCTCAATCGGGCGACACCGATAGAAGATTCAACCTGTCAGTATGTCGTCAAAAAAGGCGGGCTTCTCGTTATTGACGATGTAACAGCGGATCCTTTTTTCGTTGCTCATGAAGGATTGAAAGGAGTCGGAGCGGGGTCTTATCTCGGGACGCCGCTTTATGTGTTTGGGCAGCCTATTGGCTCTGTTTGCGCGGTGGATATAAAGCCTCGGAAATGGACGGAAGTTGAAATCGATTTTCTTCAAGGCAAGGCCAACATGCTGGCTCATGAAGTCATTAAACGCAGATCACCGTTATTTTAAAACTTCCTGAATTTTTTCTGCTAATTGCTGTTTTCTAAAAGGCTTGCCTATCAGGTGAACACCCTCATCGAGCAAACCGCTTTGGAAAATTGCATGTTCAGCATAACCGGAGTTAAACAGAACACGTAAATTTGGGTATTGCGCCTTAGCCTGTCGGGCAAGGACAGGCCCGTTTATTTCACCAGGCAGCATGACATCCGTAAGAAGAAGATCAATAGTCGCACCTTTTTCATTGATAATTTTCAAAGCGGCATCACCCGTTAAGGCAGTTATGACTGTGTAGCCTAAGCTTTCTACTATCGAAGAAGTAAGCTTTAGAACCTCAGGGTTATCTTCGACTACAAGAATTGTTTTGCCTTTGTTTTCAGTGTTAACAGGCAGAATAGTAACTTTTTCTTCCATTATCGCCGCGTCATCAAGTGAGCGCGGGAGATAAATTTTTACAGATGTTCCTTGCCCAACTTCGCTGTATATCTTGATATGTCCACGGCTCTGTTTAACAAAACCATAGACCATGCTCAGGCCGAGTCCGCTGCCTTTGCCGACCGTCTTGGTTGTAAAAAAAGGTTCGAAGGCCTTTTCTATGATTTCGGGCGTCATGCCCGTGCCTGTATCACTTATGGCCACAAGGGCATAATCTCCGGGAACGACATCTAAATTATGAGCGGCATAATTTTCATCGAGGTATATATTTTGTGTCTCGTAAATAAGTTTTCCGCCCTTGGGCATGGCATCCCGCGCATTGATAGAAAGATTTAGCAAGGCGTTTTCAAGCTGACGGGGGTCGATTTTAGTATTCCAGAGATCCTGTGCCAGCGACAAGCGGATTTCTATTCTCTCACCAAGAGTCCGTTTGGCAAGTTTCGACATGCTCGTAATGAGATCGTTGACAGAAATAACTTTGGGTTGAAGAGTTTGTTTTCTTCCAAAAGCTAACAATCTTTGCGTTAGTTCAGAGCCATGTTCTGCTGCTTCGATACTGGGCTGTATATATTCACGTAGAGGATCTTGGTCATCGGTTTTTTCATAGAGGAAGTCCAGATTCCCCATGATGATCGCAAGGATATTATTAAAATCATGGGCTATGCCGCCAGTCAACTGACCCAAGGCTTCCATTTTTTGTGCTTGGCGCAACTGTTCGCGTTCCTTGTCAGCTTCTTTGCGCTCGCTTATATCCCGGATTATACCAACAAAAGCATGGGCCGTTCCTTTAGGTGTAGCGCCGATGGCAAGCTCCATAGGGAATGTGGTTCCATCTTTTCGTTGTCCTGAGACTTCCCGTCCGATGCCAATGATCTTGGCTATCCCTGTACTAAGATAATTTTTCAAATATCCGTCATGGTTTTCCCTGTAAGGGCTCGGCATCAAAATGCTAACATTTTTTCCAAGAACATCTTCAACTGAATAACCAAATAGTCTTGTACATGCTTTGTTAAATGATAAAATCTTGCCACTTTCATCGATTGTGACAACCCCATCTACAATTGTATCCAGAATAGTATCAACAATACTTTGCAAAGATCGTGATGCGACAGAGCGTTCAGTCATGATAAATTATTCTTACATTGTGAATCATCGTCAGATTTAGGAAGCATAACTTTGATTTCCTCCAGAATATTGCGAAGTAAGGGAACCCTGAATGGTTTTGGAATATTAGCTACAATTGAGAGCCCGTAGACATGTCCAATGTCCTCAGCCATGTGTCTAAAAGTATTATCAGCACTGAGGATGACGATATAGGATTTGCATGTGCTATCTTTAAGAAAGCGCAGAACCTCAAATCCATCCATCCCGGGCATAACGATATCCAATACGATGATATCCGGCCTAAAAGAATCATAAGCAGTTTTGAACTCATGTTCATTATGCGCGCACATGGTTTCAAGACCGCAGCCAATGCCGACGTTACTAATAATATCTGCAATAGATTTATTATCTTCGACAGCCAATAGTCTCATTTTTATACCACTTCTTTTTGGCTTCTGAGGTTTTATAAAAAATTACTCAAATCTAGTGGAGGATATATCGTAATTTCGCATATACGGTCTTAGCTATCAAGAAAATTAGGCTTCGTAGAGCATGTAATAGTTTTGTGCGCAAGCGTAAGGAGATATCGTATGTTAACATTATGCGTTAGGCATATCATCAATCGACTCATTAATTCTTTCGAAAGTCATATAATAGGGCTAAGCTCATTCGAAATGGAGAGTTGAATGCTGATCGGCGTACCAAAAGAAATCAAGAAACAGGAATATCGTGTCGGGCTTGTGCCCTCAAGTGCGAAGGAAATGATTGCGCACGGGCACAAGGTTATCGTCGAGACGGGAGCCGGAATGGGAATCGGGTTTACCGATGACGATTACAAAAAGGCCGGCGCAGAAATTGCCATGGGCCCTGCCGATATTTTCAAAGACGCCGATATGATTATCAAGGTCAAAGAACCGCAGGCAGAAGAATGCAAGATGCTGCGCGAAGACCAGATTTTATTCACTTACCTACATTTGGCTGCAGACCCCGATCAGGCGGATGCACTCATCAAATCCAAAGCGGTTTGCATAGCTTATGAAACTGTTGTCGGGGAAGATGGCAGATCGTTGCCGCTTCTTGCGCCGATGAGTGAAGTTGCAGGGCGGTTGTCGGCTCAGATCGGCTCGCATTATCTGATGAAACATATGGGCGGCGTTGGCCGTTTGATTTCAGGCGCGCCGGGTGTATCGGCGGCGGAAATTCTCATTCTTGGCGGCGGCGTATCAGGCTTTAACGCGGCGCGGGTTGCCGTTGGCATGGGCGCATGGGTGACGATCCTTGAGAAAAATGCGGAGAGGTTACGCTATCTGGATAATTACTTCGGCAATCAGGCACGCGTGCTTATGTCCAATACCGACAATATCGAGAGGTTTTTGCATACAGCAGATGTCGTGATCGGCGCGGTTCTCATCCCGGGAGCGTCCGCACCCAAACTTGTTAAGAAAGAACATCTTAAATCCATGAAACAAGGGTCAGTTCTGGTCGACATCGCCATCGACCAAGGAGGTTGTTTCGAAACTTCGCGTCCTACAACGCATAACGATCCGGTTTATCTTGTTGACGATGTCATCCATTACTGTGTCGCCAATATGCCAGGCGCGGTGCCAAGGACGTCTGCCGTAGTCCTGAATCACGCCGTTTTGCCGTATGCACTCAAAATTGCGGATATGGGATGGAAGGCGGCCCTTAAAGCTGATCCGGGATTTATGCAGGGCTTGAATGTCTGCAAGGGGCAGATTACCCATGAAGGCGTCGCCCAGAGCCTGAATCTGACATTCAGTGCTCCGGACCATTTAGCTGCTTAAAATATTATTCAGCGTTGTAGTCGTAAATTGTGGCGTGGGGAGATATCTGGGCGGCTCCTGCTGCCGGGGCTATATCCTGCGGAGCAATAGTTTCATCTGTGCCCGATAAGATTTTTTTATCAGAAGGCTTAATTTCCTTGGTTTGTTCGGTTTTTACCTGGTCATTTTTGATCGTTTTAACCGTTTTGGTCTGAGCCTGAATATTCGAGGTTTTAACGGTTTCGGTCTTGGCCGATTCTGCAGCGGAAGCAGACTGGATCAAGGGCGAGCTGAAAAGAACTGAGAGGCAGGCTGAAAGAGCAATAATATTTTGGCTATGGCGCATTGAATAACTCCGTTTTTTAGCGATAGAGGCATTTTGTCCCCATTTGAGGGATAAAAGCTATAAAATTCTTCGTCAAAGGTTTGAAATTACTCTTGCTTTAGCCCTTGGTTTTGAGTAAACCCTCTCGAGCAAATGCGCGGGTGTAGTTCAGTTGGTTAGAACGCTTCCCTGTCACGGAAGAGGTCGAGGGTTCAAGTCCCTTCACTCGCGCCATTCTCTCCCATATTTTCGCTTAATTAGCCGGGACTTGAAGCCCTCGGGTTTTAAAGTTGTCCTGCTGAGCAGGACAGGGGTTCAAGTCCCTTCACTCGCGCCATTTTTTCCTAGATTATCGAAATGCAATCTGTCATTCCCGCGAAGGCGGGAATCCATCTAGCGTAAGTCCATCGACCCCCGCCTCGGCGGGGGTGATGAAATGGATGGGATAAAATCCAGGATACAACCTTGCAAGTCTCTAATATTTATGGTGTTTTAGGGCCATAACTTACCTTAAGATTCTGGTGCATCATGGCCCCGACCGATTTTCTTCACGCTTATTTCCCGATTGTCGTTTTTCTCGGTATTTCTATCGCGATCGCGCTCGGCATGGCGGCAACGTCTATTCTTCTCGGCAAGAGCCGCCCGGACAGCGAAAAACTCTCTGCTTATGAATGCGGCTTCGACGCCTTCGACGATGCACGCTCCAAATTCGACGTACGATTTTATCTCGTCGCCATTCTTTTCATCATCTTCGATCTGGAAGTTGCGTTTTTATTTCCATGGGCGGTAAGCCTTGGCGATATCGGCATGTTCGGTTTCTGGTCGATGGTCGTGTTCCTTGGCGTTCTCGGCATCGGACTAGTCTATGAATGGAATAAAGGCGCCCTTGATTGGGAATAGGAGTTAAAAAATATGAGTACACAACTTTCATTATTTCAGAAATTTCAGCTGGCACTTTACGATTTTAAAGATGCTATATTGCCTGAACGCAAACCTTCTGTTGGAGCTGTTATTTATCATGTTACTGGAAGCAGTAAGCCTAGAATACTCGAAGATAACATGAAAGTTGATGTTATAACTGCCCTGAAAGCAGTAGGGTATGAGCAGCCTGAATCAGCATTAGAAGCTTTCGAAACTTTAGCCACAATAAGTTGGACAGATGACCCACGACCGTAATGTAATAACCGCTCCTGAAACGTCACTGAAAACCAATGTGCCGATGATGCCCGCGCATGAGCAGGATGAATCAGTCGCAAGGCTTGCTCAGGAAGTTCAGGAAAAAGGCTTTCTGCTGACCAATGCCGACAAGCTGTTCGACTGGGCGCGTCAGGGATCCATGTGGCCCATGACGTTCGGCCTTGCCTGCTGCGCGGTTGAGATGATTCACTCCTATATGTCGCGTTACGACCTCGACCGTTTCGGCATTATTCCGCGCCCATCTCCGCGTCAATCCGATGTGATGATTGTTGCCGGGACGCTTTGCAATAAAATGGCGCCTGCGCTGCGCCGCGTATACGACCAGATGCCAGAACCTCGCTGGGTCATCTCTATGGGATCCTGCGCGAATGGCGGCGGTTACTACCACTATTCCTATTCAGTCGTGCGTGGGTGCGACCGTATCGTTCCGGTTGATATTTATGTGCCGGGATGTCCGCCAACCGCCGAAGCCCTTGTCTACGGCCTTCTGCAATTGCAGCGCAAAATCAAACGCGAAGACACAAGGATCGTTCGCTAATGTCCGAAGAAATTGTTGAAGCAGTCCTTCCAAATCCGCTGGCGCTGCTCGGTGCCTCTATTCTTGAAAAGAACGCCGGAAAAGTTTTGTCGTATGAGCTGATCAAAGGCGAATTGGTGATTTATATCAATCGATCCAGCCTGCTTGATGTCATGACATTCCTGCGTGACGATGCATCTTGCAAATTTTCTCAATTAATCGATGTCACAGCAGTTGATTATCCGGAGCGCCCGGAGCGTTTCGAAGTCGTCTATCAACTTCTATCAATGAAACATAATGGCCGCATCCGCGTGAAACTGGCGACAGATGAAAATACGCCGGTTGAAAGCCTTTCCCATTTATTCAGCGCGGCGACATGGTTCGAACGCGAGGTATGGGATATGTATGGCGTTATGTTCGCCAATAATCCGGACCATCGCCGCATCCTTACTGACTATGGTTTCGACGGGCATCCTTTGCGGAAAGATTTCCCGCTGACAGGCTATGTCGAGCTTCGCTACGATCAGGATTTGAAGCGTGTTGTCTATGAGCCTGTCAAACTCACGCAGGATTTCCGCCGTTTCGATTTCCTCTCGCCTTGGGAAGGCTTAACCGATATCCAGCTTCCGGGCGATGAAAAAGCCGTTCAGCCTAAATTTGGTTATGTGCCGACTGATAGATCGGTGAAAGAATAGTCATGTCAAACACAGCAGAATTAATCGATATCTCCGAAGAAACGCAGATCAAACCTTATACGATGAATTTCGGGCCGCAGCACCCGGCCGCGCACGGCGTGTTGCGCCTTGTGCTGGAGCTTGACGGAGAGGTTGTCGAGCGCGCCGATCCGCATATCGGTTTGCTACACCGTGGAACCGAAAAGCTGATTGAGTATAAAACTTACTTACAGGCTCTGCCGTATTTTGACCGTCTTGATTACGTTGCGCCGATGAACCAGGAGCATGCCTTTGCGCTTGCAACCGAGAAACTTCTTGGCATTACGCCGCCAATGCGCGCGCAATATATTCGCGTTTTGTTTTGCGAATTGACCCGTATTCTCAATCACATTCTGAACATTACGACTTACGCGCTCGACGTTGGTGCGATTACACCGGCGCTTTGGGGTTTCGAAGAGCGTGAGAAGGGGATGGAGTTTTACGACCGCGTTTGCGGGGCAAGGCTTCACGCAAATTATTTCCGCCCGGGCGGCGTTGCGATGGACCTTCCAAAAGGTCTTCTAGAAGACATGTACGAATGGACGGAAACTTTCCCGCAAGTTCTGAATGATCTGGAAGGTTTGCTGTCCAATAACCGTATCTTCAAACAACGGACTGTCGATATAGGGATCGTCTCAAAAGAGCAGGCGATCGATTGGGGTTTTACAGGACCATGTCTACGCGCTTCCGGCGTGGCGTGGGATTTGCGCAAGTCGCAGCCTTACGATGTTTACAGCCAAATGGATTTCGATGTGCCGGTCGGTAAGACAGGCGACTGTTATGCGCGGTATCTGGTTCGCGTCGAGGAAATGCGTCAGTCATTGAAAATTATGCAGCAATGTATCCGCGAAATTCCGGAAGGTCCGATCAAGACCAACGATTATAAAGTCGCGCCGCCGCCGCGTGCCGAGATGAAGCGCTCCATGGAGGCGCTGATTCACCATTTCAAATTATTCACCGAAGGTTATCACGTTCCGGCTGGCGAGACTTATACGGCCGTCGAAGCGCCAAAAGGTGAATTCGGTGTTTATCTGGTCTCGGACGGTTCGAACAAACCGTATCGCTGCCGTATCCGCGCCCCGGGCTTTGCCCATTTGCAAGGGCTGGATTTCATGTCCAAGGGACATCTGTTGGCTGATACGGTGTCGATTATCGGCTCACTGGATATCGTTTTTGGTGAAATTGATCGATAAATTTGACATTGTCATAATAATACTGGTAGTGTGTTTGCGATGTGTAAAAAACCTTTTAAATATTCAGCATCTGAAGAAGTTGCAGTCTTAGTTGAACCGCATATTGCTGTTTTTCTGGTGATGACCCCGGAAGGTCCAAAAGTTCCTGTGGTTGAACGTTCAAAAAGCGGTGAGACGTTTTTCGATTTGCCTGGTGGCAAAAGGGATGATCTGGGTGAATGCGGATATCATGCTTCCGGAAGGGAAACTTTTGAGGAAGTGAACGGGACAGTGGTTGTTTTGCGATCATTAGGAAAAGCGCCTCATCCTTTCAAACAGGCTTGTTTCCGGCATTTTTATGCAGCTGCCGACGTTATGAGTGGCCCTATCTATAACAAAGTGCCTCTTGAGCATGACGATGTGCATTTAATGGAGCCGGAAAAGGCCATTGAAAAACTGGGCGACCGCATTCCGCAACTGGCGCGCAACTTTATCCGCTTTGAAGCAATACGCTTATCGAGGACCGTTTCAATCCAGCATTTACCTGTTCCTGTCTGCGCATAAACCCTTGAACTTCCCTAATATACGAGTAAATTGGCGGCAGTAAGACTTACCCGGATTCTGCCATGAAAAAGACTTTTGTCGCCAACGCTCCCTACCAGCCAGCCAGTTTCACCTTCCGCAGCGAAGCCATGGTTCAGGATATCATCTCCCGCTACCCGAAAGGCAAGCAACGCTCGGCGACGATGCCGCTTCTGGATTTGGCGCAGCGTCAAGTTGCAGAAGATGGTGCGAAAGAAAATCCTCCGTATGGCGGATGGATTCCAAGAGCGGCGATGGATGAAATTGCCCGCATTTTAGATTTACCGCCGATCAAGGTTTATGAAGTCGCGACTTTTTACTCGATGTATAATCTGGCACCTGTTGGAAAATATTTACTTCAAGTTTGCACGACGACACCTTGTGCTCTGTGCGGCTCCGGTAAGATTGTCGATGCCTGCGAAGAATTCCTTGGCATCCATATGGGCGAGACGAGCAAGGACGGCAAATTCACGATGATGGAAGTCGAATGTCTCGGCGCTTGCGTCAATGCGCCGATGATGCAGGTTAATGATGATTTCTATGAAGATCTGACACCGGAAAACACAAAAGAATTATTGCTGGCGCTTGCGCAGGATCGTCCGCCGACAGTCGGGTCCATGAAGGGCCGCAAATGTTCGATGGCCATTACCGGCCCGACGACATTGGAAGAACAAGCCAAGCAAGCGGGAGTGAAATAATATGCTCGCAGACTCAGACAGAATTTATACAAATATTTACGGCTTCGAACCGTTCTCGCTGGAATACGCGAAAAAGCGCGGCGACTGGGATAATACCAAAGATATCATCGCCAAAGGCCGTGACTGGATCATCAATGAAATGAAAGCCTCCGGCCTTCGTGGTCGCGGCGGCGCAGGATTCCCGACGGGCATGAAATGGTCTTTTATGCCGAAAGTGTTCGACGGTCGTCCGCATTATCTTGTCATCAATGCTGATGAATCAGAGCCGGGCACTTGTAAAGATCGCGATATTCTTCGCAACGAGCCGCATAAATTAATCGAGGGCGCGTTGATCGCAGCTTTCGCCATGGGCGCGAACGCTTGTTACATCTATATACGCGGCGAATTCTTCAATGAAGGATCGACCATCGTTCAGGCGATCAAGGAAGCTTACGCCGCCGGTCTGGTCGGTAAAAACGCCTGCGGTTCCGGTTGGGATTTCGACATTTATCTGCACCGTGGAGCAGGGGCTTATATCTGCGGTGAAGAGACAGCGCTTATTGAATCCATCGAAGGTAAAAAAGGCCAGCCGCGCAACAAGCCGCCATTTCCAGCGGGCGCAGGTTTGTATTCATGTCCGACGACGGTCAATAACGTTGAAACCATTGCCAACGCGCCAACTATCCTGCGCCGTGGCGGTGCATGGTTTGCCGGTATCGGGCGCGATGAAAAAAATACCGGCACGAAACTTTTCTGTATTTCCGGCCACGTCAATAATCCATGCAACGTCGAAGAAGCGATGGGCATTCCATTGAAAGAGCTTATCGAAAAACATGCGGGCGGCGTGCGCGGCGGATGGGACAATCTGAAAGCTATTATACCGGGCGGCTCCTCAACGCCATTACTTCCGAAAGAAGTTTGCGATACAGCGATCATGGATTTTGACTCGCTTCGTGCGGTTCAGTCCGGTCTTGGCACGGCAGGCGTGATCGTCATGGATAAATCCACCGATATCATTCAGGCGATTGCACGCCTTGCGCATTTCTATATGCATGAATCTTGCGGCCAGTGTACGCCGTGCCGCGAAGGCACCGGGTGGATGTGGCGCATGATGCAGCGTATGGTCGTCGGTAATGCAACGATTGAAGAAATCGACCAGTTGCTCGATGTTTCCAAGGAAATTGAAGGCCACACGATCTGCGCCCATGGAGATGCATCGGCCTGGCCTATTCAAGGTCTTTTCAGGCATTTCCGCCCGGAGGTCGAAGCGCGTATAATGGAGTACCGGAAGGCTGCTGCTTGAGATTTTTGTCTTCCTGTGCGATTTGCCGAGCATTATCAAATGAAGCATCAAAAATTTCACGGCCTATATAATTGCGGGCACGTTCCATCTGTTCTTCATTTTTTAAATCAAATTTTCCATTCCAGTTAAGGCCAGCTTTCGATAAAAGATAATAAGCAAAAGATTCGTAGTTATTTCTGCCTCTTAGAGGTTCATCGATCAGTGTCCATAACGACTTTGGATCTTCAGATTTAAGAATATCACGAATTCTGCCATCGGTTCCTAAAGGCGTATTACAAATATCGCAGGCACTATCCAATACAGTATTTATTTTTTTACGAAGTGCGTCCCAGTCGCCTTGTTCAGGTATAAAGCCATAGCGGGCGAAAGCATAAGCACCGACAAAGCCGAATTTTGAAGTTACAGATGGACAATTTGAAACTTCGTATAGAGCTAGTCGATTTGCCATGAGTTGTTTGGTAATTTTTTTACCGGTCCAACCAGAAAATCCGATTGTTGATTCATCCCAATTTTGAAACCATGACGTATTAGTTTTGGTGTCATTACCGAGAACAATAAAGTTATGATTTCCATCAGCTTGAATTTGAAAAGTGATCCTGAGGCTGTCTTTAACTTCGAAGGAAAGGATTCTTGCCATTTGATCGGGTGATAAAGGCAATATCTCAACCTGACGATCAGCTTCCTGATAGGTTGTAAGATTGTAATTAGAACCTGCCGTCTTGGTTAAAGTCATGACTTTGTTTACCAGAAAGGGATCCGTATTGCAATATGTAAATGAAACTAAGCTTTAATATCAATTGCTTCCATCCATTTTAGGAAAGAGATATAATCTGATAAGAGGCTCAAAAACTGGTTATGAATTTCAAAAAAACTACCCTTATTGTTCTTTTGTTTCTGATCTGGGGCAGTCCTGCTATGGCCGAAATCTATGAGCCGGGCACGGGTATTCTTTTGCCCAAGCGCAAGCAGGATAAGCAGAATGAAGAAAACCAGAAGCGCAATCAGCCGGTTCAGAAGCTAAATAATAGGAACTCCGATACAAAAATAGTGAAAGATGGGGCTGTTGTTCAGCCAAATCAGTCCGCTCCACTGATAGTGCAACCCAGCCGGTCCAATAATACAAGCGATAATGCCCAAAAACTAACCAATGCCTATGCGGCACATTTATATACGGGCGTATGTTCGCAGGAATATCGTGATTCACTGGCAGCGTTTACGGAGCCTAATCTGGATCGCCGTAAAATGTGGGCGGATATCCAGGCAAGTTGCAAATGCCTGACCAATGAAATCATGACGGAAGTGCCGGCGACCGATCTTGCAGATTATGTAATGTATACGCAGGGCGCTCAGAAGGATACTCAATTGGCTCCGGAAGTTGCGTCTTATTACACATCGGGCAAAAGCGGGCAGATTCAACAACTCAGTTTAAATGGGCAAATTCGTAAGAAATGCGGCTTTCTTAACTAAAACCAATATGTTAGTTAATAGGCCTAATTCTCAGGAATCTTGAGTCCATGCCCAAATTAAAGATCAACGACACTGAAATCGAAGTCGCGCCCGGAACATCTGTTCTACAAGCCGCAGAAATACTCGGCTATGAGGTTCCGCGATTTTGTTATCACGATAAATTAAGCGTTCCGGCGAATTGCCGCATGTGCCTGGTTGAAGTTAAAGGCGCACCGAAACCTGTGGCATCTTGCGCTATGGCATGTGGCGAAAATATGGAAGTCCTGACCGAATCCCCGATGGTCAAACGCGCGCGTAATGGCGTGATGGAAATGCTGTTGATCAATCACCCGCTCGATTGTCCGATTTGCGATCAAGGCGGCGAATGCGATTTGCAGGATCAGGCGATGGGCTATGGCTATGACCGTTCGCGCTATCACGAAACAAAACGCGCCGTAAAAGACAAATATTTTGGTCCCTTGATTCAAACATTCATGACGCGGTGTATTCAATGCACGCGCTGTGTTCGTTTTGCCGATGAAATTGCCGGTGTATCCGATATCGGTTTGCTTAATCGCGGTGAAGATGTTGAAATTTCCACGATGGTCGAGAAAGCCATTGGCAGCGAATTGTCGGGTAATCTAATTGATGTTTGTCCGGTTGGAGCTTTGACATCCAAGCCTTATGCTTACCATGCGCGCCCTTGGGAATTGCGCAAAGTTGAAACCATTGATGTCATGGATGCTGTCGGTTCCAATATCCGCGTCGATGTGCGCGGTAATGAAGTGATGCGCGTATTGCCGCGTTTGCACGAAGGCGTAAATGAAGAATGGATTTCAGATAAAACACGTTTCTCATATGACGGTTTAAAAGCCCAGCGTCTGGACCAACCTTATGTTCGTGACAATGGTCGTTTACGTCCGGCCTCATGGGAAGAAGCTTTTGCGGTTGTGGCGTCGAAGTTAAAAGCGACGGCGAAAACACTTGGTGTTGTCGGCGAACTTTGCGCCGCCGAAGAAATGATCGCGCTGAAAGATTTACTAGGCGATGTCGATGGTGTCATGGGCATTCATATAGATGTGTCAAACCGCGCAGGATATTTATTCAATTCAGGTATTGTCGGTATCGAACAAGCCGATGCGATTTTGCTGGTCGGTACCAATCCGCGTATTGAGGCCGCGATGGTCAATGCTCGTATTCGTAAAACATGGCTGGCCAACCGCATTAAAGTTGGCGTGATTGGTGAGCAGGCGGATTTAACTTATCCGACTACCTATATCGGCGCAGGTCCGGACTCCTTAAAGGAATTGGTTGCGGGTAAGCATAGTTTTGCCGATGTTTTGAAGAATGCAAAAAATCCGATGATCATTATCGGGACGGGCGCTTTCCGCCGCGAAGATGGATTGGCTATTCAATCGCTGGCACGCGATGCGGCTGAAACTTTCGGTATGGTAAAAGACGGATGGAACGGCTTTAACGTCCTTCATGTTCATGCCGCGCAAGTTACGGCGCTTGATCTGGGCATGGCCTCGGAAAAAGAAATTTCCGAGCAGGAAGTTGTCTATCTTTTGAATGTCGACTCAGAAAAAGTGAACGCGCAGATTTCTCCTTCCGCTTTTGTAGTATATCAAGGCCATCACGGCGATATCGGCGCTATGCGTGCGGATGTGATTTTGCCCGGCTCTGCCTATACTGAAAAAGACGGATTGTATGTGAACACCGAAGGCCGCGTTCAGATGGGGAAAAAAGCTACATCCGCCCCGGGCGAGGCAAAAGAAGACTGGAAAATCCTTCGCGCGCTCTCTGCCGAAATTGGCAAGCCATTGCCGTATGACAATATGTATCAATTGCGTCAGCGCCTCGTGAAAGAGTTCTCCACCTTTTCCAAGATCGACGTCGTCGAGCCGGCGGAATGGGGTTTCTTTGGTAAGGCAGGTGCTGTCAATTCCACGCCGTTCAGTTCGGCGATAAAAAATTTCTACATGACAAATGTGATTACCCGCGCCTCGCAAACGATGGCGAAATCTGCAGATGTATTTCTAAATAAGATCGTTGAGGCTGCCGAATGATTTTGGAACTCTGGAATACATACGGCGAAGAAACTTTATGGATGCTCCTGCATATGGGCATCTTGCTGCTCGTCGTTCTTTTATCTGTCGCGTATTTAATTTTCTTCGAGCGTAAAGTCTTGGGCGCGTTACAACGTCGCCAAGGACCGATGACCGTAGGACCTTTCGGCCTGTTCCAGTCATTTGCCGATGCGCTGAAGCTGATGACCAAGGAAAACATCATTCCTGCACAGGCGAACCGCATCGTCTTTATGATCGCGCCAATTCTGACCATGATTTTGGCGATGGTTGCGTGGGCGGTTATTCCCGTCAGTGCCGATTGGGTTGTCGCCAATATCAATGTCGGTGTTTTGTATCTTTTTGCCGTATCATCGATGGGCGTTTACGGTGTGATGATGGCCGGATGGGCATCGAACTCCAAATACGCATTCCTCGGCGGTCTCCGCAGCGCATCTCAAATGGTTTCTTATGAAGTTTCCATGGGATTGGTGATCGTAACCGTTATCCTGTCTGTCGGTTCGATGAATCTGACGGATATCGTGACTGTCAATCGTCCGTTCTGGGTCGATGTCATGCTTTTCCCGATGTTCATTATTTTCCTCGTCTCTATTTTGGCGGAAACCAACCGTTCGCCGTTCGATTTGCCGGAAGGTGAATCTGAGCTTTCCGGTGGTTTCATGGTCGAATATTCGGCGATGACGTTCGGTCTATTCTTCCTCGGTGAATACGCCAACATGATTTTGATGTCGGCGATTACGGCGATCCTGTTTATGGGCGGATGGCTGCCGCCATTTGAGATCGCGGCTTTGGCGGTTATTCCCGGCGTGATCTGGTTTATCCTGAAAGTCTGTTTGATCCTGTTCTTCTTTATATGGGTACGCGGGACTTTCCCGAGATACCGCTACGACCAGTTAATGCGTTTGGGCTGGAAAGTGTTCCTGCCGTTCTCGCTGATCTGGGTATTGATTGTGGCCGGTGCATTGATCTATTTCGATGCGCTGCCCGGCATGAAGCCTGAACCGGAAATAATGTTAGGTTTGCAATAATGAAAATTAAAACCGTCCTTCAATCCTTTCTTCTGGCCGAAATCGTCAAAGGTATGCTTTTGACGCTGAAATATATTTTCTTCATGCCGAAAGTGACGATCAACTATCCTTATGAACGCGGACCTCTTTCAACCCGTTTTCGCGGCGAGCATGCTTTGCGCCGTTACCCGAATGGCGAGGAAAGATGTATAGCCTGTAAACTTTGCGAGGCGGTTTGTCCGGCCCTTGCCATCACCATTGAAGCTGAACCTCGCGCCGACGGTTCACGGCGTACGACACGGTACGATATCGACATGACCAAATGTATTTACTGCGGCCTTTGTCAGGAAGCCTGCCCGGTCGATTCCATCGTCGAAGGGCCTAATCTGGAATTTGCCACGGAAACCCGCGAAGAGCTTTACTATAATAAAGAAAAGCTTCTTTTGAACGGCGATCGATGGGAAGCGCAAATCGCCCGCAACCTCGCCAAAGACGCGCCTTACAGATAAGAGAGAGAATATGATAAGCGCCATTGCCTTTTATCTTTTTGCCGCCGTGCTGGTTTTCAGCGCGATCATGGTTATTACCGCCCGCAACCCCGTTCACTCGGTATTGTTCCTGATCCTCGCGTTTTTCAACGCGGCGGGATTATTCGTTCTGCTTGGCGCCGAATTTATCGCGATGATTTTGGTGATCGTTTATGTCGGCGCGGTGGCTGTCTTGTTTATGTTCGTCGTGATGATGCTCGATATTAGCTTTGCCGATTTGCGAAAAGGCGCCATGCAGTTTATTCCTCTCGGCCTTGCCATTGGCGGTATTTTGCTGGTCGAATTATTTACCCTCTACACATCATGGGATTTCGCACCGCAGGCCATCAATAACACGGATGTCGCCGCAATTGCCGGACAAGGAGACACTAATACGGAAGCTTTGGGTAAAATCCTGTATACCGACTATGTATTTCCGTTTCAGGTATCAGGCCTTATTCTTCTTGTGTCCATGATCGGGGCGATTGTTCTGACTCATCGCCGCCGCGCCGATGTATTACGCCAGAAAGTTGGCGATCAGGTGGAGCGTACGCAAAGTCAGTCCATGGAAATTAAACAAGTTAAAGTCGGCGCAGGAGTTGACGTATGACCATCGGTTTAACGCATTATCTTATATTGGCTGGATTATTGTTTACGCTCGGCGTGTTTGGCATGTTCCTGAATCGTAAAAATGTGATTGTCATCCTTATGTCGATTGAGTTGATGCTCCTTGCGGTCAACATCAACTTTGTTGCGTTTTCGACTTTTTTAAACGATTTGGCGGGGCAGGTATTCACCATGTTTATCCTGACCGTTGCCGCCGCCGAGGCCGCGATCGGTCTTGCGATCCTCGTCGTTTTCTTCCGTAACAAGGGCACGATTGCCGTTGAAGATATTGCAGAGTTAAAAGGTTAATTTATGGAATATTTTGCAGTCTTCCCATCGCTCATTGCCTTTATCATTGTCGGCTTGTTCGGCAAGAAACTCGGTGACCTGTCATCGCAACTGATTACATGCGCCGGTGTTATTCTGGCGGCGGTCGTATCCGTTATTTTATTTAATGACGTTGCGCTTCACCATGCACCGCATACGGTCGAGCTGATGACATGGATTGCCTCCGGCGACTTCAAAGTGTCGTGGAGCTTACGGATCGATCAACTCGCCGTTGTCATGATGTGCGTTATCAACATCGTTTCGGCCTGTGTTCATGTTTATTCTGTCGGCTACATGTCGCATGACGAGCATAAACCACGTTTTATGGCTTATCTTTCTCTGTTTACTTTTGCCATGTTGATGCTGGTCACGTCTGATAATCTGCTCCAGCTTTTCTTCGGCTGGGAAGGGGTCGGTTTGGCGTCATACCTTTTGATCGGTTTCTGGTATAAAAAACCGTCCGCCAATGCGGCGTCGATGAAAGCCTTTATCGTTAACCGCGTCGGCGATTTAGGTTTGACGCTCGGTATCATGGCGGCGTTTGTTGTGTTCGGCACGATCCAGTTTGACGGTATTTTTGACAATGCTTCGGCTAAAACTGGTGAGATGTTCAACTTCTTCGGCTTTAACGTTCATGCACTGACACTCATCTGCCTTCTATTGTTCGTCGGCGCGGTTGGTAAATCGGCGCAATTGGGTTTGCACACATGGCTGCCGGACGCGATGGAAGGCCCGACACCTGTATCGGCCCTGATCCACGCGGCGACAATGGTCACGGCGGGCGTTTTCCTTGTCACAAGATTTTCACCGGTTTTCGAATATGCGCCGGATGCCTTGATGGTCGTTTGCTTCCTCGGGGCTTTGACGGCAATCGTTGCTGCCACCATCGGCATGACGCAATTCGATATCAAGCGTGTCATTGCCTATTCGACGATGTCACAGCTCGGCTACATGTTCTTCGCGCTCGGCGTTTCCGCTTATCCGGCGGCGATGTTCCACTTGATGACGCACGCCTTTTTCAAAGCATTGCTTTTCCTTGGTGCAGGGTCCGTTATTCACGCCATGTCCAATGAACAGGACATGCGCAAAATGGGCGGTATATGGAAGATGATCCCTGTGACCTATACATTAATGTGGATCGGTTCGCTGGCTCTGGCGGGTATCATTCCATTCGCCGGTTATTATTCCAAGGATATGATTTTGGAAGCGGCATGGGCCTCGGGGTCTAATGTCGGTCATTTTGCTTACTGGATCGGAATTGTCGCCGCGCTTTTGACGGCTTTCTATTCATGGCGTTTGATTATCATGACCTTCCACGGTAAACCACGGACCGACCATCACACGATGGATCATGTCCATGAATCTCCGGCCGTGATGCTGATACCTCTCTTCGTTCTGGCGACAGGCGCTTTATTCGCTGGTTACTTCTTTTATGATAATTTCGTCGGCCACCACATGGCGGAATTCTGGGGCAAGAGTATCTTTGTTCTTGAAGAAAATAATTCCGTCGAAAAAGCCCACCATGTGGCGGCATGGGTTAAATATCTGCCGCTCGGTATTGGTGCGCTTGGTATTCTTCTGGGTTATGTCGCTTATCTTTTTGTACCCGGAATTCCTGCGAAGACGGTTTCGCTATTCAGGCCTATCCATACTTTATTTTATCGCAAATGGTTCTTTGACGAGATTTACAATTTCGTCTTTGTCAAAGGCTCGCTCGCCCTCGGCAATTTTTTCTGGAAGCGCGGCGATCAGGATACGATTGATCAATTCGGACCCAATGGGATTGCGTCGGTTTCGCGCAAATTCGGCGGATTGCTCAGCCGTTTCCAGAGCGGTTATGTTTTCCAGTATGCTTTCGTCATGATCATCGGGGTATTTATCCTGGTGACATGGTTCGCGCTAAAATTCAGGATTTTTAACTAATGATCGATTTTCCTTTACTCTCACTCCTGACTTTCCTGCCACTCCTCGGCGCCTTCCTGATAGCGATGCTGCGCGGGCCGGAAGAAGCGGTGGCGAAGAACGCAAAATATTCCGCGCTCTTTACCTCGACGCTTGTGTTTATCTTCTCTCTTTTACTGCTGAAAAATTTCGATCCGGCTACAGCGGATTTCCAATTCGTTGAAAAATTCGAATGGTTTCCAACGCTCGGCATTTCCTATCATATGGGTGTTGATGGGATTTCATTGTTCTTCGTCGTCCTCTCGGCTTTCCTGACACCGATTTGCGTACTGGCCAGCTGGAACTCGATCAAAACCCGCTCTAAAGAATATATGATCGCGTTCCTTGTCCTTGAAACGATGATGATCGGAACTTTTTCATCGCTCGACGCCATTCTTTTCTATGTTTTCTTTGAAGCCGTTTTGATCCCGATGTTTATCATTATTGGTGTATGGGGTGGGCAACGTCGCGTCTATGCCGCGTTTAAGTTTTTCCTCTACACATTGCTCGGGTCCGTCTTGATGCTAGTCGCGTTACTGGCCATGTATATTCAGGCAGGCACGACCGATATTCCAACATTGATGGAAACCGCGTTTTCGCCAAGCATGCAAAAATGGTTGTGGCTGGCGTTCTTTGCCAGCTTTGCCGTCAAGATGCCAATGTGGCCGGTTCATACATGGCTGCCGGATGCGCACGTTGAAGCGCCGACCGCAGGTTCCGTTATTCTTGCCGGTGTCCTTTTGAAAATGGGAGGCTATGGTTTTCTTCGGTTCTCGCTGCCGATGCTGCCGGATGCTACGCAATATTTCATTCCGCTGGTTTTCGGCATGAGCGTGATTGCCATTATCTATACGTCTCTGGTCGCGCTCGTTCAAAAAGACATGAAAAAACTGATCGCTTATTCATCGGTCGCTCATATGGGGTTTGTGACGCTCGGCATTTTCACCCTCAATCGCCAAGGTATCGATGGCGCAATCTTCCAGATGATTTCTCATGGTATCGTTTCTGCCGCATTATTCCTTTGCGTCGGTGTTGTCTATGACCGTTTGCATACACGCGATATCGATAAATACGGCGGTATCGCCAAAAACATGCCGGTTTACGCGACCGTCTTTATGATCTTTATGCTCGGCTCGGTCGGATTGCCGGGAACGTCGGGTTTTGTCGGGGAATTCTTGTCGCTGCTCGGTGCGTTTAAAGTCAATACGATGGTCGCGACATTTGCCGCCAGCGGTGTCGTGCTTGGCGCGGCTTATATGTTGCATCTCTACAGAAAAATCGCGTTCGGTCCGCAGACCAACCCCGAAGCTGCCGGTATGAATGATCTGAACAAACGCGAATTCTTTTACTTTGTGCCGCTTGTCATCATCGTTCTCTGGCTCGGTGTTGCGCCATCCTATGTATTAGATCGCACAGGGCCATCGGTTGAAAAACTGATTGCGCAATATAATGCCAAACTGACATCGACAACAGCGGAGACTCCGCCAATGCCGACTGCGGCTCCATCTGAAACGCCATCGAATACAGGCGAGGTAGAATAATAATGACCAGCGGACTTCACATCGCTTTCCAATCCCTGATGCCGGAAATCTTCTTATCTGTATCGGCGCTTCTTTTGCTCGTCTTCGGTGTCTTTAAAGGCAACGGCTCGACGATTAAGGTTTTGTGGTTAACCGTTGCCGCAATTATAGTCGGTGGTGTTTTAATCGCGACAGGGTCTTCGGATCAGGTCTTGCTACTCAATGACATGGTGATCGTTGACCGTTTTTCCTATGTCCTGAAATGTATCATTGCGGTCGGTTTGATCGCGTCGCTGATCCTCTCCGCCGGATCGCTGCATGATAACAAGCTTTATCGCTTTGAATATTCGATCCTGATTTTGCTATCCGGTATCGGCATGATGCTGATGGTGTCGGCTCATAATCTTTTGTCGCTATATGTCTCGCTCGAATTATCATCGCTTTGTCTTTATGTACTGGCGGCGATCAAGCGCGACGATCTGAAATCATCGGAAGCGGGCATTAAATATTTCGTACTCGGTGCATTGTCATCCGGTCTGTTGTTGTTCGGTTCGTCTTTAATTTATGGCTATACGGGCAGCCTTGATTTCAACCTGATCGGTGGAACGATCGAACAGAACAAGGTCAATATGGCGCCGGGCGTGATCGTCGGCATGGTGTTCATTCTCACCGGACTTTCATTTAAAGTATCGGCAGTGCCGTTCCATATGTGGGCGCCGGATGTGTATCAAGGCGCACCGACACCTGTCACGGCTTTATTCGCTATTGTTACCAAAATCGCGGCAATGGGTCTTTTGATCCGACTTCTGACCGGTCCGTTTGCGGGCGCGATGCCGCAATGGTCGCAGATTATCATCTTTGTATCTCTGGCGTCTGTCTTGCTCGGTTCGCTGGCTGGACTAGTGCAGGAAAATATCAAACGCCTTCTGGCTTACAGCTCGATCGGGAATATGGGCTTTGCCCTGATCGGTCTTCTGGCCGGCACGCCGGAAGGTATCGCGAGTGTCCTTATTTATCTGACTCTTTATATGATTATGACGGCAGGGACATTCGGCATCGTCATGAATATGCGCAAAAACGGACAGGCGGTTGAAAATATTTCTGACCTTGCAGGGCTTTCGAAATCATCTCCCGCTTTGGCGTATTCGTTGGCTGCTTTGATGTTCTCGATGAGCGGTATTCCACCGCTTGCCGGTTTCTTTAGTAAATTATTCGTGTTTCAGGCGGCTGTCGCCGAGGGATATTATACGGTCGCGGTCATCGGCGTTCTGGCATCGGTTATCGGCGCTTATTATTATTTGCGGATTATCAAAGTCATGTTCTTCGATAAATCAGAAGAGAAGTTCGACGCGAATGTTTATACCAGCCGCAGCGCTGTAATTTTCGTTTCAGTCCTTTTAACGGTTTTATTTATTCTTGCGCCGAATGAGCTTTTGACGTTCTCGACACAGGCCGCTCAGTCTTTATTTGAATAATGACTATCGACTGGCAGATCGAGGTTTTTGAAACTCTGCCAAGTACCATGGATGTTTTGCGCGAGCGTGCTGAAACTGGCGCAGTCGAAGGTCTGGTTGTTCAGACCTTCGACCAAACGAATGGTATCGGGCGGCATGGCAATGTCTGGACCGGATTATCAGGTAATATCTTTTCTTCTATTTTAATTCGCAATATAGATTTAAAGGATGTCGGGCATTATTCTTTCGTAATAGCTATTGCACTGGCCGAAGCGACCATCCCTTTACTTAAAAGCGGTCATCGTTATATGCATAAATGGCCCAATGACGGGATGATCGATGGGCAGAAGTTTGCCGGAATTTTGCTGCAAACTGGTGGAGATTTTCTCAATATTGGTGTCGGCATCAATCTGGCCTCTGCGCCGGACGGCAAGGTTGCTTTAAATGACAAGACCTTCGAGAAGCAAGACAGGGATATTTTTCTACGCCGGTTTCTTGAAAAGCTAGGGGCGGCAATTGAATTATACCGTGGGCAGGGATTTGCGCCGATCCGCAGCAAATGGCTCGAAAACGCCCAAGGGCTTGAAATGCCTATTCAGGCACGGCTTCCGGACGAGACCTTGACGGGTATTTTCAAAGGGCTGGACGAGAGCGGGGCGTTGATACTAGGGCTGGATAATGGCGGGCAAAGAGTGATACATTCCGGCGAAGTATTTTTTGGAAAAGATATAAGATAATGCTGCTTGCCATCGACGCTGGAAACACAGATATCAAATTCGCCGTATTCGACGGCAAGAAAAGTAAGGCTATCTGGCGCATCAAAACCGATGCAGCCCGGACATCCGACGAATATGTCGTCTTTTTGGCCAAATTATTCGAACTTTCAAAACTGAAATTTTCAGACATTAAAGATTGTATCGTCAGCTCGGTCGTACCGGATGCAAATTTCCAATTACGTCTGATGTGTCACTCGGCATTTAAAATACGCCCGAGTTTTCTTGGGAAGGAAATCAAGAAATTCGATTTGAAGATAAGGCTGGATAAGCCGGAAGAAATCGGCGCCGACCGGATCGCCAATGCGGTGAGTGCCAAAACTTATTATCAGGCACCGGCCATTGTGGTCGGTTTTGGGACAGCTACGACATTCGATGTCATTGACAAAGATGGCGCGTATTGCGGCGGAGCGATTGCGCCGGGCGTGAACCTGTCATTAAACGCTTTACACATGGCTGCTGCAAAATTGCCGAAGGTCAGTATCAGCCGACCTGATTTAGCTATTGGTACCAACACGATCAGCGCCATGCAATCAGGAATTTACTGGGGCTATGTATCGTTGGCGTCTGGTATGATCGAACGATTGAAAGCGGAGATCAAAGGCAAACCGATTGTGATTGCCACTGGCGGTCTTGCCCCGTTATTCAGGGGCGATATCCCCCTTATTGATAAAACAGACGAGGATTTGACTCTGAAAGGTCTTCTTGCCATTTATATGCGTTATAAGCAGAAATAAGAAATGAAGAAAAAAATAGAAAATTATAATGAAGGATTTCACTTCCTGCCGCTCGGCGGATCGGAAGAATTCGGTGTCAATTTTAATTTATATGCCTGCGATGGAAAATGGTTGGCGTTCGATTGCGGTATCGGCTTTGCCGACCATCGGTATCCGAATGTCGATATCCTGTTGCCGGATCCTGAATTCATCGAAGCGCGCCGCGATGATTTACTGGCTCTCGTTATTACGCATGCGCATGAAGACCATATTGGTGCCGTGCCGTATCTATGGCCGCGTTTAAAATGTCCTATTTACTGTACGCCTTTTACGGCCAGTATTTTGCGCGACAAATTCAACGATTATCCGGATTGCAAGAAGGCGCAAATTATCGAGATCAAGGATAATAGCCAATTGGAAATAGGTCCGTTTCATCTGCATTTCCATCAGGTGACGCACTCTATCCCGCAAGCAGTTGCAACGGTTATTGAAACCTCGTATGGTCGCGTCTTTCATAGCGGTGACTGGAATCTCGATCCTCATCCTGTGCTTGATAAACCGATTGATCCTGAAACGTTCAAGGCTATCGGTGATAAAGGCATTCTGGCTTATGTCGGCGATTCTACGAATGCGCCGGTGCCGGGCAGAAGCGGCAGTGAGATCGATGTTGAAAAAGGACTCGTTTCTGTTTTCAAGAATTGCAATGGACGTATCGCAATCACGATCTTCGCCTCTAATATCGCGCGTATCAATAGCATCGTAAAAGCTGCGAAAGCATCGGGCCGCAGCACATGCATTATGGGCCGATCGCTCCACCGCATGACATCGGCGGCGAAAACCAACGGCTATTTAAAAGACATCGATCAATTCGTGTCGGAAGACGATCTTGGTTATATCCCGACAGATAATGTCGTAATGATTGTCACAGGATCGCAAGGCGAGTCGATGGCGGCGCTTGCCAGAATGGCGCGTGGTGAATGGCCGAAGATCAAACTCGGCGCAGGTGATACGGTTATTTTCTCATCTCGTGCCATTCCGGGAAATGAAAAAGAAATCAACGATGTCAAAAATAATCTGACCGCCTCAAAAGTGCGTATTATCGATCCGGATAATGCCAGCCATAAAATTCATGTCTCTGGTCACCCTTATGCAGATGAAGTGCGGGATATGTTGTCATGGATCAAACCTCAGCATGTTATTCCGGTTCACGGTGAACGTGTCATGCTGGAGGCGCAAGCTGAAATTGCACGAAGTCTGGGCGCTGAAACGATCATTCCAACAAATGGCGCAGTTATCAAACTTGGCCCCGGTCCGGTCAAAGTCATTGATCACGTCAAAACAGGATTACTGGCCGTCGAGCCGAACCGCATCGTCAGGTCAGATCACAAGGGGATTACCGAGCGCCGGAAATTACAGTTCAGCGGCGCCGTTCATATTTCTTTGGCGATGAATTCCAAATTCGACTTAATCATGGAGCCGCAGATCACTTTAATCGGCCTCATCGATCATGACAGCGCCGAAAAACAGTTGATCGGTGAAGTTCGTCAAGAGGTCGAAGACGCGATTTACGATCTCAAAAACGAGAATATTTTTGATATCAAGAAGCACGAGGAAGAGATCAGAATTTCTGTACGCCGGATGGTAAACCAGATTTTAGGAATAAAACCAAAGGTTTCTGTTCATATCTTAAAGGTTTAAATGACTTTAGTTCAGGCAATTGTTACTTTTACGTTGATCTGGTGGACCTTCTTATTCTGTGTCCTGCCATGGGGGAATACGCCTTCCGAAGATCCGATGGCAGGCGAAACCGGTAATGTACCGGCAAAACCACGTCTGGGATTAAAATTCCTAACTACTACAGGGCTTTCCGTGGTTATCTTTCTGATCGTTTATGGACTTATAGAGGCGAATGTCCTAGATTTTTATGCAATGGCCCAGAACATGGAAAAGCAGGACGGTTTAAGATGAAAAAATTTATATACATAATTTCAGCATTGGTTTCTTTTTCAGGAATAGCTCAAGCTGCCGATCAAACGGACGGTATCAGCTCATCGATTGCGGTCGAGCGCATTATTTGCAAACCCGCCATGGTTCATACACCGTCAAGCGATGTTGCCTATCAAGGCGGCGTAGATGTGAACGGTAACGCGGTGGCTCCGGCTGATGTGAATTCCGCGCCGCAGATCATTTCATCGACATATACTGAAGTTCCATTGAACATCGATCTCGCCAAAAAATTGAGCCTCGCGCAGCCTGCCGTGATGGAAAGCAATTTCGGCAATCTGAAAGTTTATAATGATGGCCGCGTTCTTTATAACGGTCAGGATATTACAGGTAACGTCAATTCGTTATGCGGCAGGACGGGCGAGGCTGCCGTGCCGGCCAATGTTCCGGTGCCACCTCGAAACGTCAATGTGATGTCGACACCGGAGGTTCCAATGCCGGGAAGTGCTGCGCCATCTGCCACGACAACCGCCCGCTAATACTAAACTTCTAATAGGACTAATAACTATGAATCAGCCAAATCAGGCTCAAAAAGCGCACGGAAAAAATTCCAAGTCTGCGATTTCACCGACACGCGAAGAAAACTTTCCCGAATGGTATCAGGAAGTCGTCAAGGTTGCAGACCTTGCCGAGAATTCACCGACACGCGGATCGATGATTATCAAGCCTAACGGTTACGCACTTTGGGAAAATATCCAGCGGGCGCTTGATGATTTAATTAAGGCAGAAGGCGTTCAGAACGCTTATTTCCCGTTGCTCATTCCTTTGAGCTTTATCGCGAAAGAAGCCGAGCATATAGACGGTTTTGCCAAGGAATGCGCCGTTGTCACGCATCATCGTTTAGAAGCCGGGCCGGATGGGAAGCTTATTCCTGCACCGGATTCCAAGCTTGAAGAACCTTTCGTTATTCGCCCGACATCGGAAACGATCATCGGTGATGCCATGGCAAGATGGACGCAGAGTTATCGTGATCTGCCATTGCTGCTTAATCAATGGGCCAATGTTATGCGGTGGGAAATGCGCACGCGTCTTTTCCTGCGCACGTCTGAATTTCTCTGGCAGGAAGGGCATAACGCGTTTGAAACAGCGGAGGAGTCCAATGCCGATGCGCGCAAGATGCTTGAAGTTTATAACGATCTCTACGAAAACTGGTTTGCGATACCAGGTTTCAAGGGCGAGAAAACACCGGAAGAGCGTTTCCCAGGGGCGGTCAATACTTACACGATTGAGGCAATGATGCAGGATGGAAAATCCTTGCAAGCCTGCACGTCTCACGATCTTGGTCAGACATTCTCCAAATCCTGTAATATCAAATTTCAGGGCCGTGACGGTAAAGAGCAATTAGCCTGGACGACATCATGGGGATTATCGACCCGTTCTATCGGTGGTCTGATTATGACCCATGGCGATGACGACGGTTTAATTATGCCGCCCAAACTCGCGCCGACGCAAGTTATGATCCTGCCGATCATCAAAGACGAAAGCAGCGCAGGTCCTGTTCTGGAATATGCCCAAACTTTGGCCAAGCGCCTAAAGGAAATTGGTGTTCGTGCGAAGGTCGATACATCCGATGCAAGAGCGCCGGATAAAATGTGGGATGCGATTAAAAAAGGCGTGCCTGTTCGTGTTGAGATCGGCGCACGGGAAGTCGAGCAAAATTCACTCACTTTCGTCCGCCGCGATATCGGGCGCGACTCAAAGGAATCCTGCTCTCCGGATGAATTCATCGCGCGTGTTCAGGGTGTTTTAAATCAGAGCCATAACTATCTTTACAAACGCGCTTATGATTTCACGCGTTCAAAAGTCAAAGAAACAAAGACGCTGGCCGAGATTCAGGAATTCTTCAAATCCGAAATCGGTTTTGCCAAAGCGCCGGTTTCAATTTTGACGGATGCAGCTTATGAAGCTGTTCGAAAAGAATATTCATTGTCTTCTCGCTGCCTGCCGTTTGAGGACGAGGGCCAGACTGTGTTGATTGGTAAATCCTACTGATGTTTTCTCCTTTTGAAAGAATGATGGCCTTTAGATATCTTCGCGCACGCAAGGCTGAAGGTTTTGTTTCCGTTATCGCCGGATTTTCGTTTATGGGCATTATGCTTGGCGTGGCGACACTTATTATTGTTATGTCGGTGATGAACGGTTTTCGCTCTGAACTGATCGGTCGCATTTTAGGGCTGAACGGTCATATCAGCGTTTATGTACCGGGCAGCTCTTTGAGCGGATACGAGCCTGTCGAGCAAGACATCAAACAGATAAATGGCGTTGTTTCAGTTTCGCCTGTCGTTGAGAGCCAGGTTTTGATTACGGCGAACGGGCAGGCAACAGGCGCGATTGCCCGCGGCTTTACGCAGGAATACATGAAGACCAAGCCCGTGCTGGCCAATTCATTCGAAAAAGGAAATATTCGCGACTTTCAAGGTAATGTCATTGCCGTCGGCGTCAAGATGGCGGAGCGCTTGAACCTTAGCGTGGGTTCGCAAATCACATTAATGGCTCCGAAAGGCCGCAGCGGTCCGTTTGGTACAATTCCGCGAAGCCTGTCTTATACAGTCGTGGCCGTTTTCGATGTCGGCATGCATGAATATAACAGCGGCTATGTTTTTATGCCGCTTGATACGGCGCAAACATTCTTTCAGCTATCACCTGACACAGTTTCCATGCTTGAAGTCATGGGCAAAAGTCCGGAAGAAGTCGATGTTCTGAAACAAAAATTACAATTAATCGTCAAGGACCGCGCCGAGGTTTATGATTGGCGCGATTCAAATGCTAGTTTTATGAACGCTGTTCAGGTAGAGCGAAATGTCATGTTCCTCATCCTGACGCTCATTATCGTCGTCGCGGCGTTTAATATTATTTCTTCGATGATCATGCTGGTCAAAGACAAGGGCAGGGATATCGCGATTATGCGCACCATGGGCGCGGACAGGTCCAGCATGATGAAAATCTTTATGCTGACCGGCGCCAGTGTTGGTATCGGCGGCACAGCGACCGGCGCTATTTTAGGGACTTTGTTCGCCGTCAATATCGAAAGCATTCGGCAGTGGATTCAGAATATGACCGATACTGAATTATTTTCGGCGGAAATCTATTTCCTCTCAAAACTTCCGGCGGAAGTGAAATGGGATGAAGTCAGCGTGATTGTCGGTATGGCCATTGTTATTTCTATTGCGGCGACTTTATATCCGGCATGGCGCGCGGCAAAACTCGATCCTGTAGAGGCGCTTCGTTATGAGTAAAATTCTTCTTGAAACGCAAAATCTCGGTAAAACCTATCATCAGGGCGATGAAGATTTGCAGATTTTGCACGATATAAATCTTCAGATTAGGAGCGGCGAGATCGTTGCGCTTGTCGGGTCATCCGGAGCAGGAAAATCTACTTTACTGCAAATGATCGGCCTCCTCGATAAGCCGACGACGGGAAAAATATTCGTCAACGGCCATGATGTGTCGGATTTGAATGATGACAAACGCACGCTTCTGCGCCGCAAGTATCTAGGCTTTGTGTACCAATTCCACTATCTGCAGCCGGAATTCTCGGCTTTGGAAAATGTCGTTATTCCGCAGATGATTAAAGAAGTATCAAAAAAAGAGGCCGAAGCACACGGGCGCGCTATGCTCGATCAAATGGGCCTGTCGCATCGTTACGATCACCGTCCGGCGCGTTTGTCCGGTGGAGAGCAACAGCGCGTGGCGATTGCCCGCGCTCTGGCCAACGATCCAAAAATCCTGATGGCGGATGAGCCGACAGGAAACCTTGATCCGAAAACATCGGATGAGGTTTTTGAAATGCTGATCAAGCGTACTCGCGAAAAAGGTATCGGCGCGATTATCGCGACGCATAATATGGAGCTCGCCAAACGCATGGACCGTATTTTAGAGATCAAGGGCGGAGAGTTGAAAAGCCTGTAAAAGCATTTTCTTTCCTTGCTCTTACGGCTCTTAATTCTCTAAACTCACTTTATGCCCGATACCCAATTTGTTCATCTTCACGTCCATTCCGCTTATTCTTTGGCGGAAGGTGCTTTGCAGGTCAAAGACCTGATCAAGAAGACGTATAAACTGAAAATGCCAGCAGTAGCAATTACCGATACATCGAACTTGTTCGGCGCGATGGAGTTTTCGTTGGAAGCCGCCAAGGCGGGCATCCAGCCAATCCTTGGTTGTCAGGTCAACGTCGGGACTGAAGATTGCCAGATCGTTTTACTGGTTCAATCCGAAGCCGGATATAAAAACCTCTCTGCGCTTATATCGAAAGCCTATATTGAAGGCGATGGCAGCCGCAAACCGGTGATCGAATGGGCTGATCTCGAGGCAAAATCCGATGGATTGATTTGCCTGTCCGGTGCCTTGAAAGGGCCGATCGGCCATGCCTTGCTAGGCCGCCGGATCGAGGAAGCCGAGAATTTTGCAACGAAGTTAAAATCTATTTTTGGTGATCGCTTCTATATGGAGTTGCAGCGTCATGGCCAGCGTGATGAAGATGCGATTGAGAACGATGCCATCGAGTTGGCGTATAAATTCGATATTCCTTTGGTGGCAACGAATGATTGTTATTTCCCCGATGAGAGTTTTTATGACGCGCATGATGCGCTGCTCTGTATCGCTGAAGGTCGTTACGTTACCGAAGACAATCGCCGCCGTGTAACGAAAGAGCATTACTTTAAATCCGCCGAGGAGATGATCGATCTTTTCGAGGATATTCCCGAAGCGATTGCTAATACGGTCGTGATCGCAAAGCGTTGTCATTTCTTCCTGAAGACGGTTAAGCCTATTTTGCCACCATTCGAAAGCGATAGCGGACGCTCCGAATTGGATGAAATTAAGTTCCAGACCAAAGCGGGACTTCAATATCGTCTCGAAAATTTCGTCTTTACGCCGGAGATGTCGGAAGCCGAAAAGAAAGAAGTCGCAAAGCCTTATCAGGACCGTCTAGAGTTCGAGCTTAATACCATTATCAATATGGGGTTTATCGGGTACTTCCTTATCGTTTCCGACTTTATCAAATGGGCAAAGAACCACAATATTCCGGTCGGACCGGGCAGGGGTTCTGGCGCGGGTTCCGTTGTTGCCTGGGCGCTTTCGATTACCGATTTGGACCCGTTGAAATACGGACTTCTGTTCGAGCGTTTTCTCAATCCTGAACGCGTATCCATGCCGGATTTTGACGTAGACTTTTGCCAAGATCGGCGCGACGAAGTCATCGCCTATGTTCAGCAACGCTACGGGTATGATCGTGTCGCACAGATTATCACCTTCGGTCAGTTAAAAGCCCGCGCGGTCGTCCGCGATGTCGGGCGCGTGCTGCAAATTCCCTATGGTCAGGTTGATCGCATTTCGAAGATGATACCGAACAATCCGGCCAATCCGGTCACGCTTGCCGAAGCGCTCGCCAATGATGCTGATTTCCGCGCCATGCGCGATGATGATACGGTTGACCGTTTGCTGACGATTGCGCTTCAACTTGAAGGCCTCTACCGCCATGCCTCGACCCACGCTGCGGGTATCGTTATCGGCGACAGGCCTTTGCAAGAATTATCACCTTTATATCGTGATCCGAATTCCTCCATTCCGGCGACGCAATTCAACATGAAATATGTTGAATCAACAGGCCTTGTGAAATTCGACTTCCTTGGTTTGAAAACGCTCACTGTCATTCAAAAAGCGGTTGAGTTGATCAAGGACAAAGGCGTCGATGTCGAGATTTTACAAATCCCGATTGATGATGCGCCTTCTTATGAGATGATCGCCCGCGCTGAAAGTACCGGCGTGTTCCAGCTTGAAAGTTCGGGCATGCGCGACACGCTGCGCAAGATGCACCCGGACAGGCTCGAAGATATTATCGCTCTTGTGTCTTTGTATCGTCCGGGCCCGATGGATAATATTCCGCAATATTGTCTCGTCAAAGATGGCAAGGCCGAACCCGATTACCTGCACCCGAAACTTCAGCCGATGCTGGAGGAAACGTACGGCATCATGGTTTATCAGGAACAGGTCATGCAGGCTGCACAGTTACTCGCGGGCTACACGCTCGGCGGTGCGGATTTACTTCGCCGCGCCATGGGTAAAAAAATCAAGGCCGAGATGGATGCGCAGAAAGCCTTGTTCGTCGAAGGTGCGGGAAAATTCTCAGACGTCAAACCCGAACGCGCGGAAATTATTTTCGAACAGATCGAAAAGTTCGCCGGTTATGGTTTTAACAAATCTCACGCCGCCGCTTATGCGCTGATTGCCTATCAAACGGCATGGCTGAAAGCCAATCACCCGCTGGAGTTTTTTGCCGCGTCGATGACGCTCGATATGGGCAATACGGACAAGCTGGCGATTTTCCGTCAAGCGATGGATCGTATGGAGCTGAAACTCCTGCTGCCTGATATCAATAAATCATTCGTGACATTTGCGGTTGAAGGTGAGGCGGTGCGTTATGCTCTGGCCGCGATCAAAGGCGTTGGCGAAAATGCGATTGCCAATATCATTGCCGAGCGTGAGAAAAACGGGCCGTATAAATCGCTGGAAGATTTCCTGAAACGGATCGACCCAAAGAACATCAATAAAAAGCAATTTCAAAATCTGGCGGCGGCGGGCGCGTTTGAATCCATTCACCCGAGCCGGGCGCAATTATTCGAAGGCGCGGAAAAACTGATTCATTACGCGCAGGCTTTGGCGAATGAGCGCAATTCATCGCAGGCGAGTATGTTCGCTATGGAGCAAACGGTTGCCAGCGATCTGGCACAGCAGCATCTGCCCGATATCCCTGAATGGGGACCTCTCGATAAACTGGCGCATGAATTCGACGCTTTGGGCTTTTATCTTTCCGCGCACCCGCTCGACAGTAAAGCGCGGCAGCTTGAACGCCTCGGCATGATTTCCTACGCGGAGATAGAAGGCCATCTTCAGGGCAAGCCGATTGCGCGGATGCAAATGGCGGGAGTGCTTATTAAAAAGGTCGAAAAGATTTCTGCCAAGAGCGGCAACAAGTTTGCCTTTCTGACCATGTCGGATAGCACCGGTGTTTACGAAGTCGCGCTCTTCTCCGAAACCCTCGCCCGCACGCGCCAGTATCTGGAAGAAGGCAAGGGCTTACTAATGACTGTTGATGCCGAAATTCGTGAAGACGCTTTGCGGATGACAGTTCAGGACGTCAAACCTCTCGAAGAGTCACTAGCCGATAAAGTCCGTGAAATAGAAATTACAGTAGATAAAGCGGAAGCGTTGGATATCCTGAAAGCCCGTCTCGATAACGAGAAAAAAGGCGGAGCGAAAATCCTGATCACCTTGACCACCCAAGGCAAGGATGTGCAAATACGCCTCCCGGGGTTTTATTCGGTCAGCCCGGACACGAAAAACGTGCTTTTCCAAACTAAGGGTGTGAAGAAGGTTCAGGAATTATAATGTACAAATTTTTTCTTATCTTAGTTTTTTGCGTCATTCAATTTCCGAGCTTTGTGCAAGCAGAAACTATTTCAGAAAAATCTCAGCGATTATGCAGAGCTTATGTGGAAAGGCCTTCTGATTTTAAAAAAATAAAATTAGAAGATTGTAAAATATATCCATATCAGGAAGCTCAAGAATTGGAGTCTGCAAAATGCTTTATTCATAATGTTGAAGGCGTTGAAAAACCTGTGAAATTTGTAACTAATTATACAGGATTGGGGAGTTGCAGTTCTAATACTGTCAACGAAATTTCAGAGGGTGATCATCCCCAGCCTTTGTTTAATAGAGATATCGCTAATTCAAGCGTTAATGGGTACACTTTTGGTGGAAATGATATTGCACTAGATTATGAAGGAGAGTTATTGATTTCAAATCAGTCAAAAGATTTAAGATTAGTGACTAAATATTCTCAAATAGTCTTATGCCAGTTTTGTCAAAAGTTTGTTAAATGGGAAAATATAAAATCACAAAATAAGGTTTGCGATTTGCTCGCTGAAGAAAATTTTTTAGATAAAGGTAATAAAATTGAACAATCGGATTGGGGGAAATGGCCCAAAGCACCTATTGGTTCACCTGAAAATTATTTTGATGTAGATTTAGATCATGATGGCTCAAAAGAAAAAATAGTACGTTACCAGTTTGATGACGGAGGAGGTTGCGGTTGCACTCAGCAAAGTCTAATTCCATTAGAAAATGGCCAATTACCAGTTCTAGAAACAAAACCGTCACCTACTCAACAAAATCTAGCGTCAAAGCTTAAAGAGATAACGGGTGATTGCTTACGTTTCAGAAATCAATGGACTATTGTTGGAATCGAAGGCAAGGACTACTTGCTGAATTCTTCATACCCTGATCCTGAAACAAAAGTATTTCGAGGAGAAAACAGAACACTTTTTGATTATATTCATGGAAAGTTTGTGAAGGTTTGTGAGCAAAAGCCAATAACTAAGCTTACAGAAGATAGATACTGCGGCGATAGTTATAGATCTTTTAAGAGAACCTATGAGCCTTATTTAGATTAAAAACCAATATATATTTACATAATTAAAATAATTAACTTTCTTGACTTCAACACCCAAAACCCCTTATAACCCACCCAAATTCACATACAGGACAAGGTTCCGGATTCGAGAGTTTCCAGTGCCTGACCGGTCGCCCTAATAACCAAAAAGGCGATTTTCCTGTAGAGGCTCAACCGGACGAAAGGAATATTTATATGTCTATGCCAGAATTCTCTATGCGCCAACTTCTTGAAGCAGGCGTTCACTTCGGACACCACACACGTCGCTGGAACCCTAAAATGCGCCCGTTTATTTTCGGCGTGCGTAACGGCGTTCATATCCTCGATCTTCAACAAACAGTTCCAATGCTTGAGCAAGCTCTGCAAGCCGTTCGTGAAGTTGCCGCTAATCGTGGCCGCATCCTGTTCGTCGGTACAAAACGTCAGGCTCAGGAAAAAGTAAAAGAATCCGCAAAACGCTGTGGCCAATACTACGTCAATCACCGCTGGCTCGGCGGCATGCTGACAAACTGGAAAACAATTTCCGGTTCGATCGCTCGTTTGAAAGAACTCGATGGCATCCTGTCGATGGAAAATCCGGGCTATAAGAAAAAAGAAATCCTGATGATGATGCGCGAGCGCGAAAAGCTTGAAAAAGCTATCGGCGGGATCAAAGATATGGGCGGTCAACCTGACGCTCTTTTCGTTATCGACACAAACAAAGAAGACCTTGCCATTCTGGAAGCCAAGAAACTCGGCATTCCGGTTATCGCGATCCTCGACAGCAATTCCAGCCCTGATAACATCGATTTCCCTGTCCCGGGTAATGATGATGCTTTGCGCGCGATCGAAATCTATTGCGACCTCGTTTCTTCCGCGATCCTTGATGGTATCAGCGCTGAAATGTCCCGCTCCGGTAAAGACGCCGGCGCAGCAGTCGATGTTAAAGTCGAATTGCCAGCAGCAGCGAATGAATCCGACGCTGAAGTAAAAGCGGCAGCAAACGCTTAATTAATTTGTGTCGTCCCTGCGACACGCTGCGCAAGCGCTCGCGCTGCGGGAAGCAGGGACCTCTAAACTCTCAATAAAAGGAATAGAAAAATGGCTGATATCACAGCAGCGATGGTAAAAGAATTACGCGAAAAAAGCGGCGCCGGTATGATGGACGCTAAAGGCGCTCTCGTTGAAAACAACGGCGATATGGAAGCATCCATGGACTGGCTACGCAAGAAAGGCCTTGCGAAAGCGGCGAAAAAATCCGGTCGCGTTGCGGCTGAAGGTTTGGTCGGCATTGCATCCGCAGCCGACGGCAAATCCGCAAGCCTTATCGAAGTCAACTCCGAAACGGACTTCGTTGCCCGTAACGAAATCTTCCAAGGTTTCGTCAAGCAGGCGTCACAAATCGCGCTAAAAGAAAAAGACATCGAAGGCGTTGCCAACGCAGCCTACGGTTCCGGCAAGAATACAAAAGACACGTTGACGGATTTGATCGCTCAAATCGGTGAAAACATGAGCCTGCGCCGTTCGACAAACCTGTCGGTTTCCGAAGGCGTCGTTGCAACTTACGTTCACAATGCTGTGGCACCAAACCTTGGCAAGATCGGTGTCGTCGTCGCTCTTGAATCGACAGCGTCACAAGAAACTCTTCAGGCTCTGGGTAAGCAATTGGCGATGCATATCGCCGCAGCAAAGCCTGAAGCCCTGGATGTTTCAGCGATGGATCCAAAAACGGTCGAGCGCGAAAAAGCGATCCACCGCGATACAGCAAAAGCTTCCGGCAAGCCTGATGATATCATCGAGAAAATGCTTGAAGGTCGTATGCGCAAATATTTTGAAGAAGTCGTTCTTCTTGAGCAAACTTTCATCATGGACGGCGAAACCAAAATTGCCGCTCTTCTTGAAAAAGCCGGTAAAGACGCAGGCGCGCCTGTCAAGCTCATCGGTTTCGTATCCTACGTTCTTGGCGAAGGTATCGAAAAGGAAGAAACAGATTTCGCGGCTGAAGTTGAGGCCACGAAAGCTTCGGCGAACGCTTAATATTGAAAAGCCCCTGAAGAGGGGCTTTTTACTGAATCCCGCCTTGCGCGGGATTTATCATGTCATTAAAGTAATTGGCGAGAGGTCCTTATATGTCTGCACAACCAGCTCTGAAACCTGCAACCGAAGCAAAATACAAACGTGTTCTCCTGAAAATTTCTGGCGAAGCGTTGATGGGTACGAAAGAATTTGGACTCGATCCCGATACGGTCGCCCGTATTGCCGATGATGTTAAAGAAGCCATCGACATGGGCATTCAGGTTTGTATCGTCGTCGGCGCAGGAAATATTTTCCGCGGCGTATCCGGCGCTTCGTCTGGCATGGACAGAACGACTGCCGATCACATGGGCATGCTCGGCATTGTTATTAATGCACTTTGCCTGCAAAATGCTTTGGAAAAGATTGGCGTCAAAACCCGCGTTCAATCCGCAATCCAGATGGATCAGGTCTGTGAACCTTATATCCGCCGCAAAGCGATGCGCCACCTCGAAAAAGGCCGTGTCGTTATTTTTGCTGCCGGGACAGGTAATCCATATTTCACGTCGGACACAGGCGCTTCGCTTCGCGCTTCAGAAATGAATTGTGACCTGATTGCCAAGGGAACCAAGGTCAACGGTATCTACACTGCCGATCCGTTCAAAGATCCTGCCGCTACAAAATATGATCATGTGACCTATATGGATATCCTGACCAAGGATTTGAAAGTCATGGATGCAACGGCGGTGTCGCTGGCGCGTGAAAATAAAATTCCTGTCATGGTCTTCTCGATCCGCGAGAAAGGCAATTTTGCCAAGGTCATGCAAGGTCAAGGCGAATTCACCATCGTCAGCGATAAAGCTTAATAGTCAAGAGGATAAAATGTCTTTCAATATAAGTGAAATGAAACAGCGTATGCAATCCACTCAGGAGAATCTTGAGAAGGAGTATTCTGGTCTTCGCACAGGTCGCGCGAACTCTGGTATGCTCGATCCTGTTACAGTCGATATCTACGGCGCAAGAATGCCGCTGAACCAGGTGGCAACTGTCGGTGTACCGGAAGCGCGTTTATTGACTGTTCAGGTTTGGGACCAAAGCCAGACCAAGGCAGTTGAAAAAGCGATCCGCGATGCAGGCTTGGGTTTGAATCCGCAAGCGGAAGGCTCGATGATCCGCGTACCGGTTCCGGAGTTGTCTACAGAGCGCCGCACGGAGCTTGTGAAAGTTGCCGGCAAATATGCAGAAGCCGCACGCGTTGCGATCCGTAATATTCGCCGCGATGGCATGGACGCGATCAAGAAATTAGAAAAAGACAAAGCGATCTCTGAAGACGATGCGAAGCGTCAGTCTGAAGAAGTTCAGAAAGCAACAGACGGTTTCATTAAAAAAGTAGATGAAATTCTGGCGCAAAAAGAAAAAGACGTGATGAAGGTCTAAATGAGCGAGATTAATGTTCAAGCAAATGCGCGTCATGTTGCCATCATTATGGATGGTAATGGACGCTGGGCACGCGCGCGAAACATGAACCGCACCAAAGGCCACCAGAAAGGCCTTGAATCCGTTCGGCGCGCGACAGAGAGCGCTATCGAACTTAACATCGAATATCTGACCCTTTTCGGTTTTTCATCCGAAAACTGGAACCGTCCGCAGGATGAAGTGTCAGAGCTGATGCGTCTTCTTCGCTATTATTTACGTTCGGAAACAGCAGACCTGCATAAAAGCGGTATTCGCCTTCGCGTTATCGGCGACCGCACTCGCTTTGCGCCGGACATTGTTGAGATGATCGAAAATGCAGAGCGTCTAACAGCAGATAATTCAAAGCTCAATCTGATTATTGCGCTGAATTATGGTGGACGTCAGGATATCTTGCAGGCGAGCAAACAACTGGCCGATCATGCCTGGCGCCAAAATCATCAGCTTACGATGGAAGAGGTTGAGGCGCTTTTGCCCCAATTCCTGTATACGGCTGGTATTCCCGATCCCGATCTCCTGATCCGTACAAGCGGAGAAAAAAGAATGTCTAACTTCCTGATCTGGCCTTGCGCTTACACGGAGTTTGTCTTTACCGACGTTCTATGGCCCGATTTTGAAAAAGCCGATTTGGAAGCTGCCTTGCAGGAATATGCGGGTCGTGACCGCCGCTTTGGTGCATTGAAAGACAGCGAAAGCAAATAATGTCAAATCTTCAACTCCGCATAATTTCCGCGCTCGTCATGCTTCCATTCGTGGTCGGTGCAGTATTTATGGGCGGTATGCCGTTTATGATTTTTACCGGAGTTATTTTTGTTCTAGCCGTTTATGAATGGGTCAGGCTTTCTTTAAAAACTCAAAGCAAAGTCGGTTTTCTTCTATTCGGCCTGATTTACTTGCCGCTTTGCTTTTATGAATTCTATTTTCTGCGGACCGGTTTTGTTGACGGGCTATATCTGGTCATCTCAATGTTACTGGTTATATGGTCGGCAGATATCGGCGCTTACTTTGTGGGTCGTAAATTCGGCAAGCATAAAATGGCTCCAACGATGAGCCCGAATAAAAGCTGGGAAGGTCTGGCAGGGGCTATGTTTTTTTCAGCGCTGATGATGATCGTTTTGATGAAGTATGTTTTTACATCCGACTCCAGCCCAAGCTTGCTTATTTTGGCTTTGACCGGCGCTATGCTCGGTTACGTTGGCCAAGCTGGCGATCTTTTGGAATCTTTTCTGAAAAGAAAAGCAGGTGAAAAAGATTCCAGTAAGTTAATTCCCGGCCATGGCGGCGTACTTGACCGCGTGGATTCAATTCTTCTTGTTTCCCCGATTTTCGTTTTTATCGCGGCCTATGTCCTGTAAATCGATCACTGTTCTTGGTTCAACCGGTTCCATCGGCAAAAGTACCCTCGATCTTCTAAAATTTCACGCCGATAAATTCGACGTGGTTGCGCTTACCGCTAATAAAAATGCCGATTTGTTAATCAAGCAAGCCTTGCAATTCAAACCAAAGCTGGTCGCTATCGGCGATACGTCGTTATTCCAGCAGGTTAAATCCGCTCTATCGTCCCATGGTATAAAAGTTGTTGCCGGAGAAGAGGGGATTCTGGAAGCCGCTTCCATGCCTGTCGATATATCCGTCGCTGCGATTGTCGGTATGCGCGGGCTCAAATCCGCTATGGCAACGCTCGGTAATGCGAGAGTTTTGGCGATTGCAAATAAAGAACCACTGGTTGCCGCCGGAAAAATTTTTCTTGAGCTGGCAAAATCAAAAGGTACAAAAATCCTGCCATTGGATAGCGAGCATAATGCGATCTTTCAGGTTTTTGAAAATGACAACCGCACATCCATTTCAAAACTTATTTTGACAGCTTCCGGCGGACCGTTCCGCACCTGGTCTTATGAAGAGATGGAGAAGGCGACGCTGGAACAGGCGCTCAAACATCCAAACTGGAGCATGGGATCGAAGATCACCATCGATAGTGCAACATTGATGAACAAGGCTTTAGAAGTTATTGAAGCGTCTTATTTATTCGATATGTCATGGGATAAAATCGATGTGCTGGTTCATCCGCAATCGGTTGTGCATTCGATGGTCGAATACTCGGACGGATCTGTTTTGGCGCAGCTTGGCGCGCCGGATATGCGAACCCCTATTGCTTATGCTCTTGCATGGCCGCAGCGCATAGAAACATCGGGCGAAAAACTGGACTGGACCAAGGTTCAAACTCTGGAATTTTATCAGCCGGACTTAGGTAAATTTCCCGCGCTTCAAATGGCCTATGATTGCCTGAAAGGCGATTCTCATCTGCCCGTTATCTTTAATGCCGCCAATGAAATCGCAGTAGAGGCGTTTCTGGACAGGAAAATCGGTTTCAACGATATTTTACGGATTGTACGAAAATCTTTGGAATCTCAATCGCTTGCATCTGTACATACGCTGGATGATGTAATAAATCTTGATATATCTGTGCGCGAGCGCACGAAATCCTATATAATCTAGTATCTCAAAACCTTAAGGATATTTAATGAACGAAATTTTTGAATGGGCCCAGATGGCGGCCACCAATATAGGCTTTTTCGGCGTGACTTTTCTCGCTGTATTGGGCCTGCTGGTTTTCATTCATGAGTGGGGGCATTATATTATTGCGCGCGCCTGCGGTGTTAAAGTCGACACATTTTCGATTGGCTTCGGCAAGGAAATCTGGGGTTTCAACGACAAGCACGGTACACGCTGGAAAGTCTCGCTGATCCCGCTTGGTGGCTATGTCAAAATGTTCGGTGATACGGATCCGGCCAGTGCTGGCCATGTCGAAGGCAATGAGCTGTCGGCAAGCGAACGTTCAGTTGCATTTTTTGCCAAACCCGTTGCAAGCCGCGCGGCTATCGTTTTTGCCGGTCCTGCGATCAATTTTATTTTTGCCATTATTGTTCTGGCTATTCTTTATATATCCGTCGGCAAACCGATTACGCCGCCGCAAGCAATGGGCGTGGAAGTTGGCGGGGCTGCGGACATGGCAGGATTCCAGCCGCACGATATCATTAAAACCATCAATGGCCGCGAGATTGAGAGCTTCGACAATATCAAGCGCGAAGTCATGATTGCCTTGAATACAGAGATGAATTTTGTTGTTGAGCGCGACGGCAAGGAAATCGAGCTGAAGGCTACGCCTAAAGTCGTTGAAGAAGAAGATCGTTTCGGCTTCAAGCATCAACTGGGCTTTTTGGGACTGATCGGGCCGGCAAACGGGCTTGATGTTAAAGCTATTGCCAAGATCAATGGCCGTGAGACAGGCAAGGATGTGAATGCAACGCGTCAGGCCTTGGTTGAAAACATGGGTAAGGATCTGACACTCGAAATGACCGGAGGCAAGCCGGGATCGAGCATGCGCGTGCGCCCGCCAGCCGATATGAATGATAAGATCGGCGATGAGAAAGCTCCTGAGTATAACGCTCTTATACTGGGCGTGCGCCCGGGTGATGAAATCCGGACCATGAATCCGATCTCAGCCGTCGGTGAAGCAGTTGTCGATACAGGCCAGATTATTTCCGATACATTGAAGGCCTTGGGCCAGATGATTACCGGAACGAGAAGCGCGACCGAGTTGGGTGGCATCATCCGAATCGGTGCGATTGCCGGAGACATGGCAGAGCGGGGAATGATCGCGCTTGCAACGTTCACGGCTCTATTGTCGATCAATCTCGGGCTTATTAACCTTTTCCCGATCCCGATGCTGGACGGCGGACATCTGGTGTTTTACGGACTTGAGGCCCTGAAAGGTCGTCCATTGTCCGAAAAAGTGCAGGAATACGCGTTTCGCTTCGGTATGGTGGTTCTGGTTAGCCTCATGGTCTTCGCGAATCTGAATGATATCGTTCAGCTTATATTCTAATTTCATAACATATTCTGCCCAGTGTACCTCACTTGCCAAATAATGCTTGCTAGAGCACACTGGGCAGAGTAATTTTCTCCTGATTTATCAAGTCTAACAATCATTTACCGAGCCAGAGATCATTCCCATGCGGCAATATTTCCGTTACCTGTTTTCAACAGCTGCGATCATCCTAACAGCCGTCCCGTCATCATGGGCCGCGACCGTTAGGGAAATAAAAGTTGCTGGTACAGAACGAATTGAACCAGCCACGGTAATGAGCTATCTCGAGCTCAAGCAAGGCGATGAAGCGTCGCAAGAAGCGCTCGACAGCGCATTGAAAGGATTGTTTGCAACAGGCCTGTTTGCCGACGTTACATTGTCCGAAAGCAACGGTGTCGTTACCGTTAATGTCGTCGAAAATCCGGTCATCAATGTGATCGCATTCGAAGGCAATGACGAGATCAAGGATGAAGAACTGCAAGCGGAAATTCAATTGCGCTCGCGTCAGGTTTTCACGCGTACAAAAGTGCAGGAAGATGTTGCCCGCTTGTATGAAATTTATCGCCGCAAAGGCCAGTATTCCGCAGAAATCGAACCAAAAGTTATCAAGCTCGACCAGAACCGCGTCAATCTTGTCTTTGAAATTTCTGAAGGCCCCGTAACGGATATCAGCACAATTCGTTTTGTCGGTAATGAGCGTTTCAGCGATGATGAATTGCGTAGTGAAATGACGTCACAGGAAGCCCGCTGGTATAATTTCCTGACAACGGCTGACCGTTACGATCCAGATCGCCTTTCTTTTGATCAGGAAAAACTGCGCCAGTTTTATTTGAAAGAAGGCTATGCCGATTTCCGCATTCTGTCGGCGGTATCCGAATTGTCTCAGGACAAGAAAAACTTTTATATCACGATGACCGTCGATGAAGGCGAACGCTATAAAGTCAATGACATTCGCGTCAATTCGCAAATCCGCAATCTCGATCCCGCAAGCTTAACCGATCAGGTGAGCTTTAAAGTCACTGACTGGTATAACGCGGAAGAAGTCAAAAACTCTGTCGATTTAATGACGAAGAAACTGGGCGATATGCAATATGCTTTCGTAACAGTCGTGCCGGATGTCGTGCGTAATCGCGACCACAAAACGGTCGATATCGTTTTCAACATCAATGAAAGCCCACGCGTTTTCGTTGAGCGCGTCGATATCAATGGCAACGTCCGTACGCTTGATAAAGTCGTCCGTCGTCAAGTTGAACTGGTCGAAGGCGATCCGTTCAACCGTACGAAGCTGGCGAAATCCGAACAGGAGATCAAAGACCTCGGTTACTTTGAAAAAGTTGATGTCAAAACCTTACCGGGTTCTGCACCTGACAAGACAGTCATCGATGTGAACGTAGCCGAGCAATCGACCGGAGAACTTTCTGTCGGAGCCGGTTTCTCGACCGCCGACGGTCCATTGGCCGACTTTCGCATTCGTGAACGTAACCTGCTTGGCAAAGGCCAGGATTTGACACTTGCAACAACGATTGCCGGAAAACGCAGCGAATTTGATCTGTCTTTCACAGAGCCCTATTTTATGGACCGCGATATTGCTGCCGGTGTCGATCTGTTCCATATCACGCGCGATCAGCAGGATGAATCCTCTTTCGATCAGAAACGTACGGGCGGAGGTTTGCGTCTCGGCTATCCATTGTCGGAAAACCTTCGTCAGACATTGCGTTACCGCATCGAGCAAAATGAAATCGACAATGTCGATTCCGATGCTTCCAGATTCATTAGAGATCAGGAAGGCCAGCGTTTTACCTCTGCGATTTCACAACGTCTGGCCTATGACGATCTGGACAGCAAGCTATTCCCGACCGATGGTTATAGCTTGTGGCTCGACACTGAATTCGCAGGTCTAGGAGGTGACGCCAAGTATGTTTCGGGTAAAGCCGGTGCGGCCTATTATTATCCAGTATCCAAAGGCTGGGTTTTCAATCTTTTGGGAGAAGGTGGCGCGATCAAAGGCGTGATGGATGAAAAAGTCAGGATTAACGAGCGTTATTTCCTTGGCAACAATACCTTCCGTGGTTTTGAAAAAGCCGGTATCGGTCCGCGTGATGAAGTTACGGGTGATGCCCTCGGTGGTAACTATTTCTATCGCGGTACGGCAGAGCTGACATTCCCGCTCGGCTTCCCGGAAGAAATGGGTATTGCCGGTCACTTGTTCAATGACATCGGTTCTCTTTGGGAGCTCGAAGACGGCAATCAGGCAGGAGTACAGGATGAAGCATCCTTGCGTGCGGCCGCCGGTATCGGTGCGTCATGGCGCTCTCCGTTCGGTCCGGTTCGGGTCGATCTGGCTGCTCCATATATCAAGGAAGACTTTGATAAGGATGAATTGTTCCGATTCAGCTTCGGGACAAGATTCTAATTTTAAACGGAGTTATCTGACATGAAAAAACTGGCGCTTTTAGCCATCGCTTTTGCAACGCTGTCTTTATCCGCAGTGGAGGCTTTTGCCGAAGTTTCAATCGGTATTATCGACACGCGAAAAATCGTTGATGAATCTGCTGCTGGGAAGAATCTTGCTGCGCAATTGAAAACACGACAGGAAAGCCTGCAAAAAGAAGCGGGCGCTTTCGAACAAAAACTAAAAGCCGAAGAACAGGACATTATTGCTAAACGTAAGGAAATGAAGCCTGAAGAATTCGATGCCAAGAAAAAAGCGTTTGAACAGGAATTCATGAAAAGCCGCCAGACGATCCTGACCAAAAGTTCCGATCTGGATTCTGTTCGCAAAAAAGCTTTGGCCGAGCTTCAGAAAAATCTTGCCAAGGCTGCTGCCGATATTGCTGATGAGAAAAAACTTTCCATGATTGTTGATCGCCAGTTTGTTATCTTGGCGGAAGAAAGCATGGATATTACTGCAGAAGTCATGAAAAAACTGAATGAGACGGTAAAAGAAATACCGCTTGGCAAATAATATGCCTGATCAAAGATTCTTTCATAAACCTGTTGCTTTATCTCTCGCTCAGCTCGCTGCAAAATGTGACATGGAATTAGCGAATGCTGCAGATGGAGATTTTATCGTTGAGGATCTGGCGCCGCTTGATGCTGCCAATTCCTCACAGCTTTCATTCCTCGATAACCGCAAATACCGCGAGCAATTTATTAATACAAAAGCGGGCGCTTGCATTATTCATCCGGATTTTAAAGATATCGCGCCCAAGGGGGTTCGTCTTCTTTTAAGCAAAGCACCTTATAAATCCTACGCTCTTGCGTCTTCGATGATCAATCCCGATCCAAAACCGGATACTGGTATTTCATCTTTCGCCCGTATTCATGAAACGGCGAAGATCGGCACGAATACCACGATCGAGGATTTTGTTATCATCTCAGAAGATGCGGAAATCGGCGATAATTGCTGGATCGCGCCTTATACTTTTATCGGCAAAGGCGTCAAAATCGGTAATAACTGCCGCATCATGCAGAATGTCACCATTACTCATTCCTTGATCGGCGACAATGTCAAAATTTATACAGGTGCGCGCATCGGGCAGGAAGGTTTCGGCTTCGCGATCGACCGTGCCGGCTTCGTTAAAGTGCCGCAATTGGGCCGTGTGATTATCGAGGGTTATTCAGAGATCGGCGCGAATACCACGATCGACCGCGGCGCCCTTGGTGATACTGTGATTGGAATGGGGACATGGCTCGATAACCTGATCCAGATCGCCCATAATGTCAAAATCGGTAAAGGCTGCATCATGGCGGCTGGTGTCGGTATTTCAGGCAGTTGCGAGATAGGCGACTATGTAATGCTTGGCGGACAAGTTGGCATTGTCGGTCATCTTAAAATCGGTACACTTGCCAAGGTTGCCGCAAAATCCGGTGTGACGCGCAATATTCCGCCGAAAGAAGAATGGATGGGATATCCGGCTATGCCATTGAAGCAATTTTTACGTCACACGGTTTATCTGAACCGCGTGACAAAGCGAAATAAAAAAGAGGCATAAGATGACACAAATACTTCCTATCGATGTTCGCAAAATCATGGATATGATCCCGCATCGTTACCCGATGCTGCTGATCGACCGAATTGTTGAATTCGAACCGAATATGAAGGCCGTCGGCCTTAAGAACGTTACGATCAATGAAGACTTTTTCAACGGGCACTTCCCAGATGCGCCGGTTATGCCGGGCGTTCTGATTATCGAAGCTATGGCCCAGACATCTGCCGTTCTCGTCGTCGCATCAAACCCGAAAGACGGCGAAGGCAAACTGGTCTATTTCATGACCATTGAGAGCGCAAAATTCCGTAAGCCGGTTGTGCCAGGAGATCAGCTTCTGCTGACTGTTACCACTATTAAATCTCGCGGCGCCGTCTGGAAATTCAAAGGCGAAGCTCATGTCGATGGCCAATTGGTCGCCGAAGCCGAGTTTGGCGCGATGATCGTCGATCCCGATAAAAACGTAACAAGCTGAAAAGCTTTGTGAGTTGCTGGCAGATAAGGATTATTTAAATTAAAGCCATGAGTACACAGATTCATCCATCTGCCATTATTGATCCCAAAGCCCGGCTTGGAGCTAATGTGAAAATTGGTCCTTTTTCTGTTGTGGGCGCGAATGTTCAGCTTCATGACAATGTCGAGCTGAAATCCCATGTGGTGGTTGAAGGAAATACAACGGTGGGCGAAGGCACGATAATCTATCCTTTTGCCTCCATCGGTCATGCGCCACAGGATTTAAAATTTCATGGCGAAGCTTCCGAGCTTATTATCGGTAAGAATAATAAAATCCGTGAACATGCGACGATGAATCCCGGAACTGAAGCCGGCGCGATGAAAACAATCGTTGGTGATAATTGTCTTTTTATGATGAGTACACATGTGGCGCATGATTGTATTCTTGGCAATAACGTCATAATGGCAAACAATGCGACGCTGGGAGGACATGTCGTTGTCGGCGATCATGTTTTGCTGGGCGGATTATCAGCAGTACACCAATTCGTTCGCATCGGCTCTTACGCCGTTATCGGTGGTATGAGCGGTGTCGAAAGTGATGTTATTCCTTATGGCCGTGTCAAAGGTGAGCGCGCGTTTCTTGCCGGATTAAATTTAATAGGCCTTGAACGTAACGGCTTTAACAAGGACCAGATTAGAAATCTTCAGCGCGCTTTTAACCAACTCTTCGGTGATGAAGGCACGATGGATCAACGGATTGAAATGGTCTCTTCCGATTTCAACTCCGATCAGGCTGTTAAAGAAATTATCGAATTCGCACGCGGCAAGACAAAATTCCCCCTCTGTACGCCTTCCAAGAAAGCGGCCTGATCGTGCGTCCCGGCTTGATCGCTGGCGCAGGAAAACTGCCTTATCTTTTGATTGAAAAATGGGAAGAGCAAGGACTATCACCGGCCATTATTGCCATCGATGGTTTTGCAGAACCCGATCTTTATGCGGGTAGAACCGGCACCACTATTCCTCTTGGTTCTGCTGGTAAAATGATTTCTTATCTCAAAGAAAATAACGTCACTGATCTGGTCGTCACGGGCCGCGTATCGCGCCCAGATGTTATGAAGTTGAGGCCTGATCCTCGCGGTATGATGGTTATCGCAAAAATTCTTTTGAAAAAGAAAATCGGTGATGATGCGCTTCTTCGCATCATAAAATCTGAAATTGAAAAGGACGGGTTTAATTTACGTTCGGTTCAGGAATTTGTGCCAGAGATTTTAACACCCGAAGGGCTTTTAACTAAAACGCCGATACCTCCGGAAGCGTTAGAGTCCATCGATCTTGGCTTTCAAGCGTCCCGTGATCATGGAGCGAAAGATCTGGGTCAGTCAGTCATCGTGCAAAATGGTTCTGTCATCGGCGTTGAAAGCGAGAAGGGCACAAATGCTCTCATACGCGAAGCTGCCAGGAATAAGCAAACTGGCTCGGGACCTATTCTCGTCAAGACTTGTAAACCACAGCAGGAAAAGGCTCTTGATTTGCCGACAGTCGGCATTTCAACGGCGAAGGAAGTTCAGGCGGCTGGTTTTTCAGGTATTGTTTTACAAGCGCATGATACTATTCTTCTCGACCGCGAAGAGGTAATTGCCTTTTGCGATGCGCATAATATTTTTCTCTACGGGAAAACGGCATGAAAATTTTTATTATCGCAGGCGAAGCGTCAGGCGACCAATTAGGCGCCGCCGTTCTGCAAAGTTTGAAAAGAATAGTGCCTGAAGTGGATATACGCGGCATTGGTGCGGAAGCGATTATAAATGCAGGATTGCACGAAAGCCTGTTCCCAATGGAAGAATTGTCTTTAATGGGCGTGGCGGAAATCCTTCCTGAAATTCCGCATATGCTTAAACGTATTCGTCAGACGGTCGATGCAATTAAAGTTTATAATCCTGACATTGTCTTAAGCGTCGATTGTCCTGAATTTTCTTTGCGCGTTCAGGAAAAACTTGCCGAAACATCCTGCCGCGCCAAACGTATTCATATGGTCGCGCCCAGCGTCTGGGCATGGCGTCCCGGGCGGGCGAAGAAAATTGCCAGATTTCTTGACGGTATTATGTGCCTGTTTCCCTTCGAGCCGCCCTATTTTGAGCGTGAAGGCTTGAACGCCGTATTTATAGGTCACACGATGATGGGGTCGGGAATACTCGACGCCAATGGCGCGAATTTTCGTTTTCGTCACATGATCGGAAATGACCGAAAAGTGGTTGGATTGTTTTTTGGCAGTCGTAAGGCAGAGATCGAGAGATGTTCCGATATTATTCTAGATGCAGCATGTGAGCTGCGGAAAGAAAATCCCGATATTTATTTTATCGCGCCAACCATTCCACGTTGGAAAGAATTTCTGGAAGAAAAATTTAAAGAGCGCTTCTTGAACGGCATGGTTCTGACCGACGAAAAGTGGGATTCTTTTGCCGCTTGCGATGCGGCGATTGTTGTTTCAGGTACAGTTGCGCTTGAAATTGCCGTGGTCGGCGTGCCACACGTCGTGACCTATAAAATGAATCCTGTCACATGGAAAGTTTTTCGCCGTTTCGTTAAAACGCCGTTCGGACATTTGGCTAATATTCTTCTAGGCCGCGAATCTGTACCGGAATTCATGCAGGAAAGAGCGACAAGTAAGAACATCGCGCCTGCAGTGTCAAAACTCTTAAGCGATACAGAAGAACGTCGATTGCAATGTCACGATCTCAAGAATGTACGCTCGTTTCTGATGGCGGATAATAAAAATCCGGCAGATGTGGCTGCCGGATTCTTGATTGATTCTATTTCGTCCTAGCGTTTTTCAACAGGCACAAATTCTCGTTGCTTTGCACCGTTGTATAGCTGGCGGGGACGGCCAATGCGGTTGGCTGGCTCTTCCATCATTTCTTTCCACTGCGATACCCATCCGACTGTGCGAGCAACGGCAAAAAGAACCGTAAACATGCTGACAGGGAAGCCCATTGCCTTCAGGATAATGCCTGAATAGAAATCGACATTCGGATACAGCTTACGGTCAATGAAATATTGATCGGAGAGGGCGATACGCTCCAATTCCATGGCGATATCGAGAAGCGGGTCTTTGACGCCCAGTTCTGCCAGAACCTTGTCGCATGACTCTTTCATCACGGTTGCGCGTGGATCGAAGTTTTTATAGACGCGGTGACCAAAGCCCATCAATTTGTATTTCTTGGTTTTTACGCCTTCAATAAATTCAGGGATTTTGTCTACTGAACCAATTTCGGCCAGCATTTCAAGGACGGCCTGGTTTGCACCGCCATGGGCAGGACCCCAAAGAGAGGCAATACCGGCAGCGATACATGCGAATGGGTTGGCTTGTGACGAGCCGGCAAGACGGACCGTCGATGTCGATGCATTTTGTTCATGGTCTGCGTGAAGAATAAATATCTTATCCATCGCGTCGGCCAAAATAGGGTTCACCTTGTATGGTTCTGCCGGAACGGCAAAACACATATGTAGGAAGTTTTCGGCAAAACCGAGATCGTTGCGCGGATACACAAACGGCTGGCCGATTGAATATTTGAACGCCATCGCCGCCAGTGTCGGCAATTTGGCAATCAGGCGGTGGGCGGAGATTTCGCGCTGATCCGGATCGTTGATATCCAGAGAGTCATGATAGAACGCTGCCAAAGCACCTACAACGCCGCACATAATCGCCATAGGGTGGGCATCACGACGGAAACCACGGAAAAAGAATTGCAATTGTTCGTGCACCATCGTGTGATAGGTAATGTCTTTTTTGAATTTTTCGAATTGTTGCTTATTCGGCAGATCGCCGTATAGCAGGGCATGTGCGACATCAAGAAATGTCGAGTATTCAGCAAGGTCTTTAATATCATAGCCGCGGTGAAGCAGAATACCTTTATCGCCATCGATAAAAGTAATGCGTGATTTACAGCTGGCGGTTGATGTGAAAGCCGGGTCTAACGTAAAGTGATCTGTTTCTTCGTAGAGGGGGCGGATATCGATAACGCTAGGGCCCATTGTACCGTCCAAAACTGGCAGTTTCCAGTTTTCGCCTGTCTGGTCGTTGGTCAGCGTAAATGTTTTTCCGGTCGGGTTATCTTGTGAAGCAGACATATTATGATGATCCTTTTGAAATAAGACAGGCTTTAGAAGCTGGGAAGTCAAAGGTAAGTCAGGATGGTTAATTTCTTCTAAACAAACTAGGCTTTCGACAAGGCAGCTTCAAGTCGTCGTATTGTTTCTTCTTTCCCTAATGCTTCGGCAATGTGCGGAATGGAGGGGGAAACACCGCGACCGGTTAAAGCGGCCCGAAACGGCATCATGACTTTCCCCAATTTGCCACCGAAATCCGATTGTGAAAGCTCCTTTGTCATAGTTTCTATATTGCTGGATTCGAAAGCAGATAGAGAAGATATTTTCTCCAGGATTTTGCGAAGGGCAGACAGGCCCTCTTCTGTAAACTGACCTTGAGCTTTCTCGTCATAAGATGAAATCGTACCGATCATGATTTCCGCTTCATCGGCCATTTGGACAATAGTTTTATGACGAGATTTCAATTCATCCATCATTTTTAGAATGCGAGTTTTTTCTTGTGCATTTGGCACCGCTTTTAAAAAGGGCACAATCAGATCATAGAGGCGCTCATTATCCGCAAGCTTTAAATAATGCGCATTGATGAAATTCAACTTGTTGTAGTCCCATCGCGCCGGAGATTTAACGATGCCATCCAGATCGAACCATTCAATGGCCTGTTCGCGGGAAATGATTTCATCGTCACCATGACCCCAGCCAAGTTTCAAAATATAATTGCACATCGCTTCGGGCAGATAACCCATGTCGCGATATTCCTCGACACTGGCCGCGCCCTTGCGCTTTGACATCTTGCCACCGCTCTCATCGAGGATCAGTGGAATATGCGCGTAAACCGGAATATCCCAATTCAGAGCAGTGTAAATAATATTCTGGCGGAAGGTATTATTAAGGTGGTCGTCGCCGCGTATGACATGCGTGACACCCATATCATGATCGTCAACCACGACAGCCAGCATATAAGTCGGCACGCCGTCGGAGCGAAGGATAATAAAATCATCCAGATGGTCCGCAGATACTTTGACTTCGCCCTGAACCTCGTCCTGAACGATGCTTTCGCCTTCTAGCGGCGCTTTAATACGAATAACGGGTTTGATATCGGCAGGCGGTGTTTCCTTGCTATCACGCCATCTGCGGTCGTAAAACTGGTTGCTACCTGCCTCCATTGCTTTAGTACGCATCTCTTCCAGTTCTTCCGGCGAGCAATAGCAATAATAGGCCTTACCATCTTTCACGAGTTGCTCAGCAATTTCCTGATGGCGTTCACGCCGCGCATATTGGGAAACGATCTCACCATCCCAGTCAAGGCCCAGCCATTGCATGCCGCGGATCAAGGCTTCAACCGCTTCTTCGGAATGGCGCTCGCGGTCCGTATCTTCGATACGGAATGTCATTTTGCCTCCCGAATGTTTGGCGTAGAGCCAATTGAACAGGGCGGTGCGGGCGGTCCCGATATGCATGAAACCGGTCGGGGAAGGGGGAAAACGGGTGATGACTGTCATTCCCCATAACTACACTATTCGCCATTCCTGCGAAAGGAGGAATCTCCCTTTAAAAACATGCCTATTAGATCCCTTCTTTCGCAAGGATGACGAATTTTGTATAAATAATTCGGGGGAAGCTTTTGTTAGAAAAACTTGATAACTGGCTTGGCAGCCAAAAAGATAATCTGATCCTGTGGATCCCGGTTTTTCTCGGGATAGGGTCCGCCGTTTATTTCTCTCTTTTGTTTGAACCTGTAAAATTATTTACCGCTTTTTTATGGATTGCTTCTCTTATCGCTCTGCTTGCGGTTTTCACCCGTCGTGGTGAGATCAAATTTATCTGGTTTTTTCTTATCCTGGCAGTCTTCTTATCCGTAAGCGGGTTCAGTCTTGCGCAGCTTAAAACCAATATCGCCTATACACCCTTACTCTCGAAAGAAACACGCCCCTTAATCGCCGAGGGCAGGGTGGCGCATACAGAAATTCTAGATGGCCGCAAAGGTACATTAGTGATTCTCGACAACGTCAAACTTGAAAACTTTGAAGCGACAGACACGCCGAAGAAAATTCGCCTGACATCGAAACTGCGCGTGCGGTTTAATTTGGGTGAACGCGTGCAAATGCTGGTCAAGCTGACGCCGCCGTCGATGCCGGTTATGCCCGGCGCGTATGATTTCCGGCGGCATTATTATTTCGACGGTATAGGTGCCATGGGGTTTATTCTAAAAAAGCCTGTCGTTATTGCCGCTCCTCCAGAAAACGACATGTCGCTCGCACTAGAACGTTTGCGCAAAACTATGGGCGAACATATCAAAGCTTTATTACCGTCCAGAATTTCTGGCATCGTTACCGCGCTTGTGACGGGTGAACGTGCTGCGATTCAGGAAGAGGATTGGGATGCATTGCGGATTTCGGGACTGGCTCATATTATCTCTATCTCCGGCCTGCATGTGGTATTGATGGCCACGCCTATTTTCTTTTTTGTGCGCCTATTCCTTGCCGCCATTCCGCATCTGGCGCTGCGTTACCCCATCAAGAAAATAGCGGCGGTCGTGGCTTTGATCGGCTGCAGCCTCTATGTCGCATTGGTTGTGCCCACGGTGCCGACCTACCGCGCACTGCTCATGACTGGAATAGGATTGATCGCCATCATGATTGACCAATCGCCGTTTTCGCTCAGACTGGTATCGTTCGCGGCCATCATTGTTTTATTGTTTGCGCCGGAGAGTATCTGGTCAGCGAGCTTCCAGCTTTCTTTTGCGGCAGTTATATCTTTGATACTATCCGCCGAATGGACTCGTGAGTACTGGTCGAAATGGCGCAACAATGCGAGCCATATCCGTAAATTCCTTATCTATCTTGGCGGCAGTATTTTCACGACTCTTGTTGTCTCGATCATCACAGCGCCGCTCGCTGCCTATCATTTCCAGCAAATTCCGATTTATAGTGTTGTCGCCAATGCGCTGATTATACCGCTCTCGGCCATCATTATTATGCCGATGACGATTGCGACTTTCCTGCTCTGGCCGTTCGGCGCACAGGATATCGCACTGAAAACGATGGGTTACGGGATTGAATGGATGCTGGCCATAGCCCATGGCGTGTCAGATTTGCCGGAAGCTTCATGGAATATCGCCGCTTGGCCGATATCCGCTATGGTTTGTTTTGTCTTCGCGGGGCTATCTTTATATTTATTGCATGGCGGGACGCGATGGGTTTCCGCTATCGGCGTAGCAGCAGGCTCTGTTTTTATTTTCCTTTATCATCCGCCCTCTATATTGATTTCCCAAAGCGGTGGTTTGATGATGGTAAGGGATGGCGATAAAATTTATCTATCGTCATCAATGAAAGATAAATTCTTTGCGGAAAACTGGGTAAGGCGATTGGGGAAGGAAGAGGGATCAGCATTCTCTTTCCCCCGAGAAGGGCAGGTTTTATTATCGGATGGTTCGATCACCTGCGGAGAAGGTCAATGCCACATTATTCATGATGATAAAAACATCACATGGGGTAATGATTATTATGCGCTAAAAACAGATTGCGACTGGGCAGATATCATCGTTACGCCAACGGCGTTTCGCGACCGCAATTGCAAAGCGCGGATCAATAACAAATTCACATTAATGGATACGGGCGCGGTTGAAATTTCAGAAAATGGAAAAGCCAGTACTGTCGCGGCATCATTGGGCATCAGGCCATGGAGCCCTCCAGCAAAGCCATTTAAAATAGATAAGTTAAAATAGTATTTGACATATTATATATATTTAGGTATCTTGCTCCGAAATAGGAGAAATATATGTCCGTTTTTGATGCTCGCCAAAATTTATCAGATGATATTAGGGGAAGCCTTGTGGATCTGCACGAGAAATTAAAACTCCGTAGCCTTTGGTCTGATGCGCAGTCTAATTATAGTGCTTCTCATGATCTTGGGCTTGATATGTTAATGCAGACGGTGGAGCCATCAAATGCTCGCTATGTAGAAGATTTTGACACAAGAGCGGAATTCAGTGCCTTGCAGTTACGGATCGCACAAATTATCGGATTGGTTGATACCGAGCCAAAAGGCTATGAATCTGCCGTTCAGGAGCTCCCAACTGAATTGCTTCCGTATTGGGAGCTTAATGCAGAACGTGATGGCAATAAGGCTATGGCATTCGGTAGTAATATGGCAGGACGTTTTGAGTCGGGAATATCCAGACGTGTTGTGGTAAAACCGGAATATTTAGGCAACACTTTAGAGGCATGCGCAAACGAATTGCTGGATTCAAGTCATGCTGGCCAAGTTAAAGCATGGTGGGGAGAGCGATTTCCTGTACCACCACCAGAAGTTTGGTAATCAATTTCTTTAATGATACGTCCGGATCAAACTCGCGAGTTCGCCCTGAATCTGCACGCGGTCGGGGGTCAGGACGCGAGGCTTATAGGCATCGTTCTCCGGCTCCAGAATAACTTTTCCGGCTTCGCGGCGAAGGCGTTTTAATGTGACTTCCTGACCGTCGACAAGCGCAACGACAATTTTACCGTCACGCACTTGCGTGGTTTTCTTGATCACGACGATGTCATGGTCGTTAATACCGGCCTTGATCATGGAATCGCCATCGACGCGCAGCGCATAATGGTCGCCATTACCAAGCAGGCTGGCCGGTACTTCAAAGAAATCGTTTTCATTGCGGATCGCTTCGATGGGCGTACCGGCGGCGATCTTGCCCAGCAGGGGCAGGGAGACGATATCCCCAAGCGTATCCATTATTTTGTCTTTCAAAGATGGCTTGGCCGTCTTTGCGCCTTCAGGCTTGAACCCTTCTGGCAGTTTCTTGACTTCCAAGGCACGAGCGCGATTTGGCAGACGCTCCAGATAGCCGCGCTCCACGAGAGAGGTAATCAGGCGGTGAATACCGGATTTGGATTTTAAGTCGAGGGCGTCTTTCATTTCCTCGAAAGACGGGGCGATATCGCCTTCTTTCATACGGTCATGGATAAAAAGCAGTAATTCGCGTTGTTTCTTGGTCAACATAGACTAGTTATCCTATCATAGGGCCCGTTTTGGACTGTTTTCGTTCTATGTTAGTTCTACTCCGATTCTGACCCTCTGCCAAGGAGTTTTTTGACAGCCTGCCCGATATCGGCTTCGCGCATCAGGCTTTCCCCGACCAGAAACGCGTCATAGCCAGCACTGAATAGGGATTTTAGATCATCGTGGCCGTGAATTCCGCTTTCCGCCACGCGGATAATATTGGCCGGAATTTTCTCTAAAAGAGCGAAGGCGGTATCGAGGCTCACCTCCAAAGTCTTGAGGCTGCGGGAATTAACGCCAAGCATTTTTGGCGACAGCTCAAGAGCACGATTTAGTTCTTCTTCATCATGTACTTCGACCAGAACATCCATGCCCAAATCTGTCGCCAGATTGTAAAGCATCCTTGCTGTCTTATCATCGAGCGCCGCCATGATGATCAAAATACAATCCGCGCCAAGCGCACGGCTTTCGACGATCTGGTAAGGCGTGAGCATAAAATCCTTGCGGATACAGGGCAGGCGAATGACACTGCGCGCCGCTTCAAAATCCTCGTCGCTGCCTTTGAAATAAGGCTGATCGGTCAGGATCGAAACACAGGTCGCGCCATTACTTTCATAAGTCTTGGCTATCTTACGCGGATCGAAATCACTTCGGATAACACCTTTGCTTGGGCTCGCTTTTTTTACCTCGGCAATCAGGGCAGGCTCACCAGCTTCTTTTTTCTGGCGAATGGCGTGAATAAACCCCCGTGATACACTTTGAATTTTTGCACGCTCCGACATAACAACGTCGGGAATCAGATGTTGCATTCTCTGGACGTAATCCAGTTTCTCACGACATATTTCGGCTAATACGCTCATTTGTGATTCGTAAAATCCCTGTAAGAGTTCAGCACAATTAAAGCCTTACCATCATCTATCGCTTTGGCTGCCATGGCAACCCCGTCTTTCAATGAATCTACTTTATCAGAAACCATTAGCGCGGCGGCGGCATTGGCTAAAACAATATTCCTGTATGACGATTTCTCGCCTTCCAGCAAGCTCATCAAGGCCTTGGCATTTTCCTGTGCCAGACCGCCTTCGATATCTTTCGCGATAATAGGAGGCAGACCGAAATCATCCGGCGTTAAAACCCGCTCAGAAATATCGCCGTTATCCAGAATGGTGCAATAGGTTTTTCCGGTCAGGGTGATTTCATCGAGGCCATCTTCACCGTGAACGATCCATGCTTTTTCAGTCCCAAGTTCCCGCAGCACTTGCGCAAACACAGGCAAAAGCTTGCGATCATACACACCGATCAATTGGCGCTTTGTATTGGCAGGATTGGCTAGCGGCCCGAGCAGGTTGAAGATCGTGCGGAAACCAAGCTCTTTGCGAAGCGCGGCCAACGGTTTTAAAACCGTATGATGATGAGGCGCCATCAGGAAACAAAAATTGATATCCTCAAGTGCCTTTTCGCAATCTTCCTTACTGACGACCAGATTAACGCCGAGCGCTTCCAGAACATCCGCCGCGCCAGATTTTGAGCTTGCCGCGCGGTTGCCATGTTTCGCAACCGGCACGCCGCACCCGGCCAGTATCAACGCCGTCGCCGTTGAAATATTATATGTACCCGAGGAATCGCCGCCGGTGCCGCAGCAATCGATAGATTTTTCCGGCGCAAAAATCGGATCTACCTTGTCTTTCAAAAATCCAACCGCACCTATAATTTCTTCAGGTGTCTCACCGCGCAAAGACATGCCCATAAGAAACGCACCGATTTGTGCCTGCGTGTATTTGCCTTTCGTAATGCCGGATAAGGCTTCGTACATTTCATGACGGTCGAGCGCTTCGCCTGACCTGATTTTGATTAAAATTTCCTGCATCAGCTTACTATCTCCAGAAAATTTTTGATAACCGCATGACCATGTTCGGTCGCAATACTCTCGGGATGGAACAAGACGCCGTGAATGGGTTTTGTTTTATGCTGCAAACCCATGATAATACCATCCTCGGTCCATGATGTTGCTTCGAGAACATCGGGAAAACTTTCACGCTCTGCAATCAGAGAATGATATCGTGTAACGTCGTATGGTGAGGGCAGGTCTTTAAAAACACCTTTGCCGTCATGCTTTATTTTCGACAATTTGCCATGCATCGGGGCGGGGGCGCGAACAATCTTGCCGCCAAAGGCCTGCGCTATCGATTGAAAGCCGAGACAGACGCCAAACATCGGAATGTCCTGCTCGGCGCAAGACTTCACGAGATCAAGACAAATTCCAGCCTGATCCGGATTGCAAGGGCCGGGCGATAAAACAATCGCTGAAGGCTTTTCGCTTAAAACCTGCTCAACTGTTTTCTCATCATTACGGATCACATGGCAAACCTCGCCCAGATCGCCGAAATACTGGACAAGGTTAAAAGTAAAACTGTCATAGTTATCGATTAAGGTGATCATAATTCATTATGCGCTTTTTGTTGTCTGAATGCATTTTCAAGCGCGTCTTCAGCAGCCATGGTAATGGCGCGGGCTTTGATAATCGTTTCATTATACTCGGATTCCAGTTCGCTATCGGCAACAATGCCTGCGCCAGACTGAACATGAATTTTACCGTCTTTGATCAGGGCAGTGCGAAGCGCGATGCAAGTATCTACATTGCCGTTTCCGGCAAGATAGCCGATACAACCGCCATAGAATTTACGCTTTTCTGGTTCCAGCTCGTCGATAATTTCCATGGCGCGGATTTTCGGTGCACCCGAAACGGTTCCTGCCGGAAAGCCCGCCATCAAGGCGTCGAGCGGATCGATATCCGACCTCAAATCTCCTTCGACATTCGAAATGATATGCATGACGTGGGAATAATATTCGATGATGAATTTTTCTGTAACATTGACACTGCCGATATCAGATACGCGGCCTACATCGTTGCGGCCAAGATCCAGTAGCATCAAATGCTCGGCCAATTCTTTCGGATCGGATAAAAGATCTGCGGCTAAAGCATCATCTTCGAGCTTATCCTTACCGCGCCGGCGTGTTCCGGCAATCGGACGGATAGTAATCTTTCCGTCGCGCACGCGGACCAGAATTTCAGGGCTGGACCCGATCAATGAGAACCCCGGGAAATCGACGAAGAATAAAAACGGTGATGGATTCACGCGGCGCAAAGAGCGGTAGCAATCGAAAGCCGATAACGGAAAATCTGCCGAAAAGCGTTGTGACAAAACGACCTGAAAAATATCGCCAGACAAAATATATTCCTTGGCGCGTTTCACCATGCCGAAGAAATCGTCCTTCGACATATTAGCTTTGAAATCAATCAAAGGGGGCAATTCTTTGGGCTGCGCCGACAACGGACGAGGCGCATTCAGCTTGGCGATGACGTCTTCGATCCGCGCTACTTTCGCATCATAAATACTGCGTGCAGATTTCTCCGAATTATTCTGATGCTCGTAAACCGGACTCGTGATGCAAATCTGGTGTTTTAGATTGTCGAAGATCACGAGGATTTGTGGCCGTGAGAAAATAGAATCCGGAATACTCAAAGTATCTGGATTGTCATCTGGAATTCGCTCCACTTCGCGGATCATGTCATACCCCATGAATCCGAACAGGCCCGAAGGCGCCATTGGCGGCAGGCCGTCCGGCACGATATCGAGACGGCAATCTTTCATGGTTTTTTTAAGCGATACCAACGGCGCATCGTGCTGTGGATGAGAATTAATTGACACGATATCGTTCTGGTAAGACCAGATCAAATCCGGATCGAAGCCAAGAATAGTGTAGCGGCCCAGCGTATTGCCGCCTTCGACAGATTCAAGCAGGAAAGAATAGGATTGATCCGTGCATAATTTCAGGTAAGCCGAAATCGGCGTTTCAGTATCGGCGACGATCCACGCCCAGACAAGCTGTGTCTGTCCGTTCTCAAAATGCGTTGTAAAGCTTTCTAAGTCAGGACCCTGCATTACTGTTCCGTAGATGCCTGTCCATACATGCGGTCCAGCAAGGGCTTATTGATTTCGACCTTATTGCTGCGTTCGATATGGTTGATGAACGACACGAAACGTTCTTCCTGCATATCGAGAGAAAGATTCTTCTCGATATCGGCCAGTTCAGATTTCGACGGTTCTTTTTTCGGCAATGATACATTTTTGACTTTTACGATCTGGATGGACTCGATATCTGGAATGGCAACAGCCTTGTTTATATCTGTCGCCATGATTTGTGCCACGCCTTGGGAATTCAATCCCTCCGGCGCTTTTGATCCGCGCACAATCTTCGCTGTTTTTATCTTGGCCTTATTTTCGGCGGCAATTTTTTGCAGCGTGGTTTTTCCTGAATCGAGATCGCTGGTAATCTCTAGCGATTTAACCAGAAGCTTTCTTCTTTTCTCCAAAGCGCTCCATTTTTCTGTTACTTCAGTTTTGACGTCTTTCAAATCCTTGGCTTGTGCTTCAGTGATGCTGTTAACATGAATGGTAACCATCTTGCCGCCGGAGATTTCACTCAACGGGGAAGATTCGTTTGCGTTTGTCGTGAAGGCCGACTGAATGATTTTGCCTTCATCCGCGTTATAAGCTTTCAACGCCGGAATTTTTGCATCCGTCGCGCCAAGCTTTTCAAGCTTGATGATTGTCAGTTTAAATTCGTCCTTTAGGCTTTCAGGGCTTTCACCTTCTGCCAAACGATCTTCGATTTTATTTGTCACTTCGAATGCCGCATCGCTGCTGGCCGTATCGCTCAGGTCTTTTTTGATCTGCGCTTTAACATCGTCGAAGACTTTTACGCCAGATGACTGTTCTGACTGAATGTAGAAGACATGCCAGCCAAGCGGAGTTTCCACCGGTCCGGCAAAACTTTTTACCTCTGCCGAGAATACAGGTTCTGCCAGTTGAGCCGGTAAGGCTTTCTCTTCGAATTTTGCCGCCTTGTTGTAACTATCTGCCTTGCCTGTGACTTTAATTACGGCAGCTTTAAGGTCTTTGGAGCTTTGTGCTTCCTTTAAAACATCATTGGCTTCTTTTTCCGTTTTTAAAACCGCCTGCTCGAGAGTTCTGGTTCCGTCGATCTCGAAATTGCTTTTATTTGATTCATAGAATTCTTTGACCTGTTCGTCAGTAACATCCTGCTTGTCGGCAAGGCTTGCCGTATCAAGAATCCCGATGGTCACATTTCTTGTTTCAGGAATGGCATATTCGCTTTTGATCGTGTCATAGAATTTTTCCAGTTGCTCATCCGTCGGCTTATCCATTTTTACGGATGCCGCGGGCAAGGACACATATTCAATATCGCGCTCTTCCAAATTCCATTGATAGAAAGCGTTTGTCATCGCCGCCGGAACGTAAACACCGCCGCCGATCGTCTGGCGCAGAAGACCAGTCGATAAATCATTGCGGACGGATTCAACGAGCATTTTCTCGCTCATACCCTGTGATTGCAAAAGACTTGCGAGGGCCTGTTTTACATCTCCTGTAGGTCCTGCCATAGGAAGAAGAGCTTTATGAAGTTCATCGGCGACTATTTTGTCACTGGCAATGATGCCGTAATCGAAAGCGGCTTTGCGGAGCAGGTGGCTCATGATCTCGTTTTGAAGGATGCGGTCGATAATGCCCAGATTATAGGCTTCGGCAGATGGGATGTTCTGTGCCTGTAATTGTATACGGACGATGCGATCAAACTCGTTTGATTTAATGGGCCGTCCGTCGATTTCAGCGACATTCGTCGATCCGACGCCATCGCGGAAAGTACCGGCACCATCGCTTAAGATCAGTCCAACGCCGCCAAGGAGTAAAATCCCTAGGAACAGGCCGGAAAAAACACCGGTACGCATCTTGCTCAAAATCATCGACAACCTCTTGTATTAATTGCAGAGTGACTATATTCAGAACTTGTCAGTCAAATCAATTGGAAAGCCTTATTTATGAAGAAGCTTATCGCTGGGAATTGGAAAATGAATGGTTCGCTTTCCGAAGCTGCCGCTCTTTCGAAATCGATTCCGAATGTAGAAAACGTCGATATTTGTATCTGCCCGCCTTTTCTTCATATCCAGACCGTAAAAGATAATTTGCAAAGCGGCGTTTTTCTTGGCGCACAGAATTCTTCGCAATTTAAAAACGGCGCTTATACGGGCGATATATCCGCCACGATGGTGAAAGATATCGGTGCTGAATATGTGATCCTTGGCCATTCCGAACGCCGCCAGTATTTTGGTGCGACGGATCAGATTATTTCAGAGCAAGCTGTTCTGGCCCATGCGGAAGGTCTTATCACTATTATCTGCGTCGGCGAAACCGAATCCGAGCGGGATCAGGGCAAAGCAGAAGATGTCGTAAAATCCCAGCTTTTAGGCTCTTTGCCTGACTGCGCGACATCTGAAAACACTGTAATTGCTTATGAACCTGTCTGGGCGATCGGCACGGGAAAAACAGCCACGCCGGACGATGTTAAATCCATGCACGCTTTTATACGTAATGTATTGAAGGAAAGACTGGACAAATTGGCCGCGATCCGTATTTTGTACGGCGGTTCGGTGAAGCCCGACAATGCGAAAGACCTCCTGCATATTGATAATGTAGATGGTGCTTTGGTCGGCGGGGCTAGCCTGAAGACTGACCAGTTCATGGCAATTGTGAACGCTGCAAAATAAGTATTTGATATGGAACATGTAATTCTCGTCATCCACCTGATTTTAACACTGGCTATGATTGGCCTGATCCTGCTGCAACGCTCTGAAGGCGGCGGCCTTGGGATCGGCGGCGGTGGCGGCGGAATGGGAAATTTTGCCTCTGCTCAAACAACGGCCAATGTTTTAACAAAAACCACTCAATGGGTGGGCGGCGCATTTTTTGCGACAAGCCTTATTCTGGCGGTTCTGGCGTCACAGCGCGGCGCAGCTCCAAGTATTCTCGATTCAGCCTCTCCGGCAGCTATTACAAAAGAAGCTCCGGCGTCCGAATCAAAATCCGAAGAATCTAAAAAAGCCCCTTCAGTACCAATAAGCCAATGACAAAATACATATTTATTACAGGTGGGGTCGTTTCCTCTTTAGGAAAAGGCCTTGGCTCCGCTGCGCTCGGCGCACTTTTGCAAGCTCGCGGCTACACAACGCGCCTCTGCAAGCTTGACCCGTATCTAAATATCGACCCCGGTACGATGTCGCCGTTCCAGCATGGCGAAGTTTTTGTGACCGATGATGGCGCGGAAACAGATCTTGATTTAGGTCATTATGAACGCTTTACTGGACGTCCCGCAACACAAACCGATAACGTCACCACTGGTAAAATCTATTTGAACGTCTTGCAACGTGAACGCCGCGGCGAATATCTAGGTGCGACAATTCAGGTTATTCCGCATATTACCAACGAGATTAAAGATTTTATTCAGGAAAAAGAAGGCAGTGCTGACTTCGTGCTGGTTGAAATCGGAGGCACGGTCGGCGATATCGAAAGCCTTCCATTTTTAGAAGCCATTCGTCAATTCGGTAACGAAGTCGGTCCGGATCGCGCGATTTTTATTCATGTAACATTGCTGCCCTATATCGCGGCAGCTGGTGAGTTAAAAACCAAACCGACACAGCACTCGGTAAAAGAACTGATGTCGGTTGGTATTCGTCCAAATATCCTTCTTTGCCGCTCTGATCGCCCGATTGAAGATGATGATCTGCGCAAAATCGGCCTTTTCTGCAATATCCCGCATGAACGCGTTATTCCTGCTCTCGATGTAAAATCCATCTATGAAGTGCCGTTGACCTATCATGCAGAAGGTCTTGATACAGAAGTCTTGTCCTGCTTTGGAATCACTGATGCGAAACAGCCTGATCTATCACAATGGCAGGAAATCGTTCACCGAATCAAAAATCCGGAAGCGCAGGTCAAAATCGGTATCGTCGGTAAATATACCGAGCTGACAGACAGTTATAAATCCCTGAACGAAGCCTTGATCCATGGCGGTATTGCCAACAACGTCAAGGTTCAGTTGAAATTCTTGGAAGGCGAGACATTCGAAAAGGACGGCCACGCTGCCGAGCTTGAAGATGTCGATGCAATTCTCGTTCCCGGCGGTTTCGGCCAGCGTGGTACGGAAGGTATGATCAAAGCTGTTGAATTTGCTCGTACGCGTAAAGTACCGTATTTCGGGATTTGTTTCGGCATGCAAATGGCTGTTATCGAAGCCACTCGCAATCTCGTCGGCTTGGCAGATGCAAACTCGACCGAATTTGGTGAATGTAAGGAGCCCGTCGTTGGCCTGATGACCGAATGGCTCAAAGGCAATGAGATGGTCACTCGCGATGATAAAGGCGATCTCGGCGGCACGATGCGCCTCGGCGCTTATAACGCGGCGCTGAAACCCGGCTCCCTGATTTCAAACATCTACGGCTCGACAACAATTTCGGAACGCCACCGCCATCGCTATGAAGTGAATATCAACTATGTCGAGCGCCTCGAAGCAAAAGGGATGGAATTCGCCGGCATGTCGCCAAACGGTAAATTGCCAGAAACCGTTGAAATCCCAGAGCATCCCTGGTTTATCGGAGTGCAATACCATCCGGAATTGAAATCAAAACCGTTCGATCCGCATCCATTGTTCACGTCATTTATTAAAGCGGCGCTTGAGAAGAGCAGGTTGGTTTAAGGTACTACCGAATTCCGATGCCGAATCCCGTTTTCTTGCCCACGCAGCACAGGGTTCCGCCTCTCGCGGTCTTGAACTTTTGGCAGAGCTTGACCGCCGGGACAAGGAAGTACCTGCAGCTTCCGCCTTCATGAAAAAGAGCAGCCGCTTTATAATGCAAAATAAATTAAGCCTGTGTTGAAAAACGCGGGCTTAATGCTTATAGTCCGACCATGAAAACAGTATCCGTCGGCCCGATTAAAATTAGCAACGAATTGCCTTTTGCCCTGATCACAGGACCTTGCGTTCTTGAATCAAGAGACCATGCTTTTGACATGGCAGGAAAGCTGAAGGAAATAACCACAAAGCTTGGCATTCCTTACATCTATAAGACATCCTTCGATAAAGCTAACCGCACTTCGATTAAAGGTGCGCGCGGTATGGGGCTTGATAAAGCTATCGAAATTTTCAAAGATTTGAAAAAAGACCTTGGCATGCCTGTTTTAACTGACGTGCATTCACCCGAGCAATGTGAAGCGTTGAAAGATGCAGTGGATGTATTACAAATCCCGGCGTTTTTGTGCCGCCAAACGGATCTTTTGATTGCCGCTGCCAAAACAGGTTTGGCGATCAATGTGAAAAAAGGCCAGTTCCTGGCTCCTTGGGACATGAAAAACGTTGCCCAGAAAATTTCCGACAGCGGAAATGAAAACATCATGCTCTGCGAGCGCGGTGCAAGCTTTGGTTATAACACCCTAGTTGTTGATTTCCGCTCGCTGCCTATTATGGCGCAAACCGGCTATCCGGTGATCATGGATGCAACCCATGCTGTCCAGCAACCCGGCGGCAACGGCGCATCAACCGGCGGGGACCGCACCATGGTTCCTGTCATGGCCAAGGCTGCAATGGCCGTGGGCGTGGCTGGCGTTTTCATGGAAACCCACCAAGACCCTGATAATGCGCCGTCCGATGGTCCCAATATGGTTAAGCTCAATGATATGGAAGGTCTTCTTGAGAAAATGGTTCAGATTGACCGTCTGACCAAAAATATTTGACATATTGCTTTAATTTTGTTATATATCTGCTACGCGAAAAAACGGTAATACTCAGTCGTACTAAAAGGCCCCCGCAAATTTCGGAGGGCTGATAGAACTTGAAAATTGTCGATTTAAATCAATGTTATGCGTGTTAAGTAACATCTAATTTAATGAGTAAAGCAATGAGTAAACTAGCAGTAAAAATAGAGCCTTTCCATACAGATCCAGTCCTGAATGCCGCCACACAGCGCGGTTTTAGAAGAAGCAATTCCCCCGACCTACTTACAATTTTTAGTGAAACCACAGGGGACGTGACGAAAAATAAAATTCTCGACGCCCTTGGTGGAGTGCAGGTGGAAAAACCGAATTTTGGCTGTTGTCTCGATGCTTACCTCATACGCTCTGATCGTGAGACGTTTTTTACGCTATGCCATTTATTTGACATCAAAGCTGTAGACGATATTCCGGTTCAGGCTCATTTGAATGACGAATTCCGTCGTTTTGAAGTTGATGGTGTGCCACTGGCAACCCAGAATTTAGTTCTCGTCGGCGTCAAGCCTGACCTGCCATTAACATAATGGAGGGCAAGATGACCGATATCAAATCACGCAGCGAAATCTATTATAAAATGGCTAGCGGAGTTCATGAAACGAAAGAGCGGGTCGAAAAGGGCTGGAGTAAGCGCATCGCGGAAGCCGAAACAATCGAACAAAGAAAAGCGACAGAAAATTGTCTTCGTGTTTATCGTGAATTCCATCCCTAACAACTACTGGACCTAAACCGAAATTCCCTTTAAAAATCCTCTGTTACAATTAGCAGAGGATTTTTTAATGAGCGCAATCGTAGATGTATATGCCCGTCAGATTTTAGACAGCCGTGGCAACCCAACAGTAGAAGTCGATGTCGTACTGGAAAGCGGAGCCAGAGGCCGCGCTGCCGTACCATCAGGCGCGTCTACAGGTGCGCATGAAGCGGTTGAACTCCGTGATGGTGACAAATCCCGCTACGGTGGAAAGTCAGTCGAAACAGCAGTTAACAACGTCAATACTGAAATCGCTGATCTATTGGACGGTATCGAAGCCGAAGAGCAAACCCTGATCGATCACGCGATGATCGACCTGGATGGCACAGAAAACAAATCCCGCCTTGGCGCGAATGCCATTCTTGGCGTGTCTCTGGCAATTGCGCGTGCGCAAGCCGAAGAAGTCGATCAACAAATATTCCGCTACATCGGCGGCGTTTTTGCCAACATGCTGCCCGTTCCGATGATGAATATCATCAATGGGGGTAGCCACGCAGATAACCCTGTGGATTTTCAGGAATTCATGATTATGCCGGTCGGCGCGGACAGCATTGCCGAAGCCATCCGCATGGGCTCTGAAATTTTCCACACGTTGAAAAAGGAGCTTTCGGAAGCTGGCCTTAACACCAATGTAGGCGACGAGGGCGGTTTTGCTCCTGCGGTTAAATCTTCTTACGAAGCGCTCGACTTCATCATGAAAGCGATTGAAAAAGCCGGCTACAAACCGGGTGACGACGTGGTGCTGGCGCTTGATGTCGCCGCAACTGAATTCTTCAAAGAGGGTAAATATCATTTAGAGGGCGAAGGCAAAGTCCTGACCACCGACCAGATGATCAAATACTACGAAGACCTGGTTTCCAAATACCCGATTGTATCTATCGAAGACGGTCTGGCAGAAGACGACTGGGCAGGTTGGGCGGCTTTGACAAAAGCGCTCGGCGATAAAGTCCAGCTCGTCGGCGATGATTTGTTCGTCACAAACCCGAAACGTCTGGCTCGTGGTATCGAAGAAAAATCCGCTAACGCCATTCTTGTGAAGGTCAACCAGATCGGAACTTTGACCGAAACATTGCAAGCCGTCGAAATGGCGCAAAAAGCAGGATTCGGAGTTATCTTGTCCCATCGTTCCGGCGAAACCGAAGACTCAACGATTGCCGATTTGGCAGTGGCAACCAATGCAGGCCAGATCAAGACAGGTTCTTTATCACGTTCCGACCGCGTGGCGAAATACAACCAGTTGATCCGCATCGAAGAAATCCTCGGTCCCTCGGCCCGTTACGCAGGAACCAGCATTCTGCGGGCGAAGCCGTCTTCAAAAACGAAACTTAAGGCTGCTTAACTTAATATTGTCATCCTGAGCGCAAGCGAAGGATCTAATAGAAGCTGCACGAAGATTCTTCGCTCCCCTCAGAATGACAGGACTTTAAACATGATCGAAACTGCAATTCACTGGCTCATCGAATTCATCGAAGCCCTCGGCTATCCGGGAGTATTCCTGATGTCGGCATTAGAGAGTACTTTTATGCCGATCCCAAGCGAGGCGACACTTATCCCTGCCGGATATTTAATTCATCAAGGGGTATGGGATGCCACAACAGTCTTTATCCTCGCCGTACTCGGCACGATGGCAGGCTCACTTTTGAATTACTACGTCGCGAAAATCTGCGGGCGGTATATATTAATTAAATATGGCCGCTTCTTTTTTATGAACGAAGAGAAAATGGCAAAGGTGGATGATTATTTCCGCACGCATGGCCCAGTCTCGATTTTCCTTGGCCGTCTGGTCTTCGGTATCCGCCATTTCATTTCTTTTCCGGCGGGTCTGGCAAGAATGAACCTTGCAAAGTTTTGTATCTATACAGGGCTGGGCGGGGCAATCTGGACAGCAGTGCTACTTATTCTAGGGTATCAACTTGGGAATAATCAGGAATTGGTCAAAAGCCTGCTGCCGGAAATCAAGATCGGCTGCGCCGTGCTGGTCCTGCTGGCTGGCGGCATCTATTTCTGGCGGCATAAGCGGAAGATTACTTTATCCACCTAGTCGTCATTCCGGCGAAAGCCGGAATCCAGATGGCGCCGATATATCTGGATCCCGGATCAAGTCCGGGATGACAAGTAAGGTTTAATCAGGTTATACTTCATTAAACCGCTCTGATTCATAACTCATGAAAAAACTGCTCGAACAACGCTATCTCGTCCGCAAAAATCTCGTCACCTTGATCGGGATCGGCTTGTTCGTCTATTTTTCCTACCATTTGATGCTAGGGGAGCGGTCGTTGATCCGCTATATGACGCTCGAAAAATCCGTCGCCAATTTAGAGAAAGACTCTTTCGAACTCGCGCATGAACATGAACAGCTCGAGAAAAAAGTCTCCATGCTGCGTCCCGGTTCGATTAACAAGGATTTGCTGGAAGAACGCGCACGGATCGTCCTCGGTTTCAGACGACCGGGCGAAGTTGATGTTTTGAGTAAAAACTAAATTTCGCTTTGAATTTTCCGTTCTCCTTTGTTTACCATACGTTCCAATTTGCGCAATGCACAAACTAAACCATTGGCGGCATTGGTTAAAATCGTGTAATTCATCGCTCAAGTTCACAAATTGGGAGAAGATACATCCGTGTCAGCAGCTACCAAAACGGCTTCAAAAGCCAGCTCTAAACAACCGAAAACAATATCAAATACAGAAGCTAACCCGACGCCGGAAGAGATGAAAAAACTCTACCGCGAGATGCTCCTGATCCGCCGCTTCGAAGAAAAGGCTGGGCAGTTATACGGGATGGGCCTTATCGGCGGTTTCTGTCACTTATATATCGGTCAGGAAGCGGTGGTTACCGGGATCCAGTCGATGCAGGAAGAGCAGGATACGGTTGTTACGACTTACCGCGACCACGCGCACATGCTGGCGATAGGCATGGACCCAAAAGGGATCATGGCGGAATTGACGGGCCGTATCGGCGGTTACTCGCGCGGCAAGGGCGGGTCCATGCATATGTTCTCCCGCGAAAAAGGTTTCTATGGCGGTCACGGTATCGTCGGCGCGTCGACTTCTATCGGGACAGGCCTTGCCTTCACCCATAAATATAAAAAAGACGGCGGCGTCGCGGTATCCTATATGGGTGACGGCGCGGCGAACCAGGGTCAGGTTTACGAATGCTTTAACATGGCAAAGCTTTGGAACCTTCCGGTTCTCTACGTCATCGAGAACAACCAATATGCCATGGGAACTTCAACCAAGCGTCACTCTGCGGGTGAATTCTTCAAGCGCGGTGAAGGCTTCGATATTCCGGGTGAACAGGTAGACGGTATGGATGTGCTGGCGGTTCAGGCTGTTGCGCGTCAGGCGTTGGACTACGTTCGCTCCGGCAACGGCCCGTATATTTTGGAAGTCAAAACCTACCGTTACCGCGGTCACTCAATGTCCGATCCGGCGAAATACCGCACAAAAGACGAAGTCGAAAAATTTAAAACAGAAAGCGATCCTATCGAGCGTTTGAGAAAATTGATGTTCGAAAAAGGCGGTATGACCGAAGACGATTTGAAACCGATTGATAAGGAAGTCAAAGACATCGTCGCCGAAGCCGCCAGCTTCGCCCAAGAATCCCCGGAACCAAATCCAGAAGAGCTCTGGACAGATGTTCTCGTTCCATTTGAGGTAAAATAATCATGTCAGTACAAGTTTTAATGCCCGCGCTTTCTCCGACCATGACCGAAGGCAATCTTGCCCGCTGGATCAAGAAGGAAGGCGATAAAGTCAAAGCCGGTGATGTCATCGCCGAAATCGAAACCGACAAGGCGACGATGGAAGTCGAAGCTGTCGATGAAGGTATTCTGGGTAAAATCCTGATTTCCGAAGGTACGCAAGGTGTGGCAGTTAATACGCCTATTGCTTTGCTTATCGAAGAAGGTGAAACAGTCAATGACAACCCGACACCGGAAACTGCACCTGCTGCCAAAGCCGATGTGAAACCGAAAGAAGAAGCAGCGCCGATTAAAACAGAAGTTGCCGCACAAGCTTCCGGCAAAAAAATTGAAAACCGTGATATCCTATATGCCCAAGGCGAAGTGATCGAGCCGCCTGTTTTCGATGAAGCGAAATTCATGGCGGCCACGCATACCCAGACCGTTCGCGAAGCTTTACGCGATGCGATGGCCGAGGAAATGCGCATCGATGAAAATGTTTACCTGATGGGTGAAGAAGTCGCCGAATATCAAGGCGCTTATAAAGTCACCCAAAACCTGTTGCAGGAATTCGGACCTGATCGCGTGATCGATACGCCGATTACCGAACATGGTTTCGCAGGGCTGGCTGTGGGCTCCGCAATGTCGGGTTTGAAGCCTATCGTTGAATTCATGACCTTCAACTTCGCGATGCAGGCGATTGACCATATCATCAACTCCGCCGCGAAAACGCTTTACATGGCAGGCGGTCAGCTCGGCTCACCCATCGTGTTCCGCGGTCCTAACGGTTCCGCCTCGCGCGTGGCTGCCCAGCACTCCCAATGTTACGCCAGCTGGTACGCACATGTCCCGGGCCTGAAAGTCGTTTCGCCTTGGTCTGCGGCTGATGCCAAAGGCTTGCTAAAAGCGGCGATCCGCGATCCGAATCCGGTCGTCGTGCTTGAAAACGAGCTTCTCTACGGACAATCTTTTGAAGTTCCGACCGATGAAGATTTCGTCATCCCGATTGGCCGCGCCAAAATTGAAAAAGAAGGTACCGATGTCACCATCGTTGCGTTCTCGATCATGGTGGGTCGTGCATTGGAAGCGGCAAAGAAATTGGAAGAAGAGGGTATCAACGCCGAAGTCATCAACCTCCGCACCATTCGCCCGCTTGACCGCTGGACGATCATTGAATCGGTAAAGAAAACCAACCGCATCGTCACGTGCGAAGAAGGCTGGGGTTATGCCGGTATCGGTTCTGAAATCGCGTCTGTCGTGAACGAACATGCTTTCGATTATCTCGATGCGCCTGTGACACGCGTCAGCGCGAAAGACGTCCCGCTGCCATATGCCGCCAACCTAGAAAAACTCGCCGTGCCGCAAGTCGATGACATCATCGCGGCTGTCAAAAAAGTTTGCTACAAATAAGGGACTGACATCATGCCTATCAACATCCTAATGCCAGCCCTGTCGCCGACCATGACCGAAGGTACTCTGGCGAAATGGCTCAAGAAATCCGGCGATAAAGTCAAAGCCGGTGATGTCATCGCCGAAATCGAAACCGACAAGGCGACGATGGAAGTCGAAGCCGTTGATGAAGGCACGATTGGAAAAATTTTAATCGAATCCGGAACCGCCAATGTGGCCGTCAATACGCCAATTGCAGTTCTGCTCGAAGAAGGCGAAGATGCCTCTGCCGCCGATAAAGCCCCGGCACCTGCTTCTGCTCCGAAAGCCGAAGCTAAAAAAGAAGACGCCCCGAAAGCCGCCGAGCCGGCCAAAACTGCGGCTCCTGTTAGTCACTCTGGCAACCGCGTTTTCGCAACGCCTCTGGCGCGCCGTATCGCAGACCAAAAAGGCCTTGATCTTTCGTCCGTCAAGGGCTCCGGTCCGCATGGTCGTATCGTCAAGCATGATGTAGAGGGAGCGAAGAGCGGAGAGCAGAAAGTTCAGAGTAAACCACTCGACACTCAAAACTCTGCACTCAAAACTAATCCGTACGGCATGAAATACACGGAAATTCCTAACAACAATATCAAGAAGATCGTTGCCAAACGTTTGCTTGAATCAAAAACAACTGTTCCGCATTTCTACTTAAGCATCGATTGCAATTTGACCAATTTGATGGCGGCACGCGCTGAGTTGAACAAGCAAGGCAAAGACGCTTACAAACTCTCCGTCAATGATTTCGTGATCAAGGCTTCGGCCATGGCGCTCAAAGCCTATCCGGCGGCTAACGTTTCCTGGACGGATGATGCCGTTCTTCAATATGAGAACGCGGATATCTCCGTTGCGGTGGCGACACCTAACGGCTTGATTACCCCTATTATCAAGGCGGCGGAAACCAAAGGTCTCAAAGACATCTCCAATGAGATGAAAGACCTCGCCAAACGCGCTCGTGACGGCAAATTGAAACCCGAAGAATTCCAGGGCGGGACCTTCTCGGTCTCCAATCTCGGTATGTTCGGTATCACCAACTTCCAAGCGATCATCAATCCGCCACAGGCCTGTATCTTGGCTGTCGGCGCAGGGATCGAAAAACCTGTCGTCATCAACGGTAAATTAGAAATTGCCACCGTGATGACTGTGACGCTCTCCGTCGATCACCGCTGTGTCGATGGTGCCGTCGGCGCGGAATACTTGCAGATCTTCAAAAACTACATAGAAAACCCAGTGAGCATGCTGGTTTAACAAATTCAACCGTCACCCCCGCGAAGGCGGGGGTCCATGGATTCCCGCCTTCGCGGGAATGACGAATAGAGGAAAAAATGGCTGATAATAATTTTGATCTAGTAATTCTCGGCGCAGGCCCGGGCGGTTATGTTGCCGCGATCCGCGCTTCCCAACTCGGCATGAAAGTCGCCGTGATCGAAGCGAACCATCTGGGCGGTATCTGTCTGAACTGGGGCTGTATCCCGACGAAAGCCTTGCTGCGCTCGGCTGAAATCTTTCACTATATGCAGCACGCCGATCAATACGGCCTGGGATGTGAAAAACCATCTCTCGATATCAAGAAAGTCGTTGAACGTTCGCGTGGCGTTGCCAAGCAACTTTCCGGCGGTGTCGGCCATCTGCTGAAGAAAAACAAAGTCACTGTTATTGATGGCTACGGTCGCCTGAAAGGCAAAGGCCAGATTGAAGTCGAACTGAAAGACAAATCTAAACAAACCGTCACCGGCAAAAACATCATCATCGCGACAGGCGCGAGAGCGCGTCAATTCCCGGGTCTGGAAGCTGACGGCAAACTGGTCTGGTCCTACCGCGAAGCGATGGTTCCGACTGAAATGCCAAAATCCCTGCTGGTGATCGGCTCCGGCGCGATCGGTATCGAATTCGCGAGTTTCTACCGTAACATGGGCACGGAAGTCACTGTTGTCGAAGTCATCGATAGAATTCTACCTGCCGAAGATGCCGAAATTTCCGGCCTGGCGCGTAAGGCTTTCGAAAAACAGGGCATGAAAATCATCACCGGTGCGAAAGTCGCGAAACTTGAAAAAGGCGCGAACAACGTGACCGCCCATGTCGATATCGGCGGCAAGGTTGAGAAGATCACCGTCGACCGCGTGATCTCCGCTGTCGGTATCTCCGCCAATATCGAAGATATAGGTTTATCGAATACCAAGGTTAAAACAGATCGCGGGATTATCATCACCAATGAATGGCTCGCCACGGACGAACCAAACGTCTACGCCATTGGCGATGTCGTTGCGGGGCCTTGGCTCGCGCACAAAGCGTCCCATGAAGGCGTTATCTGCGTCGAGAAAATTGCGGGCGTTAAAGACGTGCATCCGCTCGACCGCGCGTCAATCCCGGGCTGTACTTATTCCATGCCGCAAGTCGCCAGCATCGGCCTGACCGAAGCAAAAGCGAAAGAGCAGGGGCTCGATATCAAAGTCGGTCGCTTCCCGTTCATGGGCAACGGTAAAGCCATTGCGCTCGGCGAACCTGAAGGCCTCGTCAAAACCATCTTTGACGCGAAAACCGGACAACTCCTCGGCGCCCACATGATCGGCGCAGAAGTCACCGAACTCATTCAGGGTTATGCAGTCGGTAAAACGCTGGAAACCACAGAAGCCGAATTAATGCACACTGTCTTCCCGCATCCGACCTTAAGCGAGATGATGCATGAAAGTGTGTTAAACGCATATGGGAAGACAATACATTTTTAAGTGATTAAACTATTTAAAATCGCGCGAGTAAAAAGCTGCTCTTTCTTCAACTGGAAGTTCATCAATGAATGCCATGCCAGCCGCTATATCATCAGGTATAGCTCTGTAAGCGTCAGGGTTTTTCTTGTATAGGTTTTCTAAACTCTCATTACCATTATTTGAAAAATCTCTGACTAAACGCATACTGCTTGCTTTAAACTCGGCGTTATTTACACCTAAATAATATTTATAATTTCCGTTTTTAGTTTGGTCATATTGTGTATAGGGCTGGTGGTTTATTTTTGCCTTAATGCCATGCGTTACATTTGAAACATAAAATAGAGGTTGAGTAGTATAATAAGCGAGACTTGGTCCCATTTGTGGGTTGTCTTGGTCAAGCAATACTGGAGTCACCATGGCGGCAACAGCTCCAAAAGACCACAATAACTTATTTTTCATTGTAAAATTTCCTTTTCATAGTGCTACAACAATTGTGAGTTATTTGTCAAAAAAGGTCGAAAAAATGCTCCCCGGTTTTCGCTTTCGCAAAGGTATTAAACTCTTCCCCGGCATTAGGCTGAACATCTCCAAATCCGGGGTGAGTACCTCCATCGGCAAAAAGGGGGCTACCGTTAATCTGTCCTCTAAAGGCACACGCGGCACGGTCGGTCTGCCGGGCTCGGGGATGAGCTATTCCCGATACTGGAAAGGCGGGAAGGGGTACTATGTCTTCCTCGCCGCTGCGCTTGCCTTTTATGTGCTCTACCTGATCTTCGGGCCTCAACAATAATGCTTCGTTTCGCCAGATTGCTGAAATGGGTCGGCTATACGGCTCTTATGTTTTTGGCTTGCACAATTATTTCCAGCCTTGCAAGCCTGATTGGTTTTTTCAAACACGGTCAATTTCATACTGAAATTATTTCAGCCTTCGCTCTTGGCTTGGCTATTACAACAGCTCTTTTTATCTTCGGCCTTTACAGACTGGAAACGCATTTAAAACTGGTCGTTCACAAATAAGGCGCAGCCTTTATGTTTTTGCAGTGCGGAATTGAATTTTCTTCAATTCCACTTTCGACTCCTTTACTTAAGTGCCTCAATAAAAAATTATCAGGGAGATTGAGTAAATGAGTAATTATGATCATAAGGATGACACGTCCAGACCTGCAACCAGTCTGAGCCATATCCACAAGCAAGCCGTCCGGAATTCTGAGCCGAAAGTACAAGATAACGTTGTGTATCTCCAGCACGCCCATATAACGGACCCTTATGACCAGATGATCCTCGGTTTCGGCGGAAACTGCTGATAATCGTTAAGATTTCTCTCCCTTTCAGGCGTAATTATCTGCTACAAAGAGGGTAATGACCTACAACCCAGACCTTCTTGACCGCACGAAGCGGCATCCTGAGAAACAGAAGAACCCGGACCGCCCGATGGGGAAGAAGCCGGACTGGATCCGCGTTCGCGCGCCTCAAGGCACGACCTATGCCGAAACGAAAAAGATAGTTCAGGAACATAAACTCACCACTGTCTGCGAAGAAGCGGGCTGCCCGAATATAGGTGAGTGCTGGAATAAAAAACACGCGACCTTCATGATCATGGGTGAGATCTGCACACGCGCTTGCTCGTTCTGTAATGTCGCGACAGGTAAACCCGAAGCGCTTGATAAATTTGAACCGCTTCGCGTCGGTGTTGCCGCCGAGCGCATGGGCCTCAAACATATCGTTATCACTTCCGTCGACCGCGACGATCTCGACGATTGCGGCGCGGATCATTTCGCCAAGACAATCGCCGCGATCCGTTTCAAGGCACCCGACACAACGATTGAAATTCTGCCCGGCGATTTTCGCGGCAACATGGCTTCCATCGATACGGTTATCAAAGCCAAACCGGATGTGTTCAACCACAATCTCGAAACCGTGCCGCGCCTTTATCCCACCATTCGTCCCGGCGCTCGCTATTTCCGCTCACTTCGTTTGTTGGAGCGCGTCAAGGATGTCGACCCCGAACAATTCACCAAATCCGGCTTGATGGTCGGCTTAGGCGAAACCAAGGAAGAAGTCGCACAGGTCATGGACGATATGCGCGCCGCGAGAATCGATTTTATCACCATCGGCCAATATCTTCAGCCGACTCCGAAACACGCGCCCGTCCATCATTTCTGGACACCGGAAGAGTTCGAACAATTGACAAAGATGGCAAAAGCCAAAGGCTTTCTTATGGTTTCCGCAAGTCCGCTAACTCGCTCATCCCACCACGCGGGCGAAGACTTCGAACGTCTGCGCGCAGCGCGAATGAGCCGCACATTAGCGGCTGCTGAATAAGGTTTTTCATATACTAAAAAGTTTGACTTTTTGCGCCGCAAACTTATATGTTCCCGGCAAGAGGACATTTACATGGATGCCAGATATGGCTTTACCAACGCTGCCAAGCGTATTCTTTCTCCAAAAGAAGAATTAATCGAGAGAATTCGCGACCAACGCTTATCAGGAAGGATAAATCTTCTGGATGCGGCTATGGAGTTGGGACGCTTTACCCATAGTGATGACACAAGGCACGACAAAAGTGATTATTTCGAAGCTCATAATATGCAGATGATGATTGCGCCTGAAATTTATCCGGAACTCGAATTTCTTGGAAAACTAACAGATTATCAAAGAACTATTATCGCGACTCATGATGTAACTGAGAAGTTTTATAAAAATCCTCAAAAGGGTCTAAGCCCCCAAGAAATCGAACGCGCTACTTTAAGTCATGAACTCGCCGTCAGTACTGCGATAGTTTCAAAGAAACCTGGCCAAAAATATTTTCCTTATTTTCTGCCGATCTGCCGTGATAACCAAATAAATGAAATGATCGTCAAGGCATGCGATACATTAAACAATAAATATTCAAACCCAAAACCTGAGCGCGAAAAAATTTACGACATCACGTCTCCTTATATTATTGCAAGGATTAAGGGCGAAATCGGAGAAGGATTTAATCCTCTTACTTTCCTTTATCAGCAAGGGCAATTGAAAGATGATTCCATTGCGGTCTTTCTTAGAAATGGTGGAGATGAATTTTGTACTTTCGTTCCCAAACCTGCAAATGATCGCACCCCTTCATAATCGGCCTGTTAAAATTCAATAAAACTTCTATAATCGGCATCATGCCGACCCACGCTGAGAAAAAAGACCTCCCATATACTTGCGAACAAATGTTTGCCCTTGTGGCGGATGTCGATAAATATCCTGAATTTTTGCCATGGTGCCTATCCAGTCGTATTACGCGAAGGGAAGGCGATGTTTTTTATGCCGACCTCATTATCGGTTATAAAATGGTTCGTGAAAAATTTACGTCGAAAGTGGTTCTGGATAAACCCGACGCCATCCGCGTCGAATATTTGAAAGGCCCGCTTAAACATCTTTCCAATAAATGGGTGTTTATCCCGAACGGCTCCGGCTGCACCATCGACTTTTTTGTTGATTTCGAATTTCGTAACGCTTTTTTTCAAAGTCTGATGGGGGTCTTCTTCAACGAAATCGTTAAACGTATGGTGGCGGCATTTGAAGACAGGGCAAAAGCTCTGTATTCATAACATTTCTGTTTTCCCCGCGAAGGCGGGGATCTAAAATTAGTGTCATCAGATCCCCGTTTTCACGGGGAAAGCAAATGTGTATATTCCAATCAAAGGAAACCAAAATGAAAAAATTATGCCTGACCGCCGCTGCGTTATTCGTCATTTCACCTGCCATGGCCCAGCAGGTCCAGAACGCTATTCCGCTTGAAAAAGGACAGACGGTCCTGTCGCTCTCCGCCACCGAACAAGTGGATCTGAAACAGGATCTATTGCAAGCCTCCTTGCGCATCGAAGTCGAAGGCAAAGACCCGAAGAAAGTGCAGGATGAAATAAACAAGGCGATGCAAAAAGCGATTGCAGAAACAAAGGATATCAAGGAAGTCAAAACTTCGACTGGTCAATATAATCTCTATTCCTACGATCCTAATCCCAATCCTCAGCCGAAAACGAATATTCGCACTTATCAATGGAAGGGTTCGCAAACAATCGATTTGCAGAGCAAGGATCAGGCGAAACTGCTTGAACTGACTGGCAAGATTCAGGAGCTCGGCTTTGCGATGAACGGCTTGAATTATACCTTATCGCCGGAACAGTCCGAGGCTTACCGTGATAATCTGATGACCGCCGCGCTGAAGAAAATTCAAACCAAGGCCGATCTTGCCGCCAAGGCTCTTGGCAAAGGCAGCTACGATATCGTCGAAGTGAATGTCGATGGCGCAGGCCCGATCCAGCCGATGCCGGTGATGTATAAAACCGCGCGCATGGAAATGGCGTCCGATGCGGCTGGCATGGCCGCGCCTGTTGCCCAGGCCGGAGAGCAGACTGTTTCTCTTTCGGTTACAGCCCGCGTCGTCCTTAAACCTTAAACCGTCATACCGACGAAAGTCGGTATCCAGATGGTAACCATGGATAAGAATTTCTACGTTTATATCGTTGCCAGCCAAAAGAACGGCACACTTTATATCGGCTTTACTCCTGATTTAAATCGCAGGATACATGAGCATAGAAAAAAGCTCGGCGAAGGCTTCACAAAAACTTATGACGTTAATCGATTAGTATATTACGAAACTTACTCTGACGCAGAAAGCGCTATCAAACGCGAAAAGCAGCTGAAGGAATGGAAAAGAGCATGGAAGCTAGAATTAATTGAAAAAGAAAATTCAGGCTGGAATGATCTCTATGAAACACTCAATGGCTAACATCTGGATACCGACTTTCGTCGGTATGACGGAATTAGGTAATAACCTCGTCCAACTCCCCATCATAAAACGGCGTGCGGAGAGTTCCCTGATAAGAACTCCCATCGGTCTTCGATAATTCTGTTAACACTGAACGATCTCTACGCATTTCATCGTAACCTGATATATGCATGAGACCGATAGGGTGATTGGGCAAATAAGCCTCGACAAACTGTCCCTTGCTTTCATCGAGCGGCGGCGGGAATTCACACAGCCAGTTGCACCATGCCGGAAGCACCTCAACCGGCAGCCCGTCAAGGTGACACATCACGCCCATTGTCAATTGTTCCGCGGTAAAGACCTTGCCTTTAACGACCGCTTTTAAAACCAGTTCCTGCCAATGCTTCCAATGCGGGGCATCGCCACGAATGGCGAAAGCACCCGCCTGCAAAACATGATACGGGAACAGGTTTTTGGCGAGTTTATAGCCAAAAGCCTTCTTGGCATTGCTGAAGTAAAACCCGCTGAGTTTTAACGGAATAGGACCTAGGAATTTTATGCGGGTCGATCTCGGATAACCACGGTCCACCTGTCCGGATGTCGCAAGTTTTCCTGCCATCGCGCCGCGAATATATAAATCCATCGCATCCCAGTTCTGCACCCATATATCCGCGTCGAGCCAAATATAAAGATCGTAGCCGGGGAAATAGCTATTGATCCACGGGCGGCAGACGCAGGATTTCAAATAAGTTTTGCCGCCAGCTTTTTTCTCGGCGATATCGCTTGGCCATTCCGGCGCATGAATGTGCTGGACATTGCCGCGCAGCCATTCGATATCGTCCTTGGCAAGCCCGCCATCGATCACGGCGAATTCAATATTTGCCGATTGGTGAAAACGCTTGACCGAATAGATCATCTCCCGCAGCAACGGAAAGTAATTATGATCGGCACCCGAGCATATAAGTATTTTCATTAAATAATCTCCATCACATGCTCAAACGCCGCTTCAACTGTCTGCTGCCTGACCGCATTACGATCACCTTTGAAGATATGCTTGAAAATTTTCGTACCTTTTTCAAAATGCGAGACACCTATATATACAAGCCCGACAGGTTTATGCTCTGTTCCGCCATCGGGTCCGGCAATGCCGGTCACGGCTACTGAAATATGCGAATTCGGTGCAGCCTTTAACGCGCCTTGCGCCATTTCACGGACGGTCTCTTCACTGACCGCGCCGTAATCTTCCAGCGTTTCACCTTTGACGCCCAGCAAATCCATTTTTGCTTCGTTGGAATAGGTAATAAAGCCGCGGTCATAGACCCGGGATGACCCAGAGACATCCGTCATTGCAACGCTGATCAAACCGCCCGTACAGGATTCCGCCGTTGTCAAAAAAAAGCGTTTCTCCAGTAAAATCTTTTGAACTTGTTCAGCTAAAGAGTCCGGCATATTGAAGCACCAATAAAGTTAAAGCTGTTGCAACGCCCGCCGCGATATCGTCGGCAATCACGCCCCATGCACCGTCCGTATGAATATCGATCCATGAAATCGGCCATGGCTTGACAGTGTCAAACCCGCGGAACAATACAAAAGCAATCGCAATCCATACGGCGTCGAATGGAATAACCAGCAGAGCAATGGTATAGCCGATCACTTCATCGACGACGATCAATCCTGAATCATGGCTGTCTGTTTCATCTTCGAAAACCTTGCTGGCTTTCATGCCGAGGAAAAACACGATGATGAGAAACGCCAGCAATCCCATCTTGCCGCCGAAATACCAGATCGGAAGAGCGAAGGGCAGGGTAGCAATCGTTCCCCATGTTCCACTCGCCGGTAAAAACACGCCGCTGCCAAACCATGTCGCGATCAATATCCATGGATTTTTGAAATTCAAATGCGCGCCGATCGTTTTTCGTTCTATCAACTGGCGTTTGACTTTATTGACGATGCGGTCGATTTCGGACTGGATATAACTCATGCTCAAATTTCTATGGTAACGATGGCTTGGGCTGCGATGCCTTCACGGCGACCTGTAAAGCCAAGCCCTTCAGACGTGGTGGCCTTAACGCTCACCGACTTTACAGGAAGATTGCAGATATTCGCAATGCTTTCGCGGATTTTGTCGCGATGCGGGCCGATCTTCGGGTCTTCGCAGATAATGACCGTGTCGATGTGCAGAATTTTCCCTTCTTCCGCCGTCAAATCATTCATCGCTTTCTTCAGGAAGATCGAACTATCCATATTTTTAAAATCGTCATTCGATGGCGGGAAATGCGACCCGATATCGCCACTTGAGATCGTGCCGTAAATCGCATCGGTAATCGCATGCAGCACGACATCAGCATCGGAATGGCCCAGCAGCTTTTTTGTATGCGGGATATCAATGCCGCCGATGCGTATCTGATTCGAGGCTTCACCGAAAGCATGCACATCATATCCAAGGCCGGTTTTGGTAATTTTTTTCTTCACGTTTTTGAAATCATCTTCGGTTGTAAGTTTGATGTTGCGGCGACTGCCGGAGACAAGTTCCACGCGCACGCCCATATCGGATACCATCTGGCTGTCATCCGTATATTCGCCTGTCATCGTTTCATGGGCACGTTTGATAATATTATAATGAAAGCCTTGTGGCGTCTGGATCAACCAGACATTCTCGCGCTTGATAACCTCGCCCAGATACCCATCGTCGGATCGGCGCAGCGTATCATGTACCGGAATGGCGGTCGTAATCGCCTGAGCGGTTTCCAGCTTCTTCAGGCAATTCAAAATAGTTTCATGCTCGACAAAAGGCCGTGCCCCATCATGAATCAACACCGGCATATCGTCCGGAATACCATCGAGGGCTTTCAATCCCTTGGCAACGCTTTCCTGGCGTGTTGCGCCGCCGATGACGGCTTGTGGCAAACCGAGCCCACGCACGGCGTTCTGGTATAGCTCTTCATGTTCCTTGTTGATGACGACGCAAAGCCGCACCAGCCCCGGGAAATGTAGAAAAGCGTTCACCGTATGGCGCAAAACCGCTTCGCCGGTCAGGTCGCGGTATTGTTTCGGCAGGCCGTCTCCGGCCCGGCTTCCGGTTCCGGCAGCAACGATTATGACAGCGAATTCAGACATATTTTGTTTTTCTTGCCTTTTAAGTCGTGAAGGGCGATATTTCCCCGTTAATCAAGGAAAAACAAGCCTTTTATGAAGGTCCCGTCCCGTAATCACGCAAAATTCGACTGGCGCTTTCCGGTCAGGCTCTGGCGCCTCCGCCAGCGGCTCGGCTCGTCTTGGGAAGGGCGCTTGGCGCTTGTCCTTGCTTTTGCCGGAATCGGGGCCGGAGTTGCCACATACGCCGCGCTCAATTCCATGCCGCCGTTCGGCAGCAATCCGGATGTCGTCATCTGGCTTCTAAATATAGACCTCGTCATCCTGCTTTCGCTCGGTATTCTGGTTGCGCGCCGCGTCGCTTCTTTGCTGACCTTGTGGAAGAGGGGCATTCCCGGCTCCAAAATCCATATGCGCTTTGTCTATACCTTCGGCCTTGTCGCGATGGCACCCGCCATCATCATGATGATCTTCTCGCTGTTCTTTTTTCATTACGGCGTACAGGCATGGTTTTCGGACCGCGTACGAACAGCGGTACAGGAATCCCGCGCCGTCGCCGAAAGTTACTTAAAGGAACATCACCAGATTATCCGTGCTGATGTCCTTGGCATGGCAAATGATTTAAACCGCGAATCGACACGCTATTATTCCGATCCCGAAGGTTACAGCCGTTATGTCCGCACACAATCTATTGTCCGGAACCTTCCTGAAGTTTTCCTGTTTAACAGCAATGACCGCGTCCTGATTCAAACCGATACGCCTGACGATTTTGCTGTCAAGGACATCCCCGATTTTGCCGTGGACAGAGCCAATCTGGGTGAAGTCATCATCCTGACCGATAGCGAGGACGACCGTGTCCGCGCCCTCGTTAAACTACAAAACCTGCCGGACACTTATCTTTTCGTCGGGCGTCCGGTGGAAGCCAATGTGCTCAATCACTTGGCCGCAACCAAAGAAGCCGTTGAACGCTATGAAGAAGTCGCGGCCCGTTATTCGGGACTACGCCTGACCGTCACTCTCATCTACAGCGTCGTCGCGCTTGTTCTGCTCCTCGCCTCGATGTGGTTCGGCCTGACCTTTGCCCGTCGCTTGTCCTATCCGATTGCAGATCTGATTGCGACATCGGACCGCCTCCGCCAGGGAGATTATACGGCGAAAGCTTCCGAACAGTCAGGCCTGGAGGAATTTGATTATCTCGGGCGCTCGTTTAACAAGATGACGTCGCAAATCGTTTCCCAACGTGAGGAATTGATCGAAACCAACGCACAGCTTGATTCAAGAAGCCGTTTTACCGAGACCATTCTTGCCGGTGTCACCTCCGGCATTCTGGGGATTAACCGCAACGGCCAGATTACGATTTGCAATACCTCCGCCGCCGATTTCCTGCGAAAACCCGCAGACCAGATTATCGGGGAAAGCATTTACACGATCCTACCCGAAGCGCGGGACTTCCTCGACCATTCTTACGAGAAACCAAACCGTACGCATAATTTCGAATGTCCCTATGTGCTGGCAGACGGTTCGCGCCGCATATTCCTTATCCGCGTTGCGATTGAATTGATCGGGCCCGGAGATAATGAAGAAGACCATGGCGCGGTCATTACCTTTGACGATATTACAGACCTGCAATCGGCCCAGAGAAAAGCAGCATGGGCGGATGTGGCGCGCCGTATCGCGCACGAGATCAAAAATCCGCTGACGCCGATCCAGCTTTCCGCCGAACGCCTGAAGCGCAAATATTTGAAATCCATGCCGGAAGACGATCAAAGCATTTTCGAACAATGTATCGATACGATTATCCGCCATGTCGGCGATATCGGCCATATGGTGTCGGAATTTTCGAACTTCGCCCGCATGCCGGAACCCGTGATGAAAAATACCGATCTCGGGAGACTGGTGCAAGAAATCGTTACCATGAACCGCGAAGCATCGCCTAATACGACGATGCAAATTTTCTTGGATGATTCCGACAAGAATGCTATCTGTGACGCACAGCAAATGCGGCAGGCCTTCACTAATATTCTGAAGAACGCCATGGATTCCGTTGAAGAGCGTATGAAAGATGAAGATGCCGACTTTAAAGGGCATATTGCCGTCGGTCTCGGACGCTCTATATCAGACGGACGATTGGTCTTGTCCGTTGCCGATAACGGCCTCGGACTGCCCAAAGATCGCGATCCGCAGTCTCTGACCGAGCCTTATGTGACTTTAAGAGAGAAAGGCACAGGTTTAGGCCTCGCAATTGTAAAAAAGATTATGGAGGACCATGGCGGTCATATTATATTCGGAAATACAGATTCGCCTTTCAGTGATTGGCCGATTCTGGACGGGGCGACAGTGTCTCTGGTTTTTCCGTCTAACATGGACAAAGTACATGAGATACAAGATGCCGCATAATTCTTCGTGCTTCGTGGCAAGAATCTTTCTTGGTTTTGAGTTTTAAAAAGTTAAATGGCAAAAGAAATACTGATTATCGACGACGAGGCCGACATCCGGAACCTGATACAGGGAATTCTGGAAGACGAAGGCTATGCAACGCGTCAGGCAGGAAACGCCACACAAGCTTTTGCGCAAATCGAAGAGCGTAAACCGTCGCTGATCATTCTCGATGTCTGGCTGCAAAATTCCGAATTCGATGGCTTGGCTATCTTGGAAAAAGTAAAAGCCGAACACCCGCATTTGCCGGTCGTGATGATTTCCGGCCACGGCACAATCGAGACAGCCGTTACCGCCATTCGTCACGGCGCATATGATTTTATCGAAAAGCCCTTCAAGACAGATCGCCTCTTACTGATGATCGAGCGCGCGCTCGAAAACTCTCGCCTACGACAGGAAAACGAACAACTGCGCCAGAAGGCGGAACCTGCCAGCACGCTGCAGGGGAAATCGAATGCCATTCAATCCTTACTGAATACACTGAACAAGGTTGCCCCCGCCAATAGCCGCGTTTTGATTACAGGCGATAGTGGCTCGGGCAAGGAAGTCGCCGCGCGCTTTATTCACAAAAATTCATCGCGGGCGCAGGGTCCTTTCGTCGTCATCAATTGCGCAATTTTAAACCCTGACCGCATAGAGATCGAACTTTTTGGCTCTGAAGAAAAAGGCGTTATTCATCAGGGCGTGCTGGAACGCGCCGACAAAGGTACATTGCTACTCGATGAAGTCGCAGACATGCCGCTTGAAACACAAGGCAAGATCGTTCGCGCCTTGCAGGACCAGACTTTTATGCGCATCGGCGGTAATGAACAAATCAAGGTCGATGTGCGTATTCTGGCCTCGACAGGCAATAACCTGCTCGAAGCTACGAAGTCGGGCGCATTCCGTGAAGACCTTTATTATCGCTTGAATGTCGTGCCGATACAGGTTCCGACGCTCCGCGAGCGCATGGAAGATATTCCAGAGCTGGTCGACTATTTTATGGAGCAAAACGTTAAGCATGTCGGCTTGCAAAAGCGCGGTATATCGGCGTCGGCGATGATGGCGCTGCAAGCCTATAACTGGCCGGGCAATATCCGCCAGCTTAAAAATTTGATCGAATGGCTGATGATTATGGGCGGTAATAGTCCCGAAACCATACAGACCGAAGATCTTCCGCCGGAAATTTCGCAAAATGTGCCGGCAACTTTAAAGACGGAGTGGGGGGCTGATTTGATTTCCCTGCCACTACGCGAAGCCCGCGAAGTTTTCGAACGCGAATATCTTCTGTCTCAGGTCAACCGCTTCGGCGGCAACATCTCAAAGACCGCCCAGTTTGTTGGCATGGAGCGCAGCGCGCTTCACCGTAAACTGAAATCGCTGAACATCACGACAAGTGAGCGTGATCCTGACGAGACTAACGAAGTCATTCGAATAAGCGCCTGATCCAAATCCTTGACAATAAAGGAATATTATCCTATACTGAAAAGTAAAAAGGATAAAAATGCCAGCCTTGTC
>CAZWGO010000007.1:0-39034 GCA_964633355.1 uncultured Micavibrio sp.
ATTGTAACCCGCGATCCAGACATATGGTGCATTGATATTCAGCGCCTGCATCCAGTCCAGCGCTGCCGCTGCATCGGATAATTCGCCTTCGCCTTTATCGTAAATGCCTTGCGACATGCCGACGCCGCGGAAGTTGAAACGCAGCGTGGAAAAACCTTGCGCGACGAAAGTCTGGTATAGGGTATAAGGAATTTTATGATTCATCGTGCCGCCGCGATCCGGAAACGGATGCAGGATCAAGGCTAACGGTGCATTCGGAGTTTTTGAGTGAGAGTAGCGCGCTTCAAGGCGACCTGCAGGGCCGTTAATGATTATTTCTGGCATTCTGTCCCGTATCTCTTTGGTTTTTATACGTTATTGTTAAACGAGCTATAGCGCACCCGATTCGCTCCCGTCCATATAATTCGTATAAGTTATTGATATTATTGTGGGTATTATATAGGAGAAAAGGATGAGCAGCCCTATTTATCTCGATTTTAATGCCTCTGCCCCGGCCAAACCACAAGTGCTGGAGCTGATGTTTGATGTCCTGAAAGAAACAGGAAACGCATCTTCCATTCATTTTTATGGCAGAAACGCACGCAAACATGTCGAACATGCGCGCTCGCAAATCGCAACCGCTCTCGATATCGGGCCTCAGCAGATCGTTTTCAATTCCGGCGCCACTGAAGGCAACAACACCATATTAAACGGCTTTCGTGACAAACGCGTTTTAGTATCTGCCATCGAACATCCGTCCATTTTACAATCCTGCATTTCCAATCCTGAAAAAATCGCGGTCACCAAAGACGGCGTTGTCGATCTCGACGCTTTTGAAAAACAGATAGCGACAGGCGAAGCGCCTGCGCTTGTTTCCGTTATGCTGGTCAATAACGAAACCGGCGTGATCCAACCCGTTGCCGAAATCGCCGCTATCGCTAAAAAATACGGCGCGCTTGTTCATACCGATGCCGTACAGGCGTTTGGGCGCATTCCTTTTACCCGAGAGTCCTTGGGCGTCGATTTCATCACCTTGTCATCGCATAAAATCGCAGGCCCCCATGGCGCGGGCGCAATCTGCTTTGCTGCCAAGGCCCCTTTGCCGAAACTGATCTTCGGCGGCGGACAGGAAAGACGCCAGCGCGCTGGTACCGAAAACATTGCCGCCATCGCCGGTTTTGGCCTCGCCGCCGAACTCGCGATTGCCGATATGCCGGAATTTCAAAAACTCGAAACTATGCGCAATCGCCTTGAAAGCGCCTTAAAACAAAACGATAAAATTATCATCTATGGCGAAAATGCTGCCCGCGTCGCCAATACGACATCTTTTTCGATGCAAGGCTCCCCGAGCGAAACCCAGCTGATGAATTACGATTTATCGGGGATAGCCGTATCAGCTGGCTCTGCCTGTTCCAGCGGCACGATCAAGCCCTCCGGCGTTCTACTGGCCATGGGCGCCAGCGAAGATGATGCAAAATGCGCCATCCGCGTGTCTTTCGGCTGGAACTCAACCGAAAAAGATGTAGAAATTTTTCTTGCTGCATGGGATAGAACAAGAACAATGTCATCCTGAACGCAGTGAAGGATCTCCTCTTTGACTGCAGATGAGATTCTTCGCTTCGCTCAGAATGACAAGAAGAGAAAGAAAAATGCCCAAAATTACATTCATTCAAACCGACCTGTCTGAAAAAACTATCGATGCCCCTGCCGGCCTGTCGGTGATGGAAGTCGCTGTCAAACACGCCATGGATAAAATTGAAGGCGCGTGTGGCGGCTCCCTCGCCTGCGCCACCTGCCATGTCTACGTGCATCCCGACTGGTGGGAAAAAGTCATGCCGGAAGACGGCGAAATATCCGATGAAGAAAACGATATGCTGGATCTGGCGTTTCACCTGACCAAAAAATCCCGCTTGTCCTGCCAGATTATCGTCAAAGATGAACTTGACGGCCTTATCATCGCCCTGCCGGGTGCGAAAGTTGACTGGGCTTAGAAAAAATAAGCCTTAAAAAGCATTAACAGCTGTTTTTTTAGAATAGTCTAGATAGTAATCAAAAACTTTTAAAAGCTCTTCTTCTCCTACATCAAGCATTTGAGTAGAAATGGGAATTGCATTCCTCATTAGAGCTTTATTGACCTTTGATCCTAAATTTGTTCTGCCGATAAAGGACATCGGATCCTTTAATATTATGTATGTCATTTTTATGGGTTTAGTCTTGGTTTTTAAATGGGATATTTCATTCCAATAAATCGTTTGCATATCTAAATTTCTTAAAGAAATTCCCTCTGATGTAATCCTCAATTGAACCTTATTTTTTATAATTTCAGATATAAAATATGTTCCAAAAAAAAGGTTGAAAGGTATTCCCATCAATGAAGCCATAGCAGAGACAACGTTTTTAAAATCCCAACCAAACTCAAAAGGATTTTTAGATATTAACATCACCCAAAACCCACCAGCTAGAAGAAAGTAAACTAGGATATACAGCAGCACCTTACGTTTATTGTACTTTGCATTTATTTCATCCATAGATTCAACCTTCAAAAAACCTCTCCAGCGCCGCCAAATATTCTTCCAGCGTATTATAAAAATGTACCGCCGCTATTTTTTGCGGAATAAGAAAGCCTTCTTCCATCATACGCTCGAATTGCTTGATCGTATGATCGTAATACCCGTTGAGATTCAGAATATAAATCGGTCGGATGGCGTAATCTTTGAATGAGGGATCGCGGTCGGCAGGGAGATAATCCTGCTCAGTGACTTCATAAATTTCATCGAGCGTGCCAGTCCCCCCCGGCAAGACAAAGAAGGCATCGACTTTTTCGAGCAGCAATCTTTTGCGCTCGGTCAAATCCTTGGTCAGGACAAACTCGATGCCCATCGTTTCCGGCTGGTTGATGCGGGAGAATTTCTCCGGCACGACCCCAAACACTTTCGCGCCGCTGCCGCTTTCTTCCGCGCCTTCCTTGACGCCAAAAGCGAATGCGCCCATCAGGCCGTGACGCGAGGCGCCATATTTAGCGATACAAGGATATTTCCCGCAAAAACGGCCTACTTCAGTGGCGGCGCGTTCATAATCGGGATTGGTACCGGACCTCGCTCCGGCGAAGAAAGAAATTGTTTTCATGGTGGCAAGCTTAATAGAAGTTCAGGGAATAGACAATGGAGCAGTCTGGCGGCGCAGCAGGGCGATCACGCTTAAAGCGGTCAAAGCGCTGCTTTTCGGATTTTTAGGACTTGGAATATTTTCGATCTTATAGCTGAGCTTACTCTGCCCGTTCTCAACGAAAATTTCATGGGTATTGCTTTCGATCGATGGGTCCGCCCAAGCTTCGACTTGTACTTGTTCCGGTTTCAAACGCGAGGCCAGCGTCAGCGTTGCCGCAACATTTACATTGGCAGGAAATGCCGCCGCCGCTTCCAAGGCATTTCCTGAGAAAATTTGCATGACCTTCGTAATTGCTGAAAGATTGATCGCGTGATCGACGACATGGGGCGCCCCCGCATAAGACATTGGCGGTTTACTGGTTTTAATCTTCAGAGAGTGAATGCCGGTTTCCGCCAAAGCGGCGATACCGTCTATTCCGGCAATCGCACCGGACGGCACGAGAATACGCCCGCCTGTTTTTGTTAAAGCTAGAATCTCCGGATATAAAATCAGCGCTGAGCTGGAAATTGCGACCAGCGTTTTATTCTTCGGCAGTACGTTTTCCGCCAATCGCTGCACTTCTCTCGCCGGAAGCGCTTCAATAATCCAGTCGGCGTGATCGGCAAGCTCGGCGATAGGCACGAAGTTCAAATCATAAGACGGCTTATCGATTAAAATACTTGCTTTATCAGGATGTAGATCACTGACAGCTACGAGTTCAAACCCGTCGATACCGTCAATCAAGGCGCGGCAGACTTGCGAGCCGATAGCTCCGGCGCCTGCGACACCGACTTTAATCATAGCGCGATATCCAGTCCGATGTCGAGAACAGGCGCGCTATTGGTAATCGCGCCGACGGAGATAAGATCGACGCCCGTTTCAGCAATAACCTGAACGCTCACTAGATTAACGCCGCCAGAAGCTTCAGCCGTAAATTTACCGGCAATCATCGCGACTGCCTTTTTCAAATCATCTGGCCCCATATTATCAAGAAGTACAGCATCGATCTTTTCATCTAAAATAGCTTGAAGCTGGGCAAGCGTATCAACCTCGACTTCGATCTTGATCATATGTCCGGCGTTTTGACGCGCCAATGTTACCGCTTCAACAATACCGCCCGCCACGGCAATATGATTATCCTTGATCAATATCGCATCATCGAGACCATAGCGGTGATTGGACCCGCCTCCGGCCAGAACCGCATATTTTTCCAAAGCGCGGAGCCCCGGCGTCGTTTTGCGCGTACAGCAGATTTTAGCTTTCGTATGCGCAATCTTTTGCACGAATTCATTTGTATAGGTCGCAATTCCCGATAAATGGCTGAGGAAATTGATCGCCGTACGCTCACCTTCTAAAACTGCAATAACCGGACCTTCGACCGTTGAAATCACAGAACCGGCATCAACCTCGTCGCCGTCATTTAGCAGCGCTTTAAACTGAACGGCTGGATCGCAAAGCAAAAATGCCTGACGCGCCGCCTCGATCCCGCAAACGATGCCCGATTTTCTCGCGACGAATTTCGCCTGACAGGTTTTATCTTTTTTGAAAATACTGCGACTGGTCAGATCGCCACGGCGACCCAGATCTTCCGCCAAGGCTCTTTCGACGGCATCCCGCCAAATTATGACCGGAAGATCCATCATCAACTCAGTTCCAGCATACGATCAATGGCTTTTTTGGCGCGCACGGAAATCTCTGGATCGACCTCGACTTTATGCGACAGAGTTTGAAGACTGTGCAGAATTTTTGGCAACGTGATCGTTTGCATATGTGGGCAAAGCTGACACGGGCGTACAATCTCAACGTTTGGATTATTCGCATAAAGATTTTCGCTCATCGAACATTCGGTAATCATGACAACGCGGCCCGGCTTTTCTTTTTCAAGATAAACAGACATTTGTGCGGTTGAGCCTGCAAAGTCACTCGCTTCGATTACTTCCGGCGGGCATTCAGGGTGCGCAATAACAGTCAATCCCGGATATTCGGCACGCAGTTCATGAATATATTCAGGTGTGAATTTCTCATGGACTTCGCAATGACCTTTCCACATAAGGATTTTTGTATCGACTTTTGTGGCAACATATTTCGCCAGATATTCATCCGGAAGAAATAAAACTTGCGGAACATTCAAGCGATTGACGATTTCAACAGCATTGCCTGACGTTACACAGATATCGGATTCCGCTTTTACTTCTGCGGATGTGTTGACGTAAGAGACAATAGGCACGCCCGGATATTTCTCGCGCAGCAATCTAATATCCGCCGCGGTGATCGATGAAGCGAGAGAGCATCCTGCCGCCATATCGGGAATTAAAACCGTTTTACTTGGGTTCAGAATTTTTGACGTCTCGGCCATGAAATAAACACCGGCCTGAAGGATAATATCCGCCGTGGTCTTTGTGGCTTCCTGTGCCAGCTTGAGAGAATCGCCAACGATATCCGCCACGCCGTAATAGATATCGGGTGTCTGGTAATTATGAGCGAGAATAACCGCGTTCATCTCTTTTTTGAGGCGATTGATCTCAAGAATATACGGAGCTGCATAACGCCATCGGCGCTCGTCCATGACTTTTGAAATCTTGTCATAGATATGCGCGGTTTGCCGCTCGACATCGGGAGTGAAACTCAGAGCTTCCATACTAATTCCAGTTATTTTTAGAGAACCTTTGTATATGGGCGTGGTTATAGAGGTTTCAGCCGTCAAATTCAAACCCAATGATTAATTTACTATGTCAATTCATTTGCTTTTGAAGATGGAAATGCCTATATTCCGGCGCAATGGAAGCATCCCTTAACTCTCTCGGCTTTGCCAAAGCACCAAAAGATACCCGCGTGGTTGTCGCCATGTCGGGCGGCGTCGACTCGTCCGTGGTCGCAGCGCTTTTGCACGAAGAGGGTTATGACGTCGTCGGTATTACGCTTCAGCTCTATGATTATGGCGCGGCAATCGACCGCAAAGGCGCGTGCTGCGCGGGTCAGGATATTTATGACGCCAAGCGCGTTGCCGATGAGCGCGGCTTCCCGCATTACGTTTTAAACTACGAAGACAATTTCAAGGAAGCGGTCATCGAGGATTTCGTCGAGACCTATCTGGAAGGTGCAACGCCCATCCCGTGCGTGCGCTGTAACCAGACTGTCAAATTTAAAGATTTGCTGAAAGTCGCAAAAGACCTCAATGCCGATTGCATGGCGACGGGCCATTATATCCAGCGCGTCGTAAACGAAGAAACTGGCCAGTCGGAATTGACCCGCGCCGTCGATGTCACCAAAGACCAGAGCTATTTCCTGTTCGCAACCACGCAAGACCAGCTTGATTTCCTGCGCTTTCCACTGGGCGGCTGGACGAAAGATATTACACGCCAGCATGCAGACCGCCTCGGCCTGACCAATGCGGCAAAGCCTGACTCACAGGATATCTGTTTCGTGCCCAACGGCGATTATGCAAGCGTCGTGAAAAAAATCCGTCCCGATTCGGCGCGCTCCGGCAATATCGTCCATATGGATGGCCGCGTTGTTGGACAACATGAAGGCGTCATTCATTACACGGTCGGCCAGCGCAAGGGCCTCGGCATCGGCGGCGGCGTTACAGAGAATAATGATCCGCTTTATGTCGTCGGCATCGACGCGGCCAACGCTAATGTCATCGTCGGCCCCAAAGAAGCCTTGGCCCGCGATATCGTCTCGATCAAAGATTGCAACTGGCTGGACAGCGCCACTGAGCTTGACGTCACAGTCAAACTCCGCTCCATGACCCGCGCCGCACCCGCCCACTTGGTGAAGCTGGATAACGGCAAGGCCGAACTTTATCTGGATGATGCCCAATATGGTATCTCACCGGGTCAGGCCGCTGTTTGCTATGCGGGTGACCGCGTGATCGGCGGCGGCTGGATTTATAAGACAGACATAAAAAAAGCCGCTGAAGCGGCTTAATTTCCTGTAATCAGCAAAAATATTAGCTCAGAAGATCGATAAATTGACCCTTGAATTGCTGGGCCGGCACTTTTTTGGTGATTTCAATAGCCGGGCTATCGTTAGCCACGTTCGCAGCTACACGCTTGGTCATGTTTTCCCATGACACTGCACGTGTCTTGGAAACAGGCTGATAGGCTGTGTTAACTGGGGTGACCAGCATTTTTGTCTCTCAATGTTAATGAATGATTAACTATTTACACTCTAACCAACGGGAATGCAAGTGTATTGTTCCCAAAAAATGTCAAAAAAGCCTACAGCCCCAGTCACTTTCTCCGCATTTTGAATAAAAATTAGCAAACTCAATGACTTGCGCTTAAAGCCGGATATGCCTCGCTTGACATTGCAGGCTTAAATCTTCATATTGCGCGCCGGTCCCTTAGGGATTTCGTCGTTTTTGCCGTGGCTGAGTAGCTCAGCGGTAGAGCAGGAGAATCATAATCTCTTGGTCGGGGGTTCAAATCCCTCCTCAGCCACCAATATCCTGTCCTCCGCTACATTTTGTCCTATCGACGAATATTGTTATCCCGGTTTAGGCTTTTTATTTTTTGAATGAGTGGCCTGCCGTGAAGATACATTCCGACTTTTCCAATGCGGTTTCTCCTGACGAATTACAAATACTGGAAAAAACTTGCGCCGAAGACCGGATTTTATGGGCGCTTCGAAAACATAACGAAGGCCTTTCCCTCACCAGCAGCTTTGGCATACAGGCCGCCGTTCTCCTTCACATGGTATCCCAGCTTGCGCCTGAAACCCTCATTATCGACATCGATACCCAGCATAAACATTTGGAAACCTATCGCTATAAACGCGACCTGATAGAGCATCTCGGGCTCAAGGTTGTCACTTACCGCGCCGATATGTCCGCCCGTGAACAGGAAGCGCTTTATGGACAGCAATGGAAAGACGGCCTCGCCAGTGATCAATATAAATGGACGAACAAGGTTGAACCCATGGAGCGGGCCATAGCAGAAAATGGCGTCACTTGCTGGATTTCCGGTCTGCGTCGTGAGCAAAAATCATCGCGCGAAAACCTTCCCGTTATCGAACAGAAAAAAGGCGTAGAAAAAATCTATCCTTTAATCGACTGGACCGAAGCGCAAGTGACCGACTACATGAATGAATTCAATTTGCCGTTTCATCCGCTGGCATGGGAAGGATACCGGACGATCGGCGATTATTTCGAGCATCCTGAAATACGCGCCGAATGCGGCCTTCACTCGGGATTTGATCCTAAAATCTAGTCTTGCGCTTTTCTGATCTGGCGCCAGGCCGCGACATTGCGGTTATGCTCATCCAAAGTCGCCGCGAAGACATGCCCGCCTTTGCCGTCCGCGACAAAGAATAAATAATTGTTTTTCTCTGGATGAAGCACCGCCTCCAATGAAGCGCGGCCCGGATTGGCGATCGGCCCCGGCGGCAAGCCTGCATTGAGATAAGTGTTATATGGATTGGGTATCGCCAAATCCTTTCGCAACAAGCGACGGCCCAGCGGCCCCTGCCCGTCATTTTCATGGCGGCCTTTGGTCAAACCGTAAATCACGGTCGGATCGGTTTGCAGCAACATGCCCGTGCGCAAGCGATTGATAAAGACACCCGCGACGCGCTTTCTCTCTGACGCGATACCTGTTTCTTTTTCAACGATAGAAGCCAGCGTCACCGCTTCTTCGATGGTCTTGAACGGCAGATCAGCCTCGCGCTTTGGCCACAACTCATCGATGGTTTTTTTCATCTCGTCTTGCATGAATTTTATTTTCGCCATGCGGCTCTCGCCGGTCTGGTAAAAATAAGTATTTGGCAACATCGACCCTTCTGCCGGAATATCCTTGATCTCGCCTGTCAGGTTTTCCGCCTTCTTTAAAATCTCGACGATTTCAAAACTGGTCTTGCCTTCGGGAATGGTAAAGCTGCGTTTGACGACATCACCGCGCGAGATTTTATAAAGCACTTCTCCCATGCGCGAAGCAGGGGCAAATTCATATTCGCCTGCCTGCAGTGTTTTATAAGTGCCCGTCAGGCGCGAGAAGAAAATAAAAATATATTGATTGGATATCGCTCCGTCATTTTGCAATTGCGCCGCCATTGCGCGAACGCCCTGCCCTTTGGGAATGACGACGATTTTCTGAGCCTGAAGCGGACCGGGGGCCATAAATGCATGCGTTGCGTAAACCAATATGGCCGACACAGATAAAGCTCCAAGAGCGAATACAGGAAGAAGGAATTTTTTCATCGGCGAATGATACACCAATGTCATTCCTGCGAAAGCAGGAATCTGTTTGTTAATCTACAGCTCTCATAACCAAAGAAGCGTTCGTGCCGCCGAAACCGAAGGAATTGGACAAAGCTGTCCTTACTTTCTTTTCCTTGGCTTTCAGAGGCACAAGATCGATCCCCTGGCAGTTTTCAGACACGTTTTCGAGGTTGAGCGTTGGCGGCAGAATACCGGTCTGCATGGCCTTCATGGAATAGATCGCTTCGACCGCGCCGGCAGCGCCCAGCAAATGGCCGATGGCAGACTTTGTCGAGGACATGGCAACCTTATCAAGCGAGTTCGCAAACAGGCGCTTGACCGAGCCGCATTCGATCCCGTCACCCAGCGGCGTCGATGTGCCGTGCGCGTTTATATAATCGATCTCTTCCGGCTCGATCTTGGCATTGCGCAAAGCGGCTTTCATCGCGTTGAAAGAACCGCGGCCGTCTTCGGCAGGCGCCGTCATATGATACGCATCGCCCGAGAGGCCATAGCCTATAATTTCGCCGTAAATTTTTGCGCCGCGTTTTTTCGCGTGCTCGTATTCTTCCAAAACGACAATCCCTGCGCCTTCGCCGATGACGAAACCGTCGCGGCCTTCATCGAAGGGGCGCGATGCGCTTTCCGGATTATCATTGAACCCTGTTGAGAGGGCGCGGGCCGCCGCAAAGCATGACATGCCGAGACGATTGGCCGCCGCTTCCGCGCCGCCCGCGATCATGACATCAGCATCGCCGAACATGATCAAACGCGCTGCGTCACCGATGGCGTGCGTTCCTGTCGCACAAGCCGTGACGACGGCATGGTTCGGACCCTGGAAACCGTATTTGATGGACAGATGACCTGAGACGAGGTTGATCAGCATAGCCGGAACGGAGAAAGGCGATACGCGGCGCGTACCTTTTTCGACCAAGGTCAATGACGTTTCATAAACGCTCTGCAAACCGCCGATACCGGAGCCGATCATAACGCCTGTGCGCTCTAAATCTTCCTGCTCGGTCGGCTTCCATCCGGAATCTTCAATGGCTTCGTCCGCTGCCGCCATACCATAGAGGATGAAGATATCCATCTTCTTCTGGTCTTTAGGCGGAACGGTTGTATCGGGATTAAAGCCGCCCTCAGCGCCTTCGGATGCGTGCGGTACAAGACCGGCGATCTGAGACGTGATATCGGAAACGTCGAAACGCGTCACTTTGCGGATGCCGCTTTTGCCGGATGTCAATTCGGCCCAGTTTTTATCAACGCCTACACCCAAAGGTGAAACCATTCCCATACCGGTGACAACGACACGTCTCATATTCAATCTTCCCGTGAACCTTTAAACCCTAGGTTATCTATAAAAAATGGGCTGCTATTATTGAGCAGCCCATTTTTATTAATTCAGTTTCAATCAGGCTGCGTTAGCAGTGATGAAGTTGACAGCGTCGCCAACAGTCTGGATTTTTTCTGCTGCGTCGTCTGGAATTTCAACATTGAATTCTTCTTCGAAAGCCATGACCAGCTCAACCGTATCAAGGGAGTCTGCGCCCAGATCATCGATGAAGCTTGCGCTCTCGGTGACTTTGCCTTCTTCAACGCCGAGATGCTCGACAACAATTTTCTTCACGCGCTCAGCGATATCGCTCATGTTTTTAGTTCCTGTAGTTCGTTTGGTTAATTTCTATAAGCGTTTGGACCATAACCATCCGCGAAAACATTGGCAAGAGGATTATTGAATTCTATTAACAGGGTTTATGTAATCATCACTACCTTCCCCGCGAAAGCGGGGATCCGAAAATTAATTATTAGGAATAATTTTAATATCACTATCCAATGGCTTATCGCCAAACTGCGCGTCCAAGCGACCATTTTTGATATTAACTTTTTTGCCGCTCGGCAGCGTATATTCGCCGTCGCTCAAACGTTCCAGCCTGCCGTTTTTCATGACAAAAGCCTTACCAGGTGAATCGTTGCCGGTGTAAATCTGCACATTTCGGTCATTAGAGATGATTTTTCGATTACTGCTATCGGAATCCCGATTGCTTTTAACCACAACGGCATCATCGGAAACAATCACATCCGCCTGCGCAATATTTGCGGCAACGCAGGATAAAATCAGAATGGAAAAAAGATACTTCATAAATATTCAAATATACCGTCCCCGTAAAACGGCAAGCCTTTACGCTCAGGATGACAAGCCTTTAATATAACCGACTATATCCTTCCAATCCGAGAAAACGATATCCGCGCCCGCGTCTTTAAGCTTTTCATCGCTTTGCAAACCATGGAAATCAACTCCGTTAAAGCCGATCGTATAAGCGCCCGCCGCCCTTGCCGCCGTCACACCGCTGACGCTATCTTCGATAATGATGCTTCGATCCGGCGCTACATTCATTTCCTTGCATGCATGCAGGAATAAATCCGGAAAAGGCTTGGCTCTTGCCACATCGTCCTTGGTAAAAATATGGCGATCATCAAAAAACTCTGCAAATTTTAACAGCCTTAAGGAGGCGATAACATTCGGCCTTTCGCCGTTCGACGCAACACAGCATTTAAAATCTTTATGCAACTCGCGCACAGCTTCCAAAGCACCGGGAACAGGCTTTAAATATTTTTCAAGATAGGCCGGTGTATTGACGATAAATTTATTCTTGATTTCTTCTACCGGCAAATCCATCCGGTTTTTTTCTGCTTCTAAACGGACGATATCATCCTGAGATTTACCCATCCAGTTTTGAAGAGCGTACTCGACAGTGAAATCAAGACCGTAATCCTTAAATACATCGACAGAGCATTCGTTATACGCATACTCGCTATCGGTCAGCGTTCCATCGCAATCGAAGATAATTAAATCGTATTTCATAAACTTTACATTCTAAGGATTTTGAGTCGAAAAGTTTGGTTTTCGAGAACCGGACCGGAGTGCACTTTAACGTACACGAGGACCGGAAGCGCAGAAAGGCAGACTTTGCAGACCAAAAGCCCACAAATGGCCTTAAATCATCACCATGCCGCCATTAACGTGAATGGTCGTGCCCGTGACATAGCCTGCTTCATCGCTCGCTAAAAACGCAACTGCCGACGCGATATCATCCGCACTGCCCATTTTACCCATCGGGATTTTGGATGAGATCGTCGCTTTTTGATCGTCGGTTAAAACTTCAGTCATCGCGGTCGCGATAAAGCCCGGTGCAACGCAGTTCACAGTGATGCCACGGCTGGCAATCTCCTGTGCCATGGCTTTGCTCCATCCGATCATGCCCGCTTTGGACGCAACATAGTTCGCCTGTCCCGGGTTACCCATGACGCCGACAACGGACGCGATATTGATGATACGGCCAGAACGGCGTTTCATCATGCCGCGCTGAACGGCTTTGGCGAGTTTGAATGTCGCCGTCATATTGACCGCGATCACTTCATTCCATTCTTCGTCTTTCATGCGCATGGAGAGATTATCGCGGGTAAGTCCTGCATTATTGACGAGAATATCGACCTGTCCCATCGCGGCTTCCGCATCGGCCAGCAATTTATCCGTGCCGCCTTCAGCCGCGAGATCCGCAGGCAAAACAAACACGCGTTCTTTCAATTCCGCTTCAAGCTCTTTCAGCTTACCTTCGTTACGGCCTGAAATTCCAACCGTCGCGCCTTGCGCATGCAAAGCCTTCGCAATCGAAGCGCCAATACCGCCCGTCGCGCCTGTGACCAATGCTTTTTTACCTGTAAGATCGAACATGTTTTTTTCCTTTAATTTAAAACCACCAAGACACCAAGGCACAAAGAAGAATTATTTAAGAAGAACTTGGTGTCTTCGTGTCTTGGTGGTTAATCTTTCTACTGCAATTTTTTGATAAGTGCCTCGACCTGCTCAGGCGTGCCGACACTTTCGCAAGCCACGTCTTTTTCGATACGCTTGATTAATCCGGCGAGAACTTTTCCTGCGCCGATCTCTATCATTTCCTCGACGCCCTGCTCTTTCATGAACGTGACGGATTCTCTCCAGCGCACCATGCCGGTGATCTGATCGACCAAAAGACGACGAATTTCATGCGGCTCTGACACCGCCTTTGCCGTGACATTCGAAATAACCGGCACGATCGGCGGGCGGATATTTGTATCGGCCAAAGCCTGTGACATTGTCTGCGCCGCAGGCGCCATCAATGTGGAGTGGAACGGTGCGGACACTGGAAGCGCAATCGCTTTCTTCGCGCCGCGCTCGGGTGCCATTTCGATCGCAATCGCCACCGCGCCTTTATGGCCGGAGATGACGATCTGGCCAGACGAATTGTCATTAGCGGATTCGACGACTTCCTTGTTCAGGGCTTTTGCCGTCGCATCTTTTACCAGCAACTGAACCTCCGGCAGATCAAGACCGAGAATGGCCGCCATCGCGCCGATGCCGACCGGCACCGCTTTTTGCATCGCCTGTCCGCGCAGTTTCAAAAGCTTTGCGGTCTTTGGTAAATCGAGCGCACCGACTGCGGTCAGGGCGGAATATTCACCCAAGGAATGTCCGGCGACGAAATTGATTTTTTGTCCGAGCTGTATTTTGCCTTCGCGGGTCAGGACATTGATGATCGCCATCGAAACCGCCATAAGCGCTGGCTGCGTATTTTCGGTGAGACTGAGGTCCGCTTCATCGCCTTCGGTCATCAGCTTGTACAGTTTTTGCCCCAGCGCATCGTCGACTTCTTCGAAAGTCTCTCTGGCGGCTGGAAAAGCCTCGGCCAAGTCTTTACCCATCCCGATTACTTGCGATCCCTGGCCCGGAAATACGAATGCGCGCATGTGATTCTCTCCATGATTCTGTATGCACGGGTATTCAAAGCATTTAGAGCCATGAGTCAAGCAACCAAAACTTTGACCTCAATTCCTATAGATTTCAGTAGCTTGTGATTTTACTGGTCAATTTAAGCTGTTGCTAATTTGCAACAGGGCGTTTCGTATGGTAAGATTTTCTTAACTTCGATGAAAAAAGAATAAATATCACGCCACCCCATTTTACGGAATGGAGCAATAAAAAATTGTGGCATCAAGATTAAAAAAGCGAAGTTCAGGGCCTCTTAAAGGCGTCACGTTGAGTAACAATTAGTAGGAAGCGTAAAGGAGCAAGTGTGAATTATTCAACACTCAACAACCCGGAGGTACAAATGACCTGTTCAGTCATCCACAGCAGTATTCGTTCTGAGTTAGAAGATACCAGCGCTGTCTATTCGATGGTCATGGACCAGGGGGGATCTCCCAATATGGATTGGGCGGGCTATGCCTGCCATGTGTCGTTAAACCGTTTTCAACAGGTTCTCGAAAATCCGGGCCTTAGCTCCGAACGCTTAGAGAGCCTGATGCGCAAAGTCGCCCGTAAATATTCCGTCGATGACACAGAAAGCAAATGGAGCCATGTCATGGCTCGTTATATCTCCCGTCACGCCAATAACGATTGACGCCCACATCTCGGGCGTCATCCCCGCGCAGGCGGGGATCTATTCAGCAGAGTTCTCCACCCTCTGATCTAAAACTTGACCCGCATTCCTGAGTGCGGGTTATTTTTTACCAATTGCTATTTTCGGTTTTTATCCTACGTTCCCCCTATGCGCTTTTTTATATTTTTCTCGATTATCGCTCTTGTCAATTATTTCGTTGTTGCAGGACTGTTTGACTTTGCCACGGCTCAGGCACAGCCTGTCTGGAAAATTCTACTGGTGGCCGTTCCACTTTTCATTATCGAGATGCTCGATCTGCGGACGACATTTTTTCAAACGCGACCTAACATTAAATTATTTCTATCTGCCGTAACCGGCACCTTTCTTTCGTTATTCTTTTTCATTTTTATTGCCGATATCGTTTTACTGATTTGCATTTATCTCTTTCCCGATATCGTCACGCCGCAATTCTATCGCTCGATCTTCTGGGCGATTATGATCGTCACGGCTGCCTCTGTCATACTCGGCATTATTCAGGCGAAACTTGGGCCGATTGTAAAACAGGTTAGCGTTTCGATTAAAAACCTGCCCGCCGCTTTCGAGAATTATAAAATCGTCCAGATCAGCGATCTTCATGTCGGCGGCACGATCCGCAGAAATTATGTTCAAAATGTCGTCAATTTAGCCAATACACAAAATGCAGATCTCCTCGCCCTGACGGGCGATTTCGCCGATGGCAGTGTCGCGGAATTACAGCATGACAGCGCATTGCTGAAAGATTTAAAATCAAACGACGGGCTTTATTTCGTCACCGGCAATCACGAATATTATCACGATATCCAGAACTGGCTGCCTTTCTACCAATCTATCGGCTTCAACATTCTCTCCAACCGTCATGAAATTATTACGCGCGGCGAAGACAAGCTCGTCATCGCGGGCGTCACCGATTATTCGACGCGGAACTGGAAATCAGACGAACGCAGCGATATTTCAAAAGCCGCTTCTGGCATGCCGCAAGAGGCTGTTAAAATTCTCTTGATGCACCAGCCGACCCAGTATAAACAAGCCGCCGATGCCGGATTTGACCTTCAGCTTTCCGGCCATACCCATGGCGGGCAGTTCTTCCCGTGGACACTCGTTATCCCGCTCTTTCATAAATTCTATAAGGGCCTTGGCCGCTATAACGATCTTCAGGTTTACGTAAATGTCGGAACCGGCTATTGGGGACCGGCCCTGCGGACATTCGACCGCTCGGAAATCACTGTTTTAACGTTGAAGAAGGCTTAAACACCGATAATACTTGCTTTCCCTTATCTGTTTCCCCTATAACCGCCTCACCTTGCTGGCTTTTTGGCGAAAGTCAGCTTCGTCCTCCGGATGGTCCGGAAAGACAGAACCCGTAAGGAGATTACATGCCAATATACGAAACCGTGCTGATCGCGCGGCAGGATCTCAATCCGCAACAGGTAGAGAAACTGACCACCGATTTCACCGACATCCTGAAAAAAGAAGGCGGAAAAGTCATCAAGACCGAACAATGGGGTCTGAGAACTTTTGCCTATAAAATCAACAAAGCGAAAAAAGGTCACTACACCTTGATCGAGTCCGACGCCCTTCCGGCAGCCGTACACGAGATGGAGCGTAACATTCGTCTGAATGAAGACGTCGTGCGTCACCTGACCACTCGCCTGGACGCACCTTCCAAAGGTCCTTCCGTCATCATCGACAAAAACAACGACAACGCCGAACGTATCGCCGGCGCAGCAGAAGAGGAAGCAGCATAATGGCCGATTTTTCATCATCCAGAGGATCTTCGGATTCTTCATCTTCCGGCTCTTCAGCTGGTGGACCGGCAAGAAAGCCGTTCTTCAAACGTCGCAAATCCTGCCCGTTCACAGGCTCTAACGCTCCTGCGATCGACTGGAAAGACGTCCGCATGCTTGGCAAATTCATTTCCGAGCGCGGCAAAATCGTTCCGTCCCGCATCACTGCCGTTTCCCAAAAGAAACAGCGCGAGCTGGCGAAAGCGATCAAGAACGCCCGTTTTATGGCGCTTCTTCCATATGTCCGTACCGAAACCGAGTTCAAACCACGCGCACCTCGCGAAGGTGGTTACAATCGTGACGGCGGTTCAAGCTACACACCTCGTGAACCACGCGAAGAAAGGTCATAACGATGCCTACAGAAATCATCCTACTAGAGCGCATTGAATCTCTGGGCCAGATGGGCGACGTCGTCAAAGTGAAATCGGGTTATGCCCGTAACTTCCTTTTGCCGAAGAAAAAAGCCCTTCGCGCCACGAAAGAAAATGTAGCTTTCTTTGAAACACAGAAGAAAGCCCTCGAAGCGACAAACCTGAAAAAACGCGACGAAGCGGAAAAACTGGCGAAAAAAGTCGACGGCCTTAAAGTCGTTATCATTCGTCAAGCCGCCGAAGCCGGTCAGTTATTCGGTTCCGTTTCTTCCCGCGATATCGCTGAAGCCATCACGGCTGCAGGCGTCAAGGTCGAGCGTAACCAGGTTCAGGTCAATCAGGCATTCAAACTGATCGGTCTTTTCCCTGTTTCCGTTGCTCTTCACCCGGAAGTAAAATCCACGGTCACGCTGAACATCGCGCGTTCCGAAGAAGAAGCAGCCACTCAGGAAAAAACCGGTAAAGCATTGATCGCGACATCGGGCCGTGAAGAAGCCGCTGCTGAAGCACAAGCTAAAGCCGAAGCTGCAAAAGCGAAAGCCGCTGCAAAAACTGCGGAAGAAGCTCCTGCTGAAGAAGCCGCTGCTGCCGAAGACGAAGCTGCCGCTTAAAACTAATTGTCATCCCTGCGAAAGCAGGGATCTAAAAACCGCCCTACTGGGCGGTTTTTTTATGAAGCTCTCTCGCCTCAAAGAAATAAATGGGAAAGAGGGTTGGGTGACGGGCGATGGTCAAGACTCAAAAAAACGCTGCTTTAATTTCACTTTGTGCATCTAAAGCCAAACCATCAACAACGCCTTGATCGTAAACTGCCAATCTTTTCCAAATCTCTGCAATCGAAGTACCGCACGAACCTAAAATTATAGGATTTTCATTTGTATTAGAGGCAACTTTAATTAGAATCTCAAGCGCATCGTCATAATCTGCTAAATCCATTGCTGCATCATCGCGGTCGCTAATTTCAGCATGCTGATCAAGCAATATTTCTATCAAATTTTCCATGGTCATGATTTTCTCCCTAACTTTCTGAATGATAAGCTTAATTGTTATTTCTGTAAATCCACCCCCGCTATTCACAGCCTAGGAATATTGTTTTGTTGTATCCGACTCGACCGCTTTGGTAGGGTGCAGTCATGAGCACAGTTACAGAATTCAAATCCCCTGCCTCCGATATAAATCCTGATGGTGGCCTCTACAGAATAGCCCCGCAAAATCTCGAAGCCGAGCAAGGATTGCTGGGCGCGATTTTGGTCGATAACCGTGCGCTCGAGCGCGTCGATTTTTTAAAGCCCGAGCATTTTTATGCGCCGGCACACCAGCGTATTTTTAAGGCCATCCAGACACTGACCAATCGCGGCCAGACCGCCTCGCCTGTCACGCTCAAAGCCTATTTCGAAAAGGATCAGGATCTGGAATCCGTCGGCGGCGCTGTTTATCTCGCCGATCTCGCCGGCAGTGTGATCACCGTCATCAATGTTCTCGATTACGCAACGGCGATTTACGATCTGCATTTGCGCCGCGAGCTCATTACCTTCGGCAACGAAGTCGTCAATGAAGCTTTCAGCCATGATATCGACCGCAACGCCAATGACTGCATCACCGATGCGGAAAGCAAGCTCTACAGTCTCGCCGAAAGCGGTGAAGTTAAACAGGGCTTTGTGACGCTTCGTGATTCCATTCTCGCTTCTATCGAAAATGCCGAGAAAGCTTTCAATACAAAAGGGCAAGTCACGGGCTGCACGACAGGCCTTAAAGACCTCAACGATAAACTCGGGGGATTGCACCCTTCGGATTTACTTATTCTCGCCGGTCGTCCGTCGATGGGAAAAACGGCACTGGCGACGAACATCGCCTTTAACGCGGCCAAGGCCTATGCGACGTCCGGCGGACAGGAAGGCGCGATTACAGCCTTCTTCTCGCTTGAGATGAGCCACGACCAGCTCACAACGCGTATTCTTGCCGATCAGGCCAGCATTTCATCGGATGCTTTGCGTAAAGGTAATATCTCAGAAGTGCAGTTCCGTGATTTCGCGCAGGCTGCCCATGCGCTCTCATCTATTCCATTGTATATCGATGACACGCCGTCACTCTCGATCGGCGCGGTCAGATCACGCGCACGCCGCCTGCAACGCCAGCATGGTCTCGGCCTGATCGTGATCGACTATTTGCAGCTCCTGCGCGGCTCCGGCTCCCGCCAGTCTGAATCAAACCGCGTTCTGGAAGTCTCTGAAATTACGCGCGGCCTCAAAGCCCTCGCCAAGGAGCTTAGCGTTCCGGTGCTGGCCTTATCCCAGCTCTCGCGGGGTGTTGAGCAACGTGAAGACAAACGCCCGATGCTCTCCGACCTTCGGGAATCGGGATCTATCGAACAGGATTCAGACGTCGTTATGTTCGTCTATCGTGAAGAATATTATCTCTCCCGCGAAGAACCCGCCCAGCGCCCGTCGGAGACAACGGAAAAATTCAACGAGCGTTATGCTAACTGGTCACAGCGTTTGCAGGAAACCGCAAATATCGCCGAAGCCATCGTCGCCAAACAGCGTCACGGCCCGATTGGGATCGTCAAGATGATGTTCGATCCGAATTTCACGCGGTTCTCCGATCTGGAAACGCGGTACGGCTGATGATCCTTACCGCCATCGAGCGCGCCCGCAGCGTATTACGCGCCAACAAATATTTTGCCTTGGCAACTATTGATGAAAACGGTCCTTGGGTGGCAGTGCTTGCCTATACAATCGGAAAAGATAACCGCCTCTATTTTTTCTCGGAGAAAACATCTCGGCATGGGCAGGCTATCTTAAACGGAGGAGCTATCGCAGGAGTAATTTATAATTCTCAATGCACCGCAGATGATGCTGAAAGCCTGCAATTTTCAGGAACAGGTTATCTATCGCATGATAAAGCTAGCCTCAAAGAGGTGATGCAAAATCAAGCCGAGATTGAAATTGCCTTGCAAAATTCTTCTACTCTTCTTTTTGCTGTTAAAATAGAGCAAGCCTTTGTCCTCGATCAGAAATTATATAAAGAACAAGGCATTGATGCCCGTGAGATTGTTCCAGCAAGCGAACTTATCTAAGCTTTCCCGCCACACTGCTATTCTTGACATATAAGGAATATTATCCTATATTGAAAGCAAAAAAGGCTTTTCATGGTATTCTCATATTTTTTAAAATCTTCCTTGTCGTCATTCCGACGAAAGTCGGAATCCAGATCTATCCGCACCATCTGGATTCCCGGCTTGCGCCGGAATGACGCTATGGCTGATGGAGTTAAAAATCAAAAACCTCAAAAATTTGATAACAAAGTAGGAGCCTATGACTAGAGCATTGAAAATAAAGCTAAATCCTCCGACAAAACGACGCGCATGGAACGACAACCAGAGGCGCGCGCAAGGTATAATCGCCCGGGCTCGTAAGCCGTGGCTCGCCTCGACAGGTCCCAAAACGATGGAAGGCAAGAAAGCGGTTAGCCGCAATGCCGTCAAATACGGCATGCATTCTGCCGAAACGAAGTATTTTAAGAAACTCCTGCGCCTGCAAAGCCAGATACTCAAAAGATATAAAGCATGGGCGCGCATCGAACTCATGAAACGCCGCGCGGTTCTTGCCATGCTCAAACAAGGCATCACGACGGAAAAATACAAAGAGATGTATGAACGGGATAGACAAAGCTGTCATCCCGAGAGAGCGCAGCGATCCGAGGGATCTCATCTTGGTAACGTAGATGAGATGTCTCGACTTCGCTCGACATGACAGGTAAATTGCCCGCCATGACAACAGCCTCTTCCCTTCTTACCGTCGATCTTGACGCGCTCGCGCAAAATTATGCGACGATGCGCTCGCTTGTATTGCCGCCTTGCAAAGTTACCGCCGTCGTCAAGGCCAACGCCTACGGGCTTGGCATCGAGGGCGTCGCGAAAGCGCTCAACGCCGCGAATGTCCGCACCTATTTCGTCGCAACCATAGACGAAGCTATCGAGCTGCGCAAACATACCGACCGCAAGATAGCAACGCTTAACGGTTTTTTCAGGGGCGCTTCGAGCGAATATCTCGAGCATAATATCATTCCCGTTCTTTGCTCGCTCGATGAGATCGACCGCTGGACGTATAGCAAGAGATGTTTCTGGCAGATCGACACCGGCATGAATCGCCTCGGCCTTCGTCCTCATGAATTCGACAAGGCTTTCGAGCGGGCCCATTACCAGCCCTCCTTTATCCTGAGCCACTTGGCTTGCGCCGACGAAGCCGCGCATAAGAAAAACGAAGAACAACGCCAAGAGTTAAAAGCCATTGCCGAGCGCTATCCCTTGATGCGCTACAGCCTTGCCAATTCATCCGGTATTTATTTGGGCGCAGAATATCATTTCGACATGGTGCGCCCGGGCATGGCGCTTTACGGATTGAACCCGACGCCTGAACTTGCCAACCCGATGAATAACGTAGTGACGTTAGAGACCCGTGTTTTGCAAATTCACGAAGCCCAAGGCGGCGAGAGCGCCGGATATGGCGCGACCTATAAATTTTCGAGCTCCACCAAACTTGCCACAGTCAGTCTCGGCTATGCCGACGGTTTCCTGAGGGCAGGCAGCAATCGGGCCAAGCTCTATTGGGAAGGCCATGCTTGCCCGGTTGTAGGCCGTGTTTCGATGGATTTGGTGATCGTCGATATTTCCAACCTACCGGTCAATATCATCCCGCCTTATGAAGGGGATTTTATGGAAGTTATCGGCCCTTCCCAAAGCGCAGATGCCCTCGCCCTTGATTTAAATACAATCGGTTACGAGGTGTTAACGTCTTTAAGTAACAGGGCACAACGCATTTACAAAAGCTCTTCGGGCAGTTAAAACCATAAATATGAACGAAAAGACCCAATCCCCGTTAAATCCGGTTTTCAATATGTTCAACGCCGTCGGCGCGAGCATCTTGGCTTTATTCCAGTCTATCGGGGCGATTGCCTTCTTCGCCGGACAGGCCCTGTCCCATCTCTTTATCCCGCCTTATTTCGGTCGCAACATTCTGCGCCAGTTTCTGGATATCGGTTATTATTCTCTTCCCGTGGTCGGCATGACCGCGCTTTTCACGGGCATGGTGCTGGCGCTTCAATCCTATACAGGCTTTGCCCGTTTCAATGCCGAAAGCGCCATTGCTTCCGTCGTAGTTTTATCGATCACCCGTGAACTTGCGCCTGTCCTTGCCGGTTTGATGGTTGCAGGCCGCGTCGGTGCGTCGATTGCCGCCGAGATAGGTACGATGCGCGTGACCGAACAGGTTGATGCGCTCTCCACTCTTTCCGTCAATCCGATGAAATATCTCGTCGTGCCGCGTATCATCGCAGGTACATTGATGCTGCCGCTTCTGGTTCTGATCGGCGATATCATCGGTGTCTATGGCGGATATCTCGTTTCCATTCATGTGCTCGGCTTTTCATCCGGCGGTTACCTGACCCAGACATGGGATGTTCTTGAAACTATCGATGTCGTTTCCGGTCTTACCAAGGCCGCTGTCTTCGGCTTTCTCGTCACCTTAATGGGCTGCTATCACGGGTATAATTCAGGCCGCGGCGCGCAAGGCGTCGGCACGGCAACCACCAATGCGGTTGTCTCCGCCTCCATGCTGATCCTGATTTTCAATTACATACTGACGCAGGTATTTTTCTCATGACTGAAAATATCAAGATTAAACTATCGGGCGTCACGAAAGCTTTCGGCAGCAAGAAAGTTTTGAACGGCGTCGATCTCGAAGTGCCGGAAGGCAAATCCGTCGTCATCATCGGCGGGTCGGGTACGGGAAAATCCGTGACACTGAAATCCATTCTAGGTCTCATCGAACCCGATAGCGGTTCCATCCTTGTCGATGGCCAAGAGACAGTGGGCCTGCGCCAAAAAGACCGCGATATGGTCATGAATAAATTTGGCATGCTGTTTCAGGGCGGGGCACTCTTCGACTCTATTCCTGTCTGGCAGAATGTCGCTTTTGGTCTTATCCAGGGCAAGAAGATGGATAAGGGTGAAGCGCGTAAAATCGCCATTGAAAAATTGCAGGCCGTCGGCCTCGGTGCGGCTGTCGCCGATCTTTATCCGGCGGAATTATCGGGCGGGATGCAAAAGCGCGTATCGCTCGCGCGCGCGATTGCCACTGCGCCGGAGATTATCTTCTTCGATGAACCGACAACCGGGCTCGATCCGATTATGGCCGATGTCATCAACGATCTGATCGTCAAATGCGTCAAAGATCTTGGCGCAACAGCGCTTTCGATCACGCATGACATGGCGTCTGCCCGCAAGATCGCCGATTATATCGCGATGATCTATGAAGGCCGCATTATCTGGTACGGGCCGGTGTCCGAACTTGACCGCACCGGCAATCCCTATGTCGAGCAATTCATCCATGGCCGTGCAACAGGCCCGATCACCGAACGCGCCGAGTTCCTAAACCCCAAAGCGGCGTAATCTGTATGATTTGCGCATACCCAGTGGAAACCAGTCAGGCGCTAAAAAATAGGAGAATAAAGCTATGGTTAAAATAATATATAGCGAAGAGACTTCTGTTGAGACTGAATATGGTCCTCGGCCAGCTGATACAGAAAACGAGCTATTTGGTGATGGTTGGGTCGCGATCCGTAAGCACGGGCAGTGCATCCTAGATTCTGCAAGTGCAGACCATGGCGGTGGAAGTATAATATATGAAATTAGTGAAGAAGAATTTATGGCTCTTAAATCTGATCATCAAAAATGGTCTGAAATATTTAATAAATACCACTTCGGACGTAGATGAATTAGACTTACGAAAGAATACATAAGTTAACAAAACGACGCGAGTACCTTTGTCATTCTGAACATAAGCGAAGAATCTTGGTGATGTTCAAGATGACATGAAGGGGTTGAGTGCCTGCAAAATCTGAGGATCAGGCTCCATTTCAATTTTCTGTGCCTCAACCGTCATCTTTTGATGTGGCAATAAGTCGTCATCTCTCAAGGCTTCATACTCGTTTGTATAGCTTGCCGGAAAGCGGAAATCCCACCATTCCTGCGGCAAGGGTAGCAACGGCAAGCCGAAGTCATTCGCGGCCTTGACCATCGCATCTTCAAGGATACCCCGGTTACGCCGGATAGCTTCCGGCAGCTCATATTGCCTGTGCGATTCAGGACCAAAATGATCGAACGCGGTTCCGAAATCGATGCCCTCTACATCCAGATCGATTGCCATGCCTCGCGGATGCCCGCCTTGTCCGGGGCCTGACAGGAACCTTGGCTCCTCTATCCAATGCGGGTTGGCTTTGACGATCGGCGTGTCGATCATTCTCGCTTGCGCCTCGACAGGACGGAGACAATCCTTGATCATAAGCGTCCAGCCATATGCTTGGTGTAACCTCTTCGCCGCCAATAGCACGATCTTGACCAGATCGCGATGTCCCCATATTTGGGCATTCGGATGATATATCTGCCCGAAGTGGTTTTCGGGATGATCCGCATTGGCATAAACAGGATCGACATCTATCGGAAAAGTTCCACAAAATGGCGCGAAAGCGACAATATCTTCAACAGGTATTTTCTTCATCTTTTCCCTCATATCACTTTATAAGCGGCCTGTCTTATGCCATATAACTATGCATGAAATTCATTGGTCGCTTTCTGGTTTTCCTTATGTCTCTAGGCTTTCTCGGAGCCATCGCCGGAGTCCTCGTCATGATGGCGGTGTTCTACAAATACGGCCAGTCGCTTCCCGATTTCTCACAGCTCAAAGACTATAAACCTCCGGTCGTATCCCGCGTCCATGCCGGTGACGGTCGCTTCCTCGCCGAGTTTGCCGAAGAGAAGCGCATATTCCTGCCGATTGAGGAAATCCCGCCACTGGTGAAGAACGCTTTCATCTCCGCCGAAGACCAGAACTTCTACAAGCATAAAGGCGTCGATCTCGTTGCCGTTGCACGTGCCGTTGTCACTAACTTCAAGAACCGCTCCGGCGGCGGACGTCAGGTCGGCGCATCCACCATTACCCAGCAAGTCGTGAAGAACTTCCTGCTGACCAATGAGCGCAGCTACGAGCGTAAAATCCGCGAAGCAATCCTTGCTTACCGCATCGAGAATGCCATTTCCAAAGACCGCATTCTTGAACTGTATCTCAACCAGATCTTCCTCGGCTATCGCTCTTATGGCGTGGCTGCGGCTGGCATTCAGTATTTCAACAAATCGCTCGATGAACTCACCATCGCAGAAGCCGCTTTTCTGGCTGGCCTTCCCAAAGCGCCGAGCGATTACCATCCGGTGCGCAATTACGAAGCGGCTCTTGCCCGCCGTAATTGGGTGATCGAGCGCATGCGTATCGAAGGCTTTATCACAGCCGAAGAAGCCAAGACAGCAACAAATTCTCCGCTCGTTACGATCCCGCGCAACGAAAGCGATGTCGTCAGCGCGCCTTATTATGCCGAAGAAGTGCGCCGTGAACTGGTTGCCAAATTCGGCCTGGACGGCGTCAAGCAAGGCGGCTTGTCCGTCCGCACCAGCGTCGATCCGGTTTTGCAGGCGGCGGCTGAGAAATCCTTGCGCAACGGCTTGATGCTATACGACCGCCGTCATGGCTGGCGCGGTCCTCTGCAACGTGATCAGCTATCGAACACATGGACGACCACGCTTACAAATACGCAGCGCCCCTTGGGCATGCTGGAAAACTGGCGTCTGGCGATGGTTCTCTCATCCAAAGGCGGGCGCGTCGATATCGGCATGCGCGATGACACACGCGGACAGCTCACAACCAAGGACATCGAATGGGTTGCCAATAAACCGCTACGCGCCGGTGATATTATCATGGTCGAGCCGCCGGTTGAAAACCGTGATGAAGTGAATATCGATTCAGGTAAATACGGACTGCGCCAGATACCCACCGTCGAAGGTGCGCTGGTTGCCATCGAACCTGCCTCGGGCCGCGTTTTGGCTATGCAAGGCGGGTGGAAGTTCGCCGAGAGCTCTTTCAACCGCGCGACGCAAGCGCAGCGTCAGCCGGGCTCCGCTTTCAAACCGTTCATTTACCTCGCCGCGCTCGATAAAGGCTTTACGCCGTCTTCATTGATCGTCGATGCGCCGATCTCTTTTACCGACTCTGCGGGCAATGTCTGGAACCCGGAAAACTACACAGGCAAAACCTATGGCCCGACCCCCCTTCGCGTCGGCGTCGAGAAATCGCGCAATTTGATGACGATCCGCCTCGCGCAGGATATCGGCATCAAAACCGTCGTCGACTATGCGAAGAATTTCGGCGTCAACGATAATATGAAACCTCATCTGGCCAATGCGCTCGGCTCAACCGAAACTACATTGCTCAAGCTTACGGCGGGTTATGCCATGATCGTGAACGGCGGCAAGAAAATATCGCCAGTCTTTATCGACCGTGTACAGGATCGTTATGGCGAGACGGTCGAGAATGCCGATAAGCGTCCTTGCGCCGGATGCGGCCCGCTTGTTCGCTGGGAAGAACAGACAACGCCGGATATTCCCGATACGCGCGAACAAATCGGCGATCCGCGCACGACGTATCAAATGGTGTCTATTTTGGAAGGCGTCGTCCAGCGCGGAACAGGTAAAGCTTTGGCCTCGCTTGATATTCCGCTCGCCGGAAAAACAGGCACGACGAATGATTCCAAAGATGCGTGGTTTATCGGCTTCACGCCCGATCTTGCCATCGGCGTTTTCGTCGGCTTCGACGAGCCGAAATCTTTGGGCGAAAAAGAAACCGGCGGCAGCGTCGCCGTCCCGATCTTCAAAGATTTCGTTCAAACCGCTTTGAAAGACGTGCCGCCGACACCGTTTCGGATTCCGCCCGGCGTGCGCATGGTGCAGGTCAATGCAACGACTGGTCGCCCGACAAGCCCTGCCGATCCGAATGCGATCTGGGAAGCCTATATTGCAGGAACGGAGCCGAATAACGATCTCGATTACGGCCCGATCAAATCGTCAACCGCGTCGGAAAATCTTCAGGTGAATGAACCTTTGCCGGCCTCTGAAATGTTGGAGCCGAATCCGGATAACGCCCCACAGGCAATTACGCCAACCGGAACCGGCACCGGCGGAATTTACTAATTCGCCAGTTTTAGCGCGCAAGATTCGGCGCTGGAAACAAGAACATCGCCGCCTTTTTCTTCGACCTGAAGATCGCGCACCACACCGTTATCGACGATCATCATAAAACGCTGCGAGCGTTTACCGAGACCGGCACCTGACGCGTCCATCGTCAGGCCCAAAGCCTCGACGAATTTCGCATCCCAGTCCGGCATCATGGTTACTTTGCCGGTCGCATTGGCAACCTCGCCCCAATGTTTCATCACGAAGGGATCATTAACGGAGACACAAATAATCTCATCAATCCCTTCTTCGCGAATCTGGTCGGCTTTCATTACATAGCCGGGCAGATGTTTTTGCGCGCAGGCCGGTGTAAATGCGCCGGGTGTGCCGAAAATCACGACCTTTTTATCGGCGATATATTCCCCAATGTTAATCTCTTCCACACCCGCGTCTCCAAGGCGTTTCATCATCGTTTCGGGTATCGTATCTCCGACCTTTACAGGCATGTAAAAAGCTCCTTGCTTTGTGTGTTAAGTAAACATAGTTAAAAGGGAAAGAAGGTCAATCGAAATGGATGAACAAGCTACCTCGCTCAAAGGAAAGTTACTGCTCGCTATGCCGGGTATGGGCGATCCGCGCTTCCATAAAACCGTGATTTTCATGTGCTCCGATAACGCGGAAGGTTCTATGGGAATTATCCTGAACCAGCAACTTCCAGGCATGGTCCTCGGCGATCTTTTTACCGAAATCGGAATCGATGTTCCGGCGGATGCGGATTCAAAGCAGCCCGTTATGATGGGTGGACCGGTTGAAACATCACGCGGCTTTTTGCTTCATACAATGGATTACGATTCCGCCGAAACCATTCGCGTGAACGAGAAATTCGGCGTCAGCGGCACAATCGAGGCGCTTAAGTCCTATGCCACCGGCCAATCGCCACGAAGCGTTCTTTTCGCTCTGGGTTATGCCGGATGGGGCCCAGGACAACTGTCTCAGGAAATTCTCGATAACGCATGGCTGGTGGTTGATGCCGATTACGAATTGATATTCAATACGAATATCACGGATCGCTGGGATCGCGCCATGACACGCCATGGTATCGATCCGGCCAGATTATCGGGGAGCGCCGGACATGCCTAGACCTGCCAGCAATAAGGGATTCAAAAGGCTTTATAAGGCATTCTTCTTTTCGATAGACGGCGTGAAGGCGGCCATACGAAGCGAAGAAGCTTTTCGCACCGAGATTTATCTCTCGCTCATTTTTATCCCGCTCGGTTTCTGGATTGGCGATACGGCGGTTGAGAAAATCCTGCTCGTCGGATCGATTCTGTTTGTTTTTATCGTCGAGCTTTTAAACACCGCCATCGAGCGCGCCATCGACAGGATATCTTTCGACCATCATGAATTATCCAGGGAAGCCAAGGATATGGGCAGCGCAGCCGTATTGTTCAGCCTTGTGATCTTCTTTCTGACTTGGGGAATGATCCTATTTCTCTAAAGCTCTCTCCCCTCGGGAGAGGGTTGGGTGAGGGACGATAGTTCAGAATTTGACTCCGTGTCCAGCACCGCCCCTCATCTAAATCTTCTCCCGAAGGGAGAAGATTTTAAGCCGCGATTTTTTGCTTAATGCTTTCATAGGTCATCATATTACCAAGCGGACCTATAGCGGCGAGCGTCGGCTGGCTGGCAAAAATTTCGCCTGCCAGCTCTGTAATATCTTTCGCCTGAACCGCATCGATACGCTGAACCAGTGTCGAGGCATCGAATGGCTTGTTGAAATAAATCATATGCCGCGCCTGCTGGTCGCATCTGGTCATGATGCTTTCGCGGGCCATAAGCATACCGGCCTTGATCTGGGCCTTGGCGCGTGCAAGTTCTGCATCCGTTATTCGATCGGTCATTGATTTGATCTCGCCGAGCACAACCGGCATCATTTCTTCCAGATGCTCAGGGCCGGTTCCGGCATAAATACCAAAAAGGCCGTCGTCTAAGAACGCGTCATGGAAACTATAGATCGAATAGACAAGGCCGCGCTTTTCGCGCACCTCCTGGAAAAGGCGGGACGACATGCCGCCGCCGAGAATGGCCGATAACAGACGCACCGCCGAATAGCGCTCGTCAAGACGCTTGATACCTTTAAAGCCGAGGACGATATGCGATTGCTCGGTCGATTTTTCGTTCAAGGATAAAGCCGGATTATAATGAGCAGATTTAAAATCGTCTTTGGTCCCGTTCGGCAGTTTCGAGAAAAGCCTTTCGACCTTGGCGACGAATTCATCGTGATCGATAGGCCCTGCGGCGGAGATAATCAGCTTGGACGGTGCGTAATGCGCTTTCACATAGTCGAATAACGTATCGCGCTGCATGGCAGCAATAATATCGGATTTGCCGAGGCCCGGCGCGCCGAGCGCCTGATTTGGATAGGCGGCTTCCTGAAAATTATCGAAGACCTGCCGATCGGGGCTGTCCGCATACATTTTAATTTCTTGAAGAATGACGCCGCGCTCGCGCTCCACTTCATCTTCCGGCATCGTCGAGTTTTGCAGTATATCGGCCAGAACTTCGAGCGCCAGATCCAGATGTTCGCGCAGGAGATGGACGTAATAGGCTGTCATCTCGCGGTCGGTATAGGCGTTCATGTTACCGCCGACATCTTCAATCACTTCGGCGATTTTTTGGGCGTTCATCGACGGCGTACCTTTGAAGAGCATATGCTCGACCATATGGGCGACGCCGTTCTGTGACATTTGCTCATGCCGCGTCCCCACGGATGCCCACACACCCAGCGCCACCGTTTCCACGGTCGTGACAGTATCGGTTACAATGCGCAGGCCGTTGGCCAAGGTGGTTGTTCTTGTCGTCATACCGCCAAGATAGTGATTTTCAGAATCTATTCAAGGACTACTGCTTCGAGAAAACGAAAGCCTTAATGTCGTCAAAGGAATTGGCAAGGATTTCCATTCGCTCTTCCCGCATCGACAAATCGGCCAGCCTCTCCGGCAAATGCGGATACTGCCCCGTGGCTTTTTCGACCGCGTCAGGAAATTTGGCAGCATGGGCGCAGGCCAGCGCCACAATCGGCCTGACTTTTGATTTAAGCGCGGCATTAATCCCGACCGCCGTATGCGGGTCGATAATCTCGCCATAGGTTTTGTAAATTTCGGCAATCGTCTCGATGGTTTCGCCGTCAGGGCAGCGGAAGGACATAAATTGCGAGCGCGCCGCTTCCAACTGGTCATCCGGCAGGATGAAACTGCCTTTTTCCTTGAAATCTTCCATCATCGACTTGATGCCCAAGCCATTGCGGCCCGTGACTTCGAACAGGAAGCGCTCAAAATTACTCGAGACCTGAATATCCATACTCGGGGACAGCGAAGGGATCGTTTCTTCGCGGCTCATTGCGCCGGTTTCGAAGAAACGGGTTAAGATATCGTTGCGGTTGGAGCCGATGACCAGCCTGCCAATCGGTGCTCCCATCCGTTTTGCGACATAGGCGGCATAGATATTGCCGAAATTTCCGGTCGGCACAGCAAAGGACGGATTTTCGATCCCCTCTTCCTGCAACTTTAAACAGGCATGAACATAATAAACGGTCTGGCCGATGATCCGCGCCCAGTTGATCGAGTTGATCGCGGATAAATTCAGCCTTTCATGAATTTCCTTATCACCGAAAGCCTGCTTCACGATCCCTTGGCAATCGTCGAAATTTCCCTGCACGGCGATGTTGTGGATATTATCCGCCATGACGGAAGTCATCTGGCGGCGCTGGATCTCGGAGGTCCGGTTATAGGGGTGGAGGATAAAGACCTCGATATTTTTTTTGCCCTGACAGGCTTCAATCGCCGCCGATCCGGTATCGCCGGAGGTCGCGCCGAGAATCGTCACCCGCTTGCCGGATTTCTCTAATGTATAGTCAAAGAGGCGTCCTAAAAGCTGGAGCGCGACATCCTTGAAAGCCAAAGTCGGACCATGGAAAAGCTCCATGATATAAAGACCGTCTTCGAGCTTTTTCAGCGGGGCAACTTGAGGACTGTCGAACACCGTATCGGCATATGTCTCTTGCAAAATCTTGCGTAAATCTTCGCGCGGGAAATCGATAAAAGGCGCGATGACGGCTTCGGCAACATCTATATAGGAAGCGCCGTTTAGTGCTTTAAAATCAAGTGTCGGAAAGCTTTCAGGCACATACAGCCCGCCATCGGGCGCAAGGCCTTCCATCAGGACATCGGTGAATGTTTTTGGCTCATTAAAGCCGCGCGTTGAGATATATTTCATAGCTGATTTTTACCCTATATGTCATTCCTGCGAAAGCAGGAATCTCAAGACAAAACACGCAACGAAAAACCCCGCCAATCTTTCGACTGACGGGGCTTTTGTGAATCATGTTTTTGGTTGTTTGGAAGCTTCCCTAGATTCTGGTCGGCTTCCTGATGAGGTAGAACGATATGAGATAGTTTTCATACCGGCGTCATATTTAACGCAAGTATGACAATAACACAATATTTCTTTTTCGAAAAACGGAATCGTTGCTTTTCGGCATACTGTGGCGAGCGAGCCACAGTTTTTCGTTTTGGCTTTTTGGCGACTCACGCTATTCACTTCTCCATGAAAAAAATCATTGCCTCTCTTCTCCTCGCCTCAATTTTATCCATCACTGCCTGTTCATCGATGCCCGAGCCGCGCACAACGCCTGTCGTTCGCTTTGCGCTTCGTGAAGACAACATCACCTCATGGCAGGAAATGGATGACGGCGTTGCCGTGGAACTAAACCGCGAAGGCCAGCGCAAGCTCTCTTCCATTACGCGCAACAACCAAGGCGCCGAGATGGAGATTTACGCAGGTCGCATTTTCGTCACCTCCGAAAAGATCAGCCGCCCGATCCGCGGTCAGAAAATCTATGTCGAGATCGATAACGACGATGCACGCGACGAAGTTCTCGCCATGCTGCCAAGAAACAAGAGAAGCTAAATATGAGCCGTCTTCGGAATTTAACGGACTGGGACCATCTGCCTGCTCTGAATAAGGATTACCTAGGCGATCTTGCCTCCAAAACCCTCCCCGACACGCTCGGCCACCCTCCGCGCATATTGCTTTTATACGGATCGCTGCGTGAACGCTCCTTCTCCAGGCTTGCCACTGAAGAAGCCGCCAGAATCCTGAAACTTCTCGGGGCCGAGCCGCGTATTTTCGATCCCTCCGATCTCCCGCTGCCCGATCAGGTGAAAGGCGACGATCATCCCGCTGTTCAGGAGCTGCGTGAATTATCCATCTGGTCCGAAGGACAGGTCTGGTGCAGCCCCGAACGCCATGGCGCGATCAGCGCGGTCATCAAAAACCAGATCGACCATCTGCCCCTCAGCATGGGCGGCATTCGCCCGACACAGGGTCGCACGCTGGCCGTCATGCAGGTCAGCGGCGGCTCGCAGTCTTTCAATGCCGTGAATACGCTGCGGCTTCTGGGCCGCTGGATGCGTATGTTCACCATTCCCAATCAATCGAGCGTGGCGAAAGCTTTCGAGGAATTCGACGAACAGGGCCGCATGAAGCCATCCGCCTATTACGACAGGATCGTCGATGTGATGGAAGAGCTGGTCCGCTTTACGATTTTACTTCGCCCGCATAGCGAAATACTGGTCGACCGCTATTCGGAGCGCAAGGAAGCGGCGGAAAAGAAAATCAAGGCTGAAACGGATTTATCGGCTATCGCCACGGCGCATCAGAAAAGTTAACCTAGAAAGAAGGTTTAGATTAAAAGAAAACTTTAATCTTCTAATTCCTTTAAAAATTTTTGTGATATTTCTGAGATCGTTTTTACATCTACAAGCATTTGGACATGAAAAGCTACCGGCTTACTATTTTCTTCAAAGGAGTGTTTCATCCAAGGCCTAAAAAGACCTAAATTTTCCTGGTCTTTATTCAACCTATGGTAAGTTTCATAATTCCGTTTTTTTAATGCTTCATTTTTATTTAATTCCAAAAAATTAGATCTCTCTTGATCTTCCAAATCCAAAACATAGGGAGGAATATAAAGCGGAATTCTATGAGCTAAAGAATGCCGAAAATCTTCTAAATATGTTAGCCAATCCTTTAAACCATCCAGATATTCGCTAAAATCTCTAGATAAAACCGATTTAATATTTTTATTAGAAAATTTAACTTCAGTCTTCTTCTTAAAACTAAAGTTTTTCTCATTCACCCATATCCAAGCTAAGTTATCAATACAACCAAAGATATTAAAAATAAAACTTTGAAGATTGATACACACATTTGTTAATTCATCACCTGATAATTTATCGACGCGATCTGCGGGACAGATAGAGAATATATTTTCTAGGCATTTTTTAAGAGTTTTAACTCTTCTTGCAAATCCATGTTTTGCAAATTCAGAAGATTTTGGGTTCTTAAAACTTAAATTTATATATCTCAGAAGAAGCCTATCACATTCTTCTAAAACATTTTTGTATTCCTTGCCTATTTCATTAAGGTCCTCTGCATTATAATAGCACTCTGGCTTACTTATCACTCCCACTCAATCGTCCCCGGTGGTTTCGAGGTAATATCATACACAACGCGGTTGATGCCGCGGACTTCGTTGATAATGCGGGTCGAGACGCGGCCTAGGAATTCATGGTCGAAGTGATAGTAATCCGCCGTCATACCGTCGGTCGAGGTGACGGCGCGCAAAGCGCAGACGAATTCATAGGTGCGTTCATCGCCCATGACGCCGACGGTTTTGACCGGCAGCAATACGGCAAAAGCCTGCCAGATCGCGTCATATAATCCGGCGTTGCGAATTTCCTCTAAATAGATTGTATCGGCCTTGCGCAAGATATCGAGTTTCTCCCCAGTGATTTCGCCCGGCAGTCGGATCGCAAGTCCCGGGCCCGGGAAAGGATGGCGGCGGATAAAATCTTCCGGCATGCCAAGCTCGCGGCCCAGCGCACGCACCTCATCTTTAAAGAGTTCGCGCAGCGGTTCGACCAGTTGCAATTTCATATAGTCGGGCAGACCGCCGACATTGTGGTGGGACTTAATCGTTTGCGACGGACCACCGATAACGGAGACGGATTCTACCACGTCCGGATAGAGCGTGCCCTGCGCGAGAAACTCCGCGCCGCCGACTTCCTTCGAACGCTTGTCGAATACATCGATAAAAAGTTTGCCGATGGTTTTGCGTTTTGTTTCCGGATCGGACACGCCCTCTAACGCGCCAAGAAAAAGCTCCTGCGCCTGATCGTGAATGAGGGGGATATTGTAATGATCGCGGAACATCTTGACGACCTGTTCGCTTTCGCCTGCGCGCATCAATCCGGTATCGACATAGATACAGGTGAGTTGATTGCCGATGGCTTCATGCAGAAGAACTGCCGTCACCGATGAATCGACACCGCCTGACAGGCCGCAAATGACTTTGCCCTTGCCGACTTGTGCACGAATTTTGGCAATCGATTCCTCGCGGAATGCCGCCATTGTCCAGTCGCCCTTGCAGCCGCAAATATTATGCGTGAAGTTTTTGAGAAGCTGCGCCCCGTGCGGCGTATGCACGACTTCGGGGTGGAATTGCGTCGCCCAGAAACGGCGTTCTTCGTTGGAAATAATTGCGTAAGGCGCGCCTTCGGATTTTGCGACGACCTTAAAGCCCGGTGCCATTTCAGTGACGCGGTCGCCGTGGCTCATCCATACCTGTTCATGCGCGCCCTTAGCCCAGACGCCTTCCGAGATCGCGCTTGTCTCCACCACATCGATATAGGCGCGTCCGAATTCGCGGCCATCGGAGCCTTCGACCTTGCCGCCGAGTTGGTGCATCATCACCTGCTGGCCGTAGCAAATGCCGAAAATCGGCAAGCCCAGATCATAGATATAGGTTGGCGGGTGCGGCGCGCCTTCGGCGTAAACGCTGCACGGGCTTCCCGATAAAATGATGCCCTTGGGCGCAAAGGCGGCGACGCGCTCTTCGGCGGCCTGATTATACGGCCAGATTTCACAATAAACACCGGATTCTCTTAAGCGGCGGGCGATGAGCTGGGTCACTTGGCTCCCGAAATCGAGGATCAGGATCTTGTCGTGATCGGCGGAAGAAACGAGGGAAACGGAAGGGGATGCGGCTGTTTTCATGCCTCTTTTTAAACATTCGGCGCGGCGGTTACAAATGCATTTATTATTTGACAGGCCCCGCCCCTTTGCCTAACAATTATAGGGTTGGCTCTGTAAGGAGACAAACGCGGCATTTGACGGACAGCTTGCACCGCGTAAAAAAAGCTAAAGCGGCTGCGGCCCGGTTCTCTCAACCGAACTGCTGTGGTGTCCCTAACCGAACAGCAGGACATTAAATGACTGATCTTACCTATAGTTTTGAGTTTTTCCCTCCGAAATCAGAGAAATCGGCGCAGGAGCTATTAAGCAGCGTCGAAGAGCTTTCGTGTTTTTCACCGAAATTTATGACCGTGACTTTCGGTACCGGCGGCGGCTCGCGCGATACCACGCTCCAAACCCTGAAGAATTTGCAAAGAGCGGCCCACGGCATCCCCTTCGGCAGCCATTTGACCTATATCTCGCATACCAAGGACGAGCTGGACCATTATACCGATCTCCTCTGGAACCAAGGTATACGCCATCTGGTTGCGCTGCGCGGAGACATGCCGACCAATCTTGTCTGGCCGCTCGATCCCGATGCTGAATATTACCAGTTCACGTCCGATTTCGTGGAGGCTTTGCTCAAACGCCATCCCTTCGATATCAGTGTCGGTGCCTATCCGGAAAAACACCCCGATGCGCCGGATATGCAGGCCGATTTAATCGCGCTGAAGAAAAAATGCGATGCCGGCGCCGCTCGTGCCATCACCCAACTTTTCTTCGATAACGATCTCTATTACCGCTTTGTGGACGCCACGCAAAAAGCGGGGATTACGACGCCGATTGTGCCCGGCCTTTTGCCGATCCGCGATTTTCAAAAGGTTTGCGAATTCGCCGGTAAATGCCAAGCCAGCGTGCCCCAATTCCTGCATGAAAAATTTGCGGGCGATATCTCGGACAATCTGGCCGAGGATTTACTCATCGAGCAAGTCGAAGACCTCGCCAAAAACGGCGTCGATCATATCCATTTCTATACATTAAACAAAAGCAGCGTTTTGAATACTGTCTGCAAAAATTTCAGTAAAAATTAAGGAGATAAAAACAATGGTATTAGCCCTCAATCTCGGATTCCCCCGCATCGGCCTGAAACGCGAATTGAAAAAAGCGCTCGAGAGTTACTGGAAAGGTGACATCTCGCGCGACGATTTATTCGCCACCGGCAAAGAGCTTCGCCTGCGCCACTGGCAATTGCAAAAAGACGCAGGAATTTCTTATGTTCCGGTCAATGATTTCTCTTATTACGATCATATGCTCGACACATCATGCCTGCTCGGCGTTATTCCGGAGCGTTATGATCTAAACGATCCCGATCTATATTTCTCGATGGCACGCGGCTCACAGAAAAACGGTCAGGACGTGATTGCCTGTGAAATGACCAAATGGTTTGACACCAATTATCACTATATCGTACCGGAACTGAAAAAAGGCCAAAGCTTCAAACTCTCGACGGATAAAATCTTTGCCGAGGCAAAAGAAGCACAAGAAGCCGGTTTTGAGCCCCACCCTGTTCTGGTCGGCCCGATCACGTTTTTAACCCTTGCTAAAAAAGCAGAAGATTTCACGACCTGCCGCTATGAGCTGACTGAATCTCTCGCCAAAGTCTATGGAGAGATTTGCCAGAAACTCGTCGCGCAAGGCATTACATGGATTCAACTCGATGAGCCCTGCCTCTGCGTCGATATTCATCCGAAAGCCAAGGAAGCCTATACTCTCGCGTATAAAATCATCAAAGACGCCGCGCCGGAGATGAATATCCATCTGGGCACTTACTTTGAAGGATTGCGTGAAAATCTCGATCTCGCCTTCTCGCTGCCAATTGCCGCACTCGGGGTCGATCTGGTCCGCGCCCCCGACCAACTGGAGCCTGCGATTGCCAAGGCGAAAGAAACAGATATTTGCCTCGTGCTCGGTCTCGTCGATGGCCGCAATGTCTGGAAAAACGATCTCTCTGCTTCGCTCGCCAAAATCGAAAAAGCGAAAGCGGTTTTGGGCGATGCCTTTGCGGTATCGGGGAGCTGTTCCCTCCTTCACTCGCCCATCGATCTCGATGAAGAAACGGCGCTCGACGCTGAAGTGAAATCATGGATGGCATTTGCAAAACAAAAGCTTGCTGAGATTTCGATTCTCGCGCGTGGCCCAACATCGGAAGAACTAGAGGAAAGCGATAAAATTGCGGAGAGCCGTAAGACATCGAAACGCATTCACAACGATGCGGTTAAAACTCGTCTAAATGCCGTGACGCCGGATATGCTGGAACGCCACCATGCCTTCCCGGTCCGCGTTAAAGCGCAGCAGCAAGCGTTAAATCTGCCCGCCTTCCCGACCACAACCATCGGCTCTTTCCCGCAGACGAAGGAAATCCGCCTCGCCCGCGCCGCCTTCAAACGCGGTGAATTGTCCGAAGCCGCCTATACGGAAGACATGAAGCGCGAGATCGAACTGGTCGTGAAGTATCAGGAAGAAGCGGGTCTCGATGTGCCTGTTCACGGCGAAGCCGAGCGCAACGACATGGTCGAATATTTCGGCGAACAGCTCGACGGTTTTGTTTTCTCGAAGAACGGCTGGGTTCAGTCTTACGGATCGCGCTACGTCAAGCCTCCGATTATCTTCGGCGATGTCTCGCGCCCGAAGCCGATGACCGTGCAATGGTCTGCCTACGCGCAAAGCCTGACAGAGAAGCCGATGAAGGGCATGCTGACCGGACCAATCACGATCCTTTGCTGGTCTTTTGTCCGCAACGATCAACCGCGCGAACAAACCGCCAAGCAAATCGCCCTCGCCATCCGCGACGAAGTGCGTGACTTGGAGCAAGCGGGGATTCACGTCATCCAGATCGACGAACCGGCCCTTCGTGAAGGTTTGCCCTTGCGTGAATCAGACCGCGCCGCCTATCTGAAATGGGCGGTCGATGCGTTCAAACTTTCGGCGGCAACCGTTGAAGACACGACGCAGATTCACACCCATATGTGTTATGCCGAGTTCAACGATATTATCGATTCCATCGCCGCGCTCGACGCCGATGTCATCTCGATTGAAACCTCGCGCTCGCAAATGGAGCTTCTCGATGCGTTCGTTAAATACAAATATCCGAACGAGATCGGTCCCGGCGTTTACGATATCCATAGCCCGCGCGTGCCAAGTGTCGAGGAAATGACGACGCTGCTCGAAAAAGCCCTGAAGGTTTTGAAACCGGAACAAATCTGGGTCAATCCGGATTGTGGCTTAAAGACCCGCGGCTGGCCGGAAACTAAGGCGGCTTTAGAGAACATGGTCGCCGCAGCGAAAGAGTTGCGGGCCAAAGTAAAAATCGATAAAGCGGCTTAGGACTTCTTCAACAGATTCCGAAGCTCGTCATCGACTTTTAAATTTACGTCTCTCTGCGGAAACGGGATTTCGATCCCGTTTTCTTTGAACAGATCCCAGATGCGGAAATAGATTTCGCTTTTGATATTTGACACACCTTGCTGGGGATCGCCGATCCAGGCGCGAAGTTCGAAATTGACCGAATTATCGCCAAAATCCTTCATCAGGCAGGCTATAGGATGATCTTTTAAAATACGCGGGCTTTCTTTGGCTGCTGTCAGCAAAACCTCTCTTACCTTGTGCATGTCGGAATTGTAAGAAACGCCGACCGGTATATGAATCCTGATATTGCTGTCGCTATATGACCAGTTTTCAACCTTCTCCGAAATCAGGTTTTCATTCGGAATTAAATGTTCCTTGCCGTCGCGGGTCAGGACCGAGACATAACGGGCACCGAGCTTATTGACCCAGCCGTAAGTATCGTCGATGGAAATCACATCCCCCGGTTTGACCGATTTATCCATCAGGAGAATGATGCCGCTAATCAGGTTGGAAAATATCTTTTGCAGACCGAAACCAATCCCAAGACCCAGCGCACCGCCGAATAC
>CAZWGO010000007.1:39044-40726 GCA_964633355.1 uncultured Micavibrio sp.
CCGTCAGATCGAGACCCGCCGTGTTCAAAGCAATAAAAACGGCAAAACTGTAGAGAAGAATATTGGAAAGCTTGGAAAACAGAACCTTCTGAGAGGATGTCAGGCTACCAGACCTATTGAAAAGACGCTCCAGAATTTTCGATATAAAACCGACACACCAGAGTAACAAGCCGAATATAACGACGGCTTTGATAATCAGCAGCAGGGAAAGACGGATTTTTCCGAACACCAATGCTTTGCTGTCGAGCATTTCCGTTGTAGGTCCGAGCAGCCCCAAGATGCTAAGCGCTGCAGTCAACCAGAGCCCAACGGCGATAATCCTCGCCCAAAAATCACTTTTAATCGTGCTTGAAGTGATGCGGATAAAAACCCAGGCCGTTGTCAGGCTGGCAAGAATTTTTAAACCGGAAAATGCAAGGCCGTTAACTGAAAACAGCAAAATGGCGAACCATAAAGCTGCACTCAATGTAATAAAGAAAAATAATTCCTTGATCGAAAGGTTCAGATGAAGGGCGTATTTTCGCTCCCTGTTTTGCAGCCAAGTGGTAAAAGCTTTCGCGCCGTACTGCGTAAAAAACCATGCGCCGCACACGATGAGCACTATCAAACCGGTTTGAACCGCGGCGTCTATTGTAAATAGATGCTCTTCGCCGGAAGCGAGCAACTGCTGGCTCAAATTCTTTATTTTAGGTTCCAACAGGCTTATGTTGTCCATGTCATCTCCCCGCGATAAGTTATTTAATCCAACCTAACCGTATTAGCACAAAATTCAACCCTGATCGGCAGGTACTCTTTGTAACACAGCCGTAAAAAACCCGTCCGTATTGTGACGCTTGGGTGTCAGGCGCATATAGTTGCCTTCACATGGCACAGGCAGGCCTTCCGGCCAGGCTTCAGCCAAAGGCAATAGTTTGAAATCGGGATGGCGCTCCAAAAACTTCTCGACCTGCTGTTCGTTTTCTTCCGGCAATATCGAACATGTCGCATAGACTAAACGTCCGCCCGGTTTTACAGTGTGAACGACCTTGTCCATGATCTCAGCCTGTACGGCCAAGAGATCTTCGAGTGTCGGGCCGTATTGTCTCCAGCGCGTATCCGGGTTGCGGCGCCATGTTCCTGTTCCCGAACACGGCACATCCGTCAGGACGACATCAAAATTCTGTTTTTGTTTTCTGAACCATTTGGCGTGCTTCTCATCGCTTAACGGTCTGATCTCGATAATATCAGTCACATAGGCGCGGCGCAGACGCTCGCGGCCCTTTTCCAGTCTTTTGGCTTCGGTATCCATTGCAACAATACGACCCTTGATCGCCATGGCGTTCGCGAGCGCCAGTGTTTTGCCTGCCGCCCCTGCGCAGTAATCCAAGACCTGCATGCCGGGCTTGGCGTTACAGGCCAGCGCAATCAGTTGCGAACCTTCATCCTGAATATCGATCCAGCCTTTGACAAAGGCGCGGGTTTTCGAAATGAAGGGCTTACCTTTGGCCCGCAATCCCCAAGGCGAGAAAGGCAGATCATCCATTTCAACTTTATCGTCGGCGAGCTTGGCTTTTACCTTGGCGCGGTCAGCCATCGTTACGTTGACGCGCAAATCAAGCGGCGCCGAATCCATCATCGCAGAAAGCTCGGGTACGAAATCATCGCCGAAATAGTTGCGCAAGGATTTTTCAAATTGCGGCGGG
>CAZWGO010000007.1:40736-94748 GCA_964633355.1 uncultured Micavibrio sp.
CATATCGTCCGTTTCCAAATCCGTTTTTAGCAAAGCCTCAAATGATTTAAGCTCGGTGTCAGATAAAGCGTCGGGTCCGTATTTCGAGCCGTCGAAATGCTCGGGCGTTTTTTCATCTTTCTCTATAAGAGCGAGATAAGCGATCAGGATATTGCGCGGGGATTTCTCAAGACCCGCTTTTTCAAGATGCCAGCTAAGACGCGCCCAATGGCGGATAATCGCATAAGCCTTTTCGACAATCGCGTTGCGATCTTTCGACCCTATGTATTTCCGGTTGCGCATGTAATTGCCCACCGTCCCATCCATCGGGATTTTGGATTTCTCTATAAGCTCGAAAATTTCGAGAACGGCTTTGATACGGGCGGCTGGGGTCATATCATTCTAATAGGATATCAATTGCTTATTAGCACTATCTATTTATTATATTGTCATAATATTAAAAATGTTGACATAATATTTATGCGCATGTAATGTTCGTTCAGAAATTTTATTTTAGGAGATTAAAGTGATAGGTAAAGTTGGAATTGGGATATGGGCAGTTTGGGGCTTTGCTACAGCCATACAAATTGATTGGAACGGCGCTGAAATCGTTAAGCCAGGCAAGGTAATTGAACTTAATACAGAAGCAGGGCATGTAACACGGCATGTCGATAGCGCTGAATTTTTTGCTGACCCTATTACAGGAAATCGGTACCATAATTCAACAACAACGCTTGTTGAAATGCCTAAAGGCGGAAACATAGTATGCAAACAAGATTTTTGGCGTGCAAATAATAGAAACGTTGTATTGCCATTTATATCTTATGACAGGAGCCAAACCGATATATACAAAGGGGATGTATATTTGCCAAAGTGCAAATCAATTTCGTCTGACGACACGGCTAGGTTGAAAGTAAGTTTTGAAACGCCAAAGCAGATTAAAACTGAGCAGCTAGATGGCGCTCTATCGATTGGATCGCATCTTAAACTTTCGATAGCTGGTTAAGTGAGATTGCAAACATGAAAAACCCGCCCTAATGAGGCGGGTTTTTAGATTCTATCATGCGCACGAGTATAATGAATACATACCGATAAAATATTGCGGTGTTTGTATCAGCTTTACTTCCAGACTTAAATAACTATCTTGAGTCCTGATTTTAGTTGCCACGAAGGCACGAAGGAAAATCAAAAACTTCGTATCTTCGTGTCTTCGTGGCTAATTTTTGTATCTGACGGGAGAATTACATGCCTACTTTATTTGACCCTATTATCTATGGCTCCATTGAAGCCAGGAATCGCTTTGTGATGGCCCCTTTGACGCGTAGCCGCGCCGGAGATAGCCGCATTCCCAATGATTTGATGGCGCAATATTACAGCCAACGCGCCAGCGCCGGATTGATCGTATCCGAAGCGACTGCCATTTCGAAACAAGGCTTCGGCTGGTATGGCGCGCCCGGGATTTATGAAGACGCCCATGTCGAAGGCTGGAAGAAAACGACGAAAGCCGTCCATGATAAAGGCGGCAAGATCGTCCTTCAGCTTTGGCATATGGGGGCGCTCAGCCATCCGGATTTTCAGGAAGACGGCCAGACCGTCGGACCTTCGGAAATTCAGCCTAAAGGCGCTGCCCATGTCAAAGAAGGTGAGAAACCTTATGCGCCATCTCGCGCTCTAAGCATTGAGGAGATCAAGGCAACCGTGCAGGATTATGCCAGTGCCGCAACCCGCGCCATAGCGGCAGGATTTGACGGCGTCGAAATTCACGGCGCGAACGGCTATCTGATCGACCAATTCCTGAAAAACGGCACCAATAAACGCGACGACGAATATGGCGGCTCAATAGAAAACCGCTGCCGTTTTGCGCTGGACGTCATCGAAGCCGTTATCGGCGCTATCGGCGCTGACAAGACAGGCATTCGCCTGTCCCCGAATGTTCCCAATGGCGGCATTTCGGATAGCGATCCTTTAAGTCTGTTCACCTATCTGGGCGAGCAGCTGAATGCTTTCGATCTGGCTTTCGTTCACATTCATGAAGGCTTGCGTAGCGGTGAAAAACCCGCGCCATGGGTATCGGGAAAATTCCGCGAAATCTATAAAGGCAAATTGATCTTAAACGGGAATTACGATCAAAAAGCAGCCGAAGCTGCTATGGCGAATGGTGAAACAGACGCCATGGCATTCGGCAAAGCCTTTATCGCCAATCCTGACTTGCCAGAGCGTTTTCAAAAAAATGCGCCGCTCAACAAACCGCATCCGGAAACCTTCTATGCCGGCGGTGAAGAAGGCTATATCGATTACCCATCTTTGGCGGCCTAAATTAGAAACCAGCTTAGAGAGCCTTCTCCCTCCGGGAGAAGGTTGGATGAGGGGCGATACCGTTTCACATTCGCCAAGTTGAAACATGTCCCTCACCCTACCCTCTCCCGGAGGGAGAGGGTTTACAAAAAAACGCTGTGGTCGCTGTGCCCGCTGTGGTTAATAAAAAAAACCCGCCAACTGTGGCGGGTTTAATTATTTGAACGAGCATCGCTCCTACTTAACGATGACGCCGCCATGAGTTTTTACTTTTGTCCCATCGGATAATTCATGCTCGGCATCAGGTGCCGGTGTTTTGGCACCATCCGTCCCGACAACGAAAACATGGTCACCTTCAATAGAAACTTTCGTGCCGTCTTTAAGTGTCGCTTCTTTAGCTTCTATTGTGGTTTTAGTGTGCGTTGTCGTCTCATGAGTGGTTGTTTCATGTTCGTTGGCTTGCGCCAGCGCAGGAGATAAAGCGAGTACGGCCAAAGCAGCAAGAGCAATAGATTTTTTCATCGTTAATATCCTTTTTGATAAAGATGTGTTTGTGATTAACAAGGGCGGAGCCGTTTGGTTCCGCCGCCATTTATGACGCATCACAGCAAAAAGATATTAATTGCCGCTACGGTAGTTCGGCGCTTCGGAGGTGATTGTCACGTCATGGACATGGCTTTCACGAAAACCCGCCGAAGTCATACGGATGAATTCAGCCTTTTCCTTCATCTCAGCAATCGTTGCACAGCCCGTATACCCCATCGCTGCGCGCAGTCCGCCGACCATCTGGTGCAACACGTTGCCCATCGCGCCTTTATACGGTACGCGGCCTTCGATCCCTTCCGGCACCAGCTTCTTGCTCTCGCGAATTTTGCCCTGGAAGTATCGGTCGGCAGAGCCTTCGACCATCGCGCCGACAGAGCCCATGCCGCGATAGGATTTATAAGAGCGGCCTTGGTATAAGATAACTTCGCCCGGCGCTTCGTCGGTTCCCGCGAAAATTCCGCCCATCATCGCGCAGTCGGCGCCTGCCGCAATCGCCTTGGCAAAATCGCCCGAATATTTAATCCCGCCATCGGCAATTACCGGAATGCCTTGCTTGTGGCATTCTTCCACCGCGTTCATAATTGCGGTCAATTGCGGTACGCCGACACCGGCGACGATGCGCGTCGTGCAAATAGAGCCCGGACCGATCCCGACTTTTACAGCATCCGCCCCGGCATCGATCAAGGCTTTCGCCGCATCGCGCGTTGCAATGTTACCGGCGATAATCTGCATCTTGTTGCCGCGCGCTTTTCTAATTCTTTCGACCGCATCCAGAACGGCTTTCGAATGGCCATGCGCAGTATCGACGACCAATACATCCAGCTCGGCTTCCGACAGCGCCATCGCGCGCTCATAATTGGAATCTCCCGTACCGACCGCCGCGCCTGCCCGCAAACGGCCCTTATCGTCTTTACAGGCATTTGGATAAAGTTTTGATTTTTCGATATCCTTAACCGTCATCAGGCCTATAACTTTTTCATCGTTATTCACAATCAGAAGCTTTTCGATACGATGCTGGTGAAGAAGCTTCTTCGCATCCTCTTTTGAAACCGTATTGTAAACCTTGATTAGGTTATCCTTGGTCATGAGCTCATGGATCGGCTGATCGTCATGCTGTGCAAAGCGCACATCGCGATTGGTTAAAATGCCAAGAAGTCTTCCTTCGTTATCGGTGACCGGAAGTCCGGAAATATTATAATGACTCATGATCCCAAGCGCTTCCTTGAGCGGCAAATGCGGCAGGATCGAAATAGGGTTCGACACCATACCGCTTTCGAACCGCTTGACGCGGCGAACCTGTTCGGCCTGCTCGTCGATCGTCATATTGCGATGAATGATGCCCAGCCCGCCATTTTGCGCCATGGCAATCGCCATTTCGGCCTCAGTGACCGTGTCCATGGCAGCTGATAATATAGGAATATTCAGGGTAATTTCGCGGGTCAGTTTGGTAGAGGTATCGACATCGGTCGGCTGAACGCTGGAAGCCCCAGGAATGAGCAGCACGTCATCAAACGTTAAACCTTCGCGGATTTTATCTTGGAGAAGCATTGGGCAAATTCCCTTTGAAATCGGTTAATTTGCAGTGGAGTTATAGGGGCTGGAAACTTAAAAGTAAACATAAAAGCATCAGGCGACATTTTTTACGAAAAATCTTTATTTTTACGCCCCTGATTTGATACAACCTCTCCATGAAATCCATTTCACCCCGGGGCCAGGAAATATCCGAAAAGCTTCACGCTTTTCTTCCTAGGCAAAAACACCTGATCGCCCAGCGAATCCAGGAAGAAACCGACCCTGAGAAAATAGATCAGTATCGAAAACTTCAGCTTTTTGTTTCTGGCAAGGGATGGGGCGGGAAAATAAACGGGATATTCCGTCTGGCCGCTTTTGTCGAACATGAAAAACAGCGACCGCTTCACAACCATCTAGAGTTGCTGCGCGAACTGACGGCACGCCTCGACGATAAAGGCTGGATTACGCGTATCGATTATAACGAAGCCGCGCAGATCAAATCCGATTATAGCGAAGTTTTTTCCCACGCAACACGAAGAGCCACAGGAAAAGCCATGCCGGTTCCGGGAAGGTTGTTGGACGCCCACGCCATTTTAAACGGCAACATGGGATCTTTGGATGATTGGCTAAGAACACCAGATTCACGGGAATTTCTCAATCTCGAAGCTCGACTGGAAAAATTGATTCTTGATAATCAGGCAAAGACAGTCGAATATATTCTTGCTAAGGTTCAAGAGCTAAGCTTCTATCCTCGCTCCATTCTGCAATCCAAAATCGATAAGATTGCAAACCGTATGAAACAGGAAAAGTCAGTTCCTTTTTTTACAACACTCGCTCTACATGAAGCAGGCCCCGCCCTTAAAGTTTCTCTTGAATTATCGAAGAAATATAATCTCGACATATCAAACATGATTGGCCTCGACGATATAGCGGCGCTCGACATTGCGCCAGAAAGAGTCAATCGTGACAGCTTCCATTCCATCCGAGATTTTTTTGCCTATGAAATCACAAATATCCCTGACTTGAACCGCGCCTCCATGCTGATGACGCTTCTTTATCCTGATTATGATGATTTTATATCGTTTATGAAGACCCATGCATCCTATGACCCACAATCACAGTCATTATGCCTAAAGCTTCTGACAAACGTTGAAAGATTCAAATTTCATGACCTTGATTACCAAGGCTGGGGTAAAGCCTTATTGACAGGTCAGCCGGGCTATCTTTTCTATTTTTATTCTGCCCAGTTCTTGCCCGAAATTCCCAGCAATGCCAAGGGTGACACCTATATTCAGAGAAATGACTCCTATCTTTACGAGGATATTGCAGAAGTAAATTCTCTACTCAGCGACGAACAACTGGAAAAATTCCGCGCCCTGAAAGTTGCAAAGGACCTTATCCGCACACGTGAATTTAAAAATCGTTGCATTAAGGCATTGAACGGCAAAACACTCATCGACCGCGCACGCTTTCTACCAGAACTTGAAATCGCAGGAGAGGCTTTTGATAAACCTGATTTTAAATTCGCCAGAGTTAAATATGACGATGAACGTTACTTCCTTGTCGGGCGCCTGACTGGAAACTGTGAATATCTGGGAGGTGAATGGGAAGCCCCAATTATGGAGTCATGGCTTGAAAGAACCTCTACTTATTACGCTATTTATGACCCAAATGGAAAAATTATCGCCCACACATGGTTCAGGCGCGACATCGACGGCAATCTCATCTTCGACGGTTTTGGTAAAAGTCGTACAAAGAAAGACATTACTGAAAGCACGCTGATAAAAATTAGGGATGCAGCCGAAAAAGCCTGTGGCGAAAAAATCCTGATTGGCGAATCACAGGATTTTCCGGGAATGAAAGTTGATATTAATAATATAAAACCCGAAGAGTACGAAGATGGCAGCCGAAAAATCATTAGGCGTGATGAAATCTGGAGCGCCGAAAAAGCTATTGAAAATTCGGGCCCGGTAGCCCTCACCATTGCAGATGATAGCGGGCTCTTAAAAGAAAAAGGTCTGGATCATTTGCGAAAATTGCCACCCTCGCCTAAAGCCCCTTAAACCCCTGCGCGACAACGAAACCTTCGGAAGACTCTTTGCGGCTCGCGGGCGGCTTCACATGTTTCACCGATTTAAAATCTTTTTTCATGCGGTTGAGAAGCGTGCTCTCGGTTCCGCCTTGAAAAACCTTGGCGACGAACGCGCCGTCCGGTTTCAATACTTCCGTGGCGAATTCATATGCGGCTTCGACCAGCGACATGATGCGTAAATGGTCCGTTTGTGCATGGCCGATTGTGTTGGGCGCGATATCCGACATCACAAGGTCGGCTTGGCCATCCAAAGCCGCTTTCAATTTATCAGGCGCTTCATCATCCATAAAATCGAGCTGCATAAAAATCACGCCCTCGATCGGTTCGATCTCCAACAGATCGATCGCCACGACCTTCGCACATTTTTTTTCTTTCGCGACCTGGCACCATCCACCCGGGGCTGCGCCCAGATCGACGACATTCATACCGGCTTTGATCAAGCCGTATTTCTCGTCGATTTCTTTAAGCTTATAAGCCGCGCGGGACCGATAGCCTTCGCGGTTGGCTTTTTGCACATAGGGATCGTTAATATGGCGCTCGAGCCACTGGTTGGATGAATTCTTACGCGTCTTGGCATGCTTGACCTTCTGGGTCAGCTCGCGCCCGGTTTTTCTGTTGCTGCCGCTGCTATTTGGTTTTTTGCCCTTGGTCATGTCATACGATCATTAGCAGGGAGGAAATGATAAAAGCCATAAAGAAAATACTTAGACAGGCCGCAAGATAAATCGGCCCCTTGGTATAGGGAGATAAATGCGACAACAGAAGAAAGATCGCGATAAAGATCGCATAGACGATCATGCCACGGCGAAAGGACGACATTTCAAACCAGCCGGTAAAACCGAAATTATAACCTGTCGACGCCATGATCCCGATTTGCAAGCGGAGGCAGGCGACACAGGTAATAACAAAAAACACCGATTTAAGACGTTGTCCTTTATGTACAATTGCAAGCGCCACCGGAATCCATAAAAGATCCAGCCATTCGGTCATGAATATATGCAGCAGGTTTGGCATTTCTTTAGCGTTCTTCCCTTGTTTGCCGAGTTCAGATATACATTTAATACCGGTAAAGGAATATTAAAATGCGCCTCCCCCAATATTTTTATAAGTATTTCCGCGATGTTTTTTCCGCTGTTTTGATTTTTTCCATCTTTTTATCGGGTTTTCCGTCTCCCGCTTATGCGCAGCGCGCGCCTATGAACCTGATCCGCGATGAAGAGATCGAAACCTACCTGAAAGAATGGACAAAAGATGTCGTCAAAGCCGCCGGCATGTCACCAGAGCAGGTCAATATCATCCTTGTCCAAAGCCCTGATGTAAACGCTTTTGTTGCGGGCGGCGCGAATGTCTTCATTCATACGGGCCTGATCATGAAGACGACCGACCCGGGTGAGGTTGTCGCCGTTATCGCGCACGAACTTGGCCACATCGCCGGTGGTCACTTGACCCGCACCCGCGATGTCATGGAAACCGCGTCCTATGAGGCAATTGTCGCAACACTGCTTGGCCTTGGCGCGGCGCTGGCCAGCGGGGATGGCGGAGCTGCCGCTGCCGGGGCCGCCATCGGCCAAAGTCAGGCGATGTCGAGTTTTATGGCGTTTAGCCGCATTCAGGAATCGAGCGCCGATCAGGCAGGACTTCGTTTTATGGAAGGCGCACAAATTAATCCGACAGGCATCGTCACATTCTTGAATAAACTCTCATCCGAAGAATTATTACCCACCTCGCAACAATCGCAATTTATGCGCAGCCACCCTTTATCGCGCGATCGGATCGATATTCTGAAATCCAAGGTGGAATCTTCTCCGCTCGATAAAAAACCCCTGCCCGCCGCATGGAACGATCAGTATCAGCGTACCAAGGCCAAGCTGATGGGGTTCGTAACGCCGCAACAGGTAACGTATAATTATAAAAGCGCCGATAACGGCATTCCCTCGCTTTATGCCCGCGCCATCGCCGCGTACCGCATGAGCCATCTTAACGAAGCGTTAACTCTGACCGACCAGCTTTTAGCCAGGGAACCGAACAATCCCTACTTTCTCGAATTAAAGGGTCAAATGCTGTATGAATTCGGCAAGGCAAAAGAATCTCTTTCTCCTTACGAAAAAGCATTGGCGGCGAAACCTTCTGCCGGTTTGATCCGAATAGCCTATGCACAGTCTTTGATAGATAGCGCCGGAAAATCTCCGCCTATGCTGGATAAAGCGATTGAGCAGTTAAAACGGGCCCAGTTGGACGAGCCGCGCACATCACGCGTAAAGCGTCTTCTGGCAACTGCTTACGGCAAGAAAGGCGACGAGGTCCGCGCCCGCGTCTATCTGGCGGAAGAGGCTTTGATGCAGGGACGGAAATCTCAGGCGGTCTCCATGGCGAAATCCGCTATGGCGCAGCTGCCGAAGAATTCACCAGAATACTTAAGGGCACAGGATGTCGTGGCCTCTGTAGACGGACTATAAATTACCTACTAGAATGGATTTGAATAAATCGCTGTCACATAAAAGGAGAAATCAGTGAATTCTAAAATTAAAATCGCAAGCATTGGTGCCATCGTCGCTCTCGCCGCCGCCGCCTCTCCTTTTGTACTGGATATTCAGGCAAAAAAAAGCGAAGCAATTGCCCAAGTCGCGCCTGCTGCCGGTGACAGCAATTTCTCCGCCGCGCAGAAAACCGAGCTTGAAGCCATGATGAAAGATTTCATCATGAAAAACCCGAAAGTATTGATGGATTCTGTGAACGGCTACCGTGAGCAAGAACAAAAAACCCAGGAAGACGCCGCCGTTCAGGCCTTGAAAGAAAACTGGGACTATCTGGCCAACGGCACCCTGCCGGATGTCGGGCCGAAATCTGCCGATATCACCATCGTCGAATTCTTCGACTATAATTGCGGCTATTGCAAACAAGGGTATGAAGCTGTTCAAAAAGGCCTCGATAACGATAAAAACGTGCGTTTTGTTTTCGTCGATTTCCCGATTCTATCCGAAGCGTCCCATCTCGCCTCCAAATACTCTCTGGCGGCCCAGAAGCAGAATAAATATTTCGAGCTTCACGCCGCGCTCATGACATTCAAAGGCCCGAAAACGGAAGAAAGCATTTTAAGCCTCGCCAAAACGGCAGGCCTTGATGTCGAAAAGCTGAAAACAGATGTAAAAAGCCCGGATATCGAAGCCACGATTGCCAAGAATACCGCGCTGGCACAAAAACTTGCCATCAGCGGCACCCCGGCTTTTATCATCGGCGATCAGGTTATCCGTGGTTACATTCCGTATGAAGGGATGAAAACCATGATCGACGCCGAGCGCAAGAAAAAGGGCTGATTTATTTAGTCTATTATTAAGTTTGTCATCCCCGCGAAAGCGGGGATTTCTATAGTAAAGAAAGTTTTCGCATCCCTGCGAAAGCAGGGATCTAGATGGTTAATTTCTGGATCCCGGATCAAGTCCGGGATGCACGTAGGCTTTAATTTTGTTTTAGGTCCAATAAAATTCCTGTATAAAACAGGTATCAATAGAAAGCACATCATGAAACCTCTCTTCCTCGCAATTACTCTCCTCTGCCTTACCTCTCCTGCTTTTGCAGATATGCAAGTATCTCATGTCCATGCTTTCGAAACTTCGGAAGGTATGAAAAACGGCGCTGTTTTGCTGACATTGAACAATACCGGCAAAGAAGACGACAAGCTTATTTCCGCGGCGACGCCAGCCGCGACTGAAACCGAAATTCATGAAATGTCAGAGACAGACGGTATCATGAAAATGCGCGAGATCGGCGCGGTTGCCGTTAAAGCTGGTGAAGAAGTCGCTTTTACCCCGGGCGGATACCACATCATGCTGCTTGGCTTGAAAGAGCCGTTAAAGGCTGGTGATGCGCGTCCTATCACTTTGAAATTCCTGAAGGCAGGTGAAGTGAAAACGACATTTGAAGTCACTTCCCGCGCCGCTAAAAAAGAAGCGGATCATTCCGCCCATCACGGACATCATTAATCTATGATAAAAAACATCGTCTTTGATATTTACGACGTATTGATCGACGGGTTAGAGGGACCAATCCATGGCTCCGTCGATCTTTTAATGGAACTTAAAGATCGCGGTTTTCCTGTCTATGCCATCACCAATATGTCGACGGAAGGTTTCCAGTCGTTAAAACAGGAATATCCGTTTTTGCGCTTATTCGATGGCGTCGTCGTATCTGGCAGTATCGGTCTTGCCAAACCCGATCCGAAAATCTTTCTTCATCTGTTAAACCAGTTTGTACTCAATCCGCGCGAAACGCTTTTTATCGATGACAAAGCATCTAATGTTCAAGGCGCACTGGATGCCGGCATTTACGCAGTGCGGTTCGAAAATCCGCGCCAGCTGGAAAAATCACTCGAGACATATAAAATTCTAAGCTTCGAAGAAGACGAGCAAGATCATGGTGGCGGCGGCTGCGGAAGTGGTTGCGGATGCCATTAATTCTTATTCTGAATGGTCCTAATCTAAATATGCTGGGTCGCCGCGAGCCTGAAATTTACGGCACGCAGACATTGCAGGATATTCAGGATCTATGCGAAAAAGCCGCCTCCCAGCACCAGCTTGAGATCGATTTTCGCCAATCTAATCACGAAGGTGAATTGGTGACATGGATTCAAGAAGCGCTCGATAGCGCAGATGGCGTTATCATCAACGCCGCAGCCTATACGCATACATCACTTGCCATTCACGATGCGCTCAAACTTCTTAAATGCCCGATTGTCGAGGTCCATCTCTCCAATCCCAAGGAACGCGAAGCATTTCGCCATCATTCCTATGTCGAGAGCGTCGCCAAATTCCATTTCGTCGGTCATGGCGTCAAGGGATATGAGATGGCAATCAATGCGCTGGCCGGTATTATTAACCATAATTAATAATAAAACGGTGAATTCCTGCTATCACGGCTTCTCTTCATTTTGACTTTTCTTGCCAATTTCATTAATCAGGTGTTCTGCCAAAGGCAGATAGTTTACATAAGGATTTAGTATGAAGATTGATGCAGATGCCATTCGCCAGCTTTCCAAGCTGCTGGAAGAAACCGGCCTTACAGAAATTGAAGTCGCCGACGGCGAGAAAATGATTCGCGTAAATAAAGGTGGCCCTGTTAGCCATCACCACGCGGCGCCTGTCTCCCAAATCATGCCGTCCGATCCGACTGTGCCGCAGGCTGCCAATACATCCCTGCCGCCTGTTATTGCCGAGAACCACCCGGGCGCGGTCAAATCGCCGATGGTCGGCACAGCCTATCTTCAATCCGACCCGAACTCGCCGCCATTCATTTCCAAAGGCGCGACCGTCAAAGTCGGCGACACACTTCTTATCATCGAAGCGATGAAAGTGATGAACCCGATCAAGGCTGCCAAAGGCGGCGTCGTCAAAGACATTATTGTTGAAAACGCTTCTCCGGTCGAATTCGGCGAAGTACTGGTCATTATTGAGTAATTTCAAAAATGCTTGATGTAGGGCAAAATTCTACAGGAGAAAACATCCTCCATCCCGAAACACCTTTCGGGAGTAGCGATGATATACAAAATCTTACTCAACAAGAGATTGAGGAGATCAGCGGTAAAAACCGCGAGACATTAAAAATATTATTTCGCCGTTACTCCAGATGCGGTGACATCAGCCTGCCTTATTCTGAACATGCTTCAAACATCACTCATAGATTCAATATTATGATGAATAGAGGATTAAGAAGACCGACTTTGTTTGAGCATCTTCGAAAAAAAGTCTGGGGCTTTATTGAGCTGGAATATCAAACGAAAAATAATATGCCTTCAAATATCGACCTTGGCATCATTAATAACTCAGCCGTTTCGGAAGTTTTAAAAGAACTTCGTCGCGATGTGCAGGCAGGGACTGTAAGATTTCCCAGTTTTCCTGCACGAACACAAGGCTGATATGTTACCAAGCTTTTCCATTGTTGAATTGTCAGAAAAATCAGAATTCGCCGATGTCTGCGCCGCGTGGTCTTTTGGTGAATGGGGAAGCCAGATTGCTGGCCGCACACTTGAACAAAATTTAGTTCGTTATCGAAGCACAGTGTCGCAAAGTGATAAACTTCCCCTTACATGGGTGATAATCGTTAATGATCGTCCCGCAGGCATGATAAGCCTGAAAGATAATGATCATCCCGATCATAATGACCTTTCACCATGGCTTGCTTCCCTTTATATTCATCCTGAATACAGGGGCAAAGGCCTTGCAGTGAAATTAATCGCCCATGTAGAAAATTTTGCAAAGACTGAACTCAAAATACCGCGGCTCTATCTTTTTACGCATACGGCCGATGCGCTTTATAAAAAGCAGGGCTGGATTGAAGTTAAGAATATTCGTGACCCTTCCGGTATAAGACCGGAAGGCGATACATTGTTTAAAAAGGAACTATTAGATGTTTAAAAAAGTTTTGATTGCCAATCGGGGTGAGATCGCGCTTCGCATTCACCGCGCCTGCAAAGAAATGGGAATCCAGACCGTTGTCGTTCACTCGACTGCCGATGCGACCGCCATGGCCGTGCGCCTTGCCGATGAAAGCGTCTGTATCGGCCCTCCGGCCTCCAAGGATTCCTATCTCAATATTCCGGCGATTATTTCCGCAGCTCTTTTGACGGGCGCTGACGCGATTCACCCCGGTTACGGCTTTTTGTCCGAAAACGCAGCTTTCGGCCGTATCATCGAAGAACACGGCCTGACTTTTATCGGCCCCAAGCCCGAGCATATCGATTTGATGGGTGATAAAGTATCTGCCAAGCAAACAGCGCAGCGCCTCGGCCTGCCTGTTATTCCCGGTTCCCCTGGTGCAGTTGAAAGCGCCGAAGAAGGCGAAAAACTTGCCACCGAGATGGGCTATCCGGTGATCATTAAGGCCGCTTCCGGCGGCGGCGGGCGCGGCATGAAAGTCGTTCACGAGGCGAAAGATTTCAGCGAACAATACAGAACAGCGCGCACCGAAGCCAAAGCGAATTTCGGCGACGATACGGTCTATGTCGAAAAATATCTCGAAAAACCGCGCCATATCGAAGTGCAAATCTTTGGCGACAAGCATGGCAACGCCGTTCATTTGGGCGAGCGCGATTGCTCGACCCAGCGCCGCCACCAGAAAGTAATCGAGGAAGCGCCATCCCCTGCTTTGTCCGAAGAACAACGTCAGGAAATCGGTCAACTTGCCGCCAAGATGATCAGGGATATGGGATATGTCGGCGCGGGCACGATCGAGTTTCTCTGGGAAAAAGGTCATTTCTATTTCATGGAAATGAACACACGCATTCAGGTCGAGCATCCGGTGACGGAGATGATTACCGGCGTCGATTTGATCGCCGAGCAAATCCGTGTGGCTGCCGGTGAAGAATTGACGATCCCTGAGAATATCCGTTTCCGCGGTCATGCGATGGAAGTGCGGATCAATGCCGAAGATCCGGCAACGTTTATTCCATCCCCCGGCACAATCACCCAGTTCCATGCCGCTGGCGGCCTTGGCGTGCGTTTCGACTCCGCTGTCTATAACGGCTACCGCATCCCGCCTTACTATGACTCTATGGTCGGCAAGTTGATCGTTCATGGCAGAACGCGCGAGGAATGTATTTCACGCCTGCGCCGCGCCATTCAGGAAACGGTCGTCGATGGCATTAAAACGACATTGCCGCTCCATTTGTGGATTTTGCAGCAGGAAGAGTTTCTCTCCGGTGAATATAATATTCACTGGCTCGAGAAAAAACTCGCCGCCAAGGCCGAAGCCGAAAACAAAGAAGCGGCTTGATTTTCCCATACTAGACTTTGCATCCCTGCGAAAGCAGGGATCCAGATGCGTCATCTCCTGGATCCCGGATCAAGTCCGGGATGCAAACTTGTTTGTTTCTGTGGTAAAAAGTTTCTATGCCCTTCATTCATCTCACCCCCGAAATGGCTTTGGAAATTTACGCGCAAGGCGGCTTCCCCATGGCCGAGCGCGGCGATGATGACAGTTTTGAAATCTTCGAAGCACGGCAAAGGTCGCTTCTGCCTTTTCAAAATCTGCATGTTTCAAAATCCTTGCGAAAAGTCATTCTCAAAAACGAATTCGACATACGCATCAATACGGCCTTCAAAGACGTTATTACCGCCTGCGGCGAAACCAAACAGGGCCGCGACGAGACATGGATCAACAAACCTATCCGCGACTGTTTTATAGAACTTCACAAAATGGGGCACGCCCATAGCGTCGAAGCATGGAAAGATGAAAAACTCGCCGGCGGATTATATGGACTTCAGATCGGCTCGGCGTTTTGCGGCGAGAGCATGTTCTCGCGGGCGACCGATGCCAGCAAAACTGCCCTCGTCCATCTTTGCGCCAGATTGAAGGCGACCGGCTTTACGCTTCTGGATGCCCAGCTCCCCAATCCGCATCTGGAGCAATTCGGGCAAACTCTGATCTCTCAAGATGAGTATCTGAAGCGCCTTGACGCTGCCCTACGAAGTAATCCGGATTTCATGTCTGTGGAAATGACTGAAAGAGATTTAATTCAAAAATATTTGCAAGTAATTACAGAGTAATAAAACAAAAATCCGGGCCATTTCTGGTCCGGACCATCTGATTATTACTTAATATCCAAGTAATTAACTCGTTTAATTGTTTGCGACGGCAGGCCTCATTTGAAAGGCCAATTTCCGGCCATAAGCAGTCCTGCTGTAAAACAATCGAGTTAAATCGCAGCTTTTGAATATGTTACTAAAAGTCTGCTTGTTGAACTTTCTTGGTAATCTAATCATGTTGGCCTCCTTTGTTATACTTAACCTATCATAATCTATACTTAGATAGTAGCGAAATCGGTTATTTTGTATTTACTTTTTATTAAGAATTTAATACCGCAAATACCGCTTTGACATGGAGTCAAAGCTTTGGCAAACTTATCCACAGAGTTACCCCCGATTCGTTCCCCACTTTTTGTATTTCCGGATTCATTGTGAAACATCCTTTTGTCCTCTTGCTGACCGCAACTGTGCTTTCGACGTCCCTGCTCGGCTGCTCAATGGGCAGCAAACCGGTGGATGTCAACGAACAGGCGGAAAACGTTAATAAAGATCTGGAGCGTCTTTACGGTGGTCAGGAAAAGCTGAAAAGCGAAATTGGCCTGTACGACGCCATGGCGCGCGGCATTAAGTATAATATCGAGAAACGCGACGCCGTGATGAATGAAATGGTCGCCAAGGGCGATATCGATCTCAAAGCGCTCAACCTTTTGCCAAACGTGACCGCCGGCGTCTACGCCAATGGTCGCAATGACGAGCAATATATCAGCGGACGCTCCAAAGCGACCGGCGCGCAGTCGCTCGAGCCGACGCAATTCGAAGATCAATATACAAGAACCGCTAATCTGGCGCTGAGCTGGAACACGCTTGATGCGGGGATCGGCTTTATCAATACCAAGGGCGCCTCCGACAAAGCACGCGCCGTGACCGAGCGCCGCCGCAAAGTCGTACAGAATATCGCGCAGGATATTCGCGAAGCCTATTGGCGCGCCGCCTCCGCCCAGCTTCTCGACGATCACATGAATTCCATGATGGCGGATTCCAAAAAACTCGCCAAACAGCTTGAAGATGCCGAGAACAAGAAATCCAGCCATGATGTCGAACATCTATTGAAATTACAAAAACGCATCTATGACACGATGGAGGATTTGATGGCGGAACGTGACCGCCTCGCGACCGCTCATGCGGAACTGGCTGCCCTGATGGGCCTGCCGCCATCGGCGAAATTCCGTCTGGCGGACAATGAATCCAGTATGATGTCGAAAGATGCTATTCCATCGCTGAAATCCGACGTCAAAGACCTCGAAGTTCTGGCGCTGATGATCCGCCCTGAAATGCGTGAACACACGCTTTTAAAACGTGTCGCCACCCGAGATATTCACAAGACGGTTTTAGAAACGTTCCCCGGCGTCGGCGGCATTCTTGCCTATAATTATGACGACAATTCTTTCCTCGACGATGAAAGCTGGATGAACGCCTCTGTCGGCCTGACACAAAACGTCATGAAAATCTTCTCTTTCCCGCAGCGCTACAACCAGTCGAAAAATCTGGACGCATCTGCCGATATGAAACGCATGGCGATGACCGCCGCTGTTCTGACACAAACCAATATCGCCTATACGCGCTATCAATTGGCGCAGGACCGTTACGATCTTTTGAAAAGCATGGCAGGCGTCAATCGCCGCATTGAAGACTATGCGCAAACGCGTAGAGAAAACGCGAAAGATAAAAATATCGTACAAGACGGTGAGCTTCTCGCCGCGCGGATGGATTCCCTTCTCACCCGCACGCGCCTCCAACTCGCTTATGCCGAAGGCCAGAATTCTTTTGGCCGTATCGTCAACTCGCTCGGCCTCGACCCGCTACCGCCGCATGTCGAAGACCAGTCCACCGAGCAACTGGCTAAAACCATCGAAAAACGCTTTGAAAACATGGACGGCGATACGATCACGTCCCTTTTGGAAAAAATCCGTGAAAAAACCAATCTTCTGGATGGCAATACCGGCGTTGCGTCACGCCTGAACAACCCTTCCGTTGCACCGCAAAACGTTTCAGCGATTGTTCCAAAGAAGAAAATGTCCGATAATAAAGAGATCTGAGTTGTTATCTTTGTCATCCCGAGCGTAGCCGAGGGATCTCACCTATAGCAACCAAGATAAGATGTCTCCGCTTCGGTCGACATGACACTATTTAAAGGAGCTATCATGAAAATTCTGCTCACTGTTTTACTTACCCTATTCTCTGCCTCCTATGCTCTCGCTCAGGAAGCAACCGACCCGACAGGTTTATGGCTGACCGAAAACAAACGCTCTGTCATTGAAATCCAGAAATGTCCGCAAGGTCTATGCGGCAACATTCACTGGATCATTGAGGGCGGCATGCAAACCGATGCCAAGAACCCGAATGAAGCCAAGCGCAATACTCCAATGTGCGGCCTGCCAATCCTCTGGGGTTTCAAGCAAAATCCCAAGAATGTAAAAGTCTGGGAGTCCGGCAAAATCTATAAAGCGGATGAAGGCGATGTCTATAACGCAACCGTCTCCGTTATCGATGCTAATAAACTTTACTTGCGCGGCTATGTCGGCATTCCGCTTCTCGGCAAGACCCAATACTGGTCCCGCGTAAACGGAAAAGATTATCCTGGCTGTAAGAAGTAATTCGAATTTAGAAAATCCCCGTTAAAGCGGGGATTTTTTATAAGCAGCCATTGCCAAATATATTGACATGAAAGGAAGATAGTCCTATCCTGTCAGAGTCAGCTTTTATCATGAAAAAGCACGCCGTTTTTCGGCCATCCCCAAGGAAAGCCAGAGGGGACCTACACCATCAAGCCCCACTCCTCGCATGCCTTCGCCCCCGTTAAAATTCAGGAAGCTTGCAAACTAACCTCTAATAAACTCTGCGGTCTCTGCGGCCCTGCGGCAAAAAGCTAACCTATCTAAAAAACGCGACGTTCAAACTATATAAAAGTTAATTTCATGTCATTTCGACCGAGCCAAAGGCGAGTGGAGAAATCTCACCTTTCTTAAAGAAGATGAGATCCCTCGGCTCGTTATCACTCGCTCGCGATGACGGAAGGATAGATAAAATCTGAAAAAAATGAGAACGAAGTAGGAGACCATGTTAAGTTATTGAAAAACATAATATATTCACTTCTTCCATCGGCACCCTAGCAGTGACCTCAAATTTCCGTTAAGAGGGGAAAGATGAAAACCTATTTCCTTTCCCAATCCGTCCCTGATGAAGCCAAAGCTGCTGTCACCGCTATTGGTAATTTCGACGGGCTGCATCGCGGTCATATGGCATTGCTGGAAATTACCCGCAAGCGCGCCTTGGATGCCGGAAAGCCTTTTGCCGTTTTGACATTCGAGCCGCATCCGCGCCGCCTGTTTCGCCCCGACGATGCGCCGTTTCGCATAACACCTCTCCCAGTCAAGCTTCAAAGGCTGGAAAATTCCCGTGCCGATATCGTCTTCGTCCTCGACTTCGACTGGGAAACCGCGCATCTCACTGTGGATGACTTCATCCGGAAAATCTTGAGAGGCAAGCTCGGCCTCGATGAAATCGTCATCGGTGCCGATTTCCATTTTGGCCGCAGCCGTTCCGGCTCTATCGAAAGCCTGCAAGAAGCGGGTTTTCACTGCACCACGCTCGGCCTTGTCAAAGATGCCTCTCATGCCGTGTACTCTGCCACCCGCGTTCGCGGGCTGCTCCAGGCCGGAAATATCCGCGAAGCAAATGCACTTTTAGGCTGGAATTGGGAAATACAGGCCAAAGTCGAAAAAGGCGACCAGCGCGGGCGCGAACTTGGCTATCCGACCGCGAATATGCCGCTCGGTGAAACCATTCACCCCGCTTACGGCATTTATGCAAGCCTCGTCCAAATCGAAGGCGAAACGACATGGCGCATGGCCGCGAGCAATATCGGTATACGCCCGATGTTCGAAGCCAAAGTGGCGCTGGCCGAAACTTTTATCTTTGATTTCGACGGCGATCTTTACGGTAAAACGCTTCGCGTGCGCCCGGTTGAAAAATTGCGCGACGAAGCCAAATTCGACAGTCTTGATGCTTTGAAAATCCAGATGGCCAAAGACTGCGAAATGGCGCGGAATATTCTCTCTAAGGCTTGATTTTTAAGGCTTTTTGTTGCCATAGTATGGTCCCGTTTCCCGTAGAAGAATTGATATGACCGAAGCCAATACTGCCGACCTTTACAAAGACACCGTCTTTTTGCCGAAAACCGATTTCCCGATGCGCGGCGAACTGCCCCAGAAGGAACCGGCCATTCTCAAACGCTGGCAGGACATGGATCTTTATGCAAAGATCCGCGCCGCCTCCAAAGGCCGCGAAAAATGGATTTTGCACTGGGGCCCTCCTTACGCCAATGGCCGCGCCCATGTCGGACATGCCTTTACCAAATCGCTTAAAGACATCGTCAACCGTTCCAAGCAAATGGCGGGTTTCGATGCGCCGCTTGTGCCGGGATGGGATTGCCACGGCCTGCCGATCGAATGGAAGATCGAAGAACGATATCGCGAAAAAGGGTTGAACAAGGACGACGTGCCGATTTTGCAATTCCGTCAGGAATGCCGCGAATTCGCACAGGAATGGGCAGATATCCAGTCAGATGATTTCCAGCGTTTCGGCGTTCTAGCCGACTGGGCCAATCCTTACATGACGCTGCATAAGAAATCGGAAGCCGATATCGCACGCGAGATTCATAAATTCCTTCTGAACGGCCTTCTCTATAAAGGCGTGAAACCTGTCATGTGGTCGGTGGTTGAAAAAACCGCCCTCGCCGAAGCCGAAGTCGAATACAAGGAACATAAATCCATCACTATCTGGGTAAAGTTTCCCGTCGTCTCGACAAAGCACAAGCAAGCCGAAGGCGCATCTGTCGTTATCTGGACGACAACGCCTTGGACCATGCCATCAAATCGCGCTGTCGCTTTCGGAGCCGATATCGAATATGCGGTCTATACAATAAATGCGACCGAAGAAGGCTCCCGTGCCTCCGCAGGCGATAAAATCATTCTGGCAACGAAGCTGGCCGCCGATGTCATGAAAGCTGCAAAAGTATCAGATTATGCACAAAGCGAAATTTTCAAAGGCTCCGCACTTGAAGGTACTGTTCTCGCCCACCCGCTGCGCGGCTATGAATATGATTACGATGTGCCGATTTTGGAAGGTGATTTCGTCACCGATGATGCCGGAACAGGTTTCGTCCATATCGCGCCGAGCCACGGCGAGGACGACTATTTCCTCTACGTCAAACATTTCGGCGGACGTGATATTCCGGACAATGTCACCGATGACGGAAAAATGCGCGATCATGTTCCGAATTTCGCCGGCCTGTCGATCTATAACGACAAGGGCGAAATGGGCGATGTTAATTTCGCTATTTTGAAAGCACTGGATGCAGCCAAGAATCTTTTACACAAAGGTTCGCTTAAACATGAATACCCGCATAGCTGGCGGTCAAAAGCCCCACTGATTTTCCGCACGACGCCGCAATGGTTTATCGCCATGGATGAGAAATCCGATGGCGCAACCTTGCGCGAGAAATCCCTGCAAGGCATCAAGGATACAAAATGGTATCCCGCGGCCGGTGAAAACCGTATCACGGCCATGATTGCCAATCGTCCCGACTGGTGTATTTCTCGCCAGCGCGCCTGGGGCGTACCGATTGCGCTCTTCGTTTCAAAAAAAGACGGCAGCGTTTTAAAAGACGAAGCTGTGCTGAAATGCATCGGCGATATTTTCGAAGCTGAAGGTTCCGACGCTTGGTATGCGCGTCCGGCCTCCGATTTCCTTGGCAATAAATATAACGCCGATGATTACGACCAGGTTTTCGACGTCGTCGATGTCTGGTTTGAATCCGGCTGTACCCATGCTTTCGTTTGTGAAGCGCGCGATGATCTTCATTCACCCGCTGATCTCTACCTCGAAGGCTCCGACCAGCACCGCGGCTGGTTCCACTCTTCCCTTCTGGAATCTTGCGGTACGCGCGGCCATGCGCCCTATAAATCCGTCCTGACACATGGCTTCGTGCTGGATGAAAAAGGCTACAAGATGTCGAAATCGCTCGGCAATGTCGTCGATCCGCATGAGATCCTGAAAACCTATGGCGCAGATATCTTGCGCCTGTGGACGATTACGTCGGATTATTCTCAGGACGTCAAAATCGGTGAAAGTCTTTTGAAGAATACGTCAGACTTATACCGCCGCTTCCGCAATACATTCCGCTTCCTGCTCGGCGCGCTTGACGGTCTGACGAAAGAAGAACTGGTCGCCGAGTCCGATTACGCCAAAATGCCGGAGCTGGAACGCTATGTTCTCGATCAATTGTCGCGTCTTAACACCAAGATCGACGAAGCCATTGCCATCCATGACTACAATGAGATGATTCACCTGCTGCATCATTTCTGCAATCTGGAATTGTCGTCTTTCTATTTTGACATCCGTAAAGATCGTCTTTATTGCGACCGTCCTGATTTATTCGAGCGACGCGCGACGCGAACCGTCATGGCGAGACTATTTGAATATCTGGTTCACAAACTGGCGACCGTTATGCCGTTTACGACCGAAGAAGCATGGTCCTACAGGCCCAAAGGCGTCTTTAAAGATAGCGACAGCATTCACCTGAACGATTTCATGAATGTGCCCCAAGACTGGCTCGATGATGTGCTTTCCGCTCGCTGGGACGGTATCAAGGAAGTACGCGCCGCCGTGCTGGCCGCGATCGAGCCGAAACGGACTGACAAAACCATCGGTTCCTCGCTCGAAGCCTATCCGCATATTACCCTGCCTGAACAACTGGCCAAACTCGTCGAAGGCATCGACTTTGCCGAAGTCTGCATTACCTCTCAGGCACTCGTGAAATCCGGCCCTGCCGAAGAGATCAAAGTCACGATTGAAAAGGCCGAAGGCAATAAATGCGTTCGCTGTTGGAAAGTCCTGCCGGAGGTTGGCACCGATCCGGACTATCCCGATCTTTCCTTACGCGATGCCGATGCCGTGCGTTATTACCAAAGTGAAAAGAAAGCCGCCTGATGAGCAAGACCACCCGCCTGTTGATCGGCCTGTTTATTATCATCGCTCTTGCTTTCCTCGATCAGTGGAGCAAATGGTATGTGATCGAAATGTATTTCCGCCCGCGTGATTTTTATGCCGACGGCGCAAGTCTCGACTTCTGGACTTGGCTGACCAGCATGGCGCAAGAACGCTTTCCACCATATCAAAGCGAGATCACCTCGTACTTTAATCTTGTGATGGTCTGGAACAAGGGCGTCAGTTTCGGCATGTTCGCCAGCACCCATAGCTTTATGCCCTACGCTTTGATGGTCATGGCCCTTGGCCTCACCACATTCTTCATTATCTGGATGTGGCGCTCGACATCGCTTCTGGCCGCCCTACCTTTAGCGATGGTTATTTCCGGCGCGCTCAGCAATGTCTGGGACCGCGCCCGTTTCGGCGCCGTGGCAGATTTCCTCGATTTCCACGTCGCAGGATATCACTGGCCAGCCTTTAACGTTGCCGATTCCTGCATCGTGCTAGGCGTTGCGGGACTGGCTCTTCATACGCTACTCTCGGGTAAAGAAAATTCAAACAAACCAGTTTCGGATCCGGCATGAAAAAACTTCTTATCATTTCCCTGATGTCAGCGACAATTTTAGGCGGATGCGCGCGCGCAAAACAGGAACTTGGCCTGACCCGCCGCACGCCGGACGAATTCGCCGTCGTCAAACGCGCGCCGCTTGAAATTCCGCCGGGCCTCAACCAGATTTCGTCGTTGCCGGAACCTCGCCCGGGCATGCAGCGCCCGCAAGAAGCCAGCCCTGAACAAGCAGCGCAAGCCGCTATTCTCGGCAGCTCGGTTCCTGTGCTTGAACAATCCTCTACGGGTGAATCAGCACTGCTGCAAAAAGCAGGCGCAACGAACGCCGTTACCAATATCCGCAATGTCGTCGACCGCGAAGCCGTCGAGGGTGCCGAAAAAAATCGCCCTGTCGCCAAGCGTATCATGAACTGGGGCAATAAGGATGACGCCGGCGCCGCCGTGATTGTCGACGCACCTGCCGAAGCCAAGCGCATCAGGCAAAAACAGGCTGGCGAAACCCCATCGATTGAAGAATGACATGAAAAAAACTTTGCTCCTGTTTGCAAGCGTCCTTGCCTTGTCCGTACCGGCGATGGCGCAAGATCAGGCAACAAGCAAGGTTTATAATGCCGAAACTTTTATGCTCGATAACGGGATGCAGGTCGTCGTCATTCCCAATCATCGCGCACCGGTTGTCACCCATATGCTGTGGTACAAAGTTGGCTCGGCTGACGAGCCGCAAGGTGACGGCGTATCCGGCGAAGCGCATTTCCTCGAACATCTGATGTTCAAAGGCACGAAAGCCATCGGTCCCGGTAAATTCTCGAAACTGATCCGCTCGATGGGCGGCAATGATAATGCTTTCACCTCTTGGGATTATACCGCCTATTATCAATCCATCGCGAAAGAGCGCTTGCCGATCATTATGGCGATGGAAGCCGACCGCATGATCAATATCGCGCCGCCTGAGAGCGAAATTGCGCCGGAGCATCAGGTGATTATCGAAGAACGCCGCCAGCGGACCGATAACGACCCCAAAGCTTTATTCTCTGAACAAATGAGATCGGTTCTTTATAACACGACGCCTTACGGCATTCCGATTATCGGCTGGAAACAGGAAATGCCCAAAATCACTTGGGGCCATGCCAAAAATTATCACGAAAAATGGTATGCGCCGAATAATTCCATTCTGATCGTCTCCGGCGATGTGACGCTCGATCAAATGAAAACATACGCGCAAAAATACTACGGCATCCTGCCAAAAAAGGAGATCGGCGAACATGTGCGCCCCGACGTGCCGAAACTCGCCGCGCCGACGATGCTTGAATTCCATGACAAAGCCGTTCAGCAACCCGTATTCATGCGCGCCTTTATCGCCCCGTCCTTTGTGCAGAACAAAAAAGATGCCTATGCGCTGCAAGTATTACAAAACGTCATTAGCGGCGGCGCATCGACAAGACTTTATCAATCCTTGGCAGTTCAGCAAAAAATTGCCGTTGATATCGATATGAATTACGACGATGCCAATCGCGGTCAGGGCAGTATCTGGATTTATGCCACGCCTGCCGAAGGCGTAACGCTCAAAAAACTTGAATCGGTGATCGATCTGGAATTTCGCGCCATGATCAAAAACGGCATCGCCGCAGAAGAAGTTGAAAAAGCCAAGGAACGTCTCATCGATTCCGCCGCCTATGCCCGCGATAGCGTGATGGGCCCTGCCATGACAATCGGTCAGGCGCTGGCCTCCGGCGCGACGCTCGATGATGTCGAATACTGGCCGGCGCGCATATCCGAGGTTACACCGGAAGACGTCACGCGCGTTTTGAAGAAATATATGGACCCGGATAATCCCGACTATCAGCCTGTTACCGGCTATATGTTGCCACCCGAAGGTAAAGTGGAGGTTGCGCCATGAAAAAATTATTCCTGACAATCGTACTTCTTAGCTTTTCCTTTCCGGCCCATGCCGAGATTTTAAATATCAAGGAAGTAAAATCAAAAAGCGGGATCACTGCATGGCTGGTTGAAGACCATTCCATTCCTGTCATCTCGCTGAAATATAGCTTTAGCGGTGCTGGAGCCGTCAATGATCCGCAAGACTTGCAGGGCCTTAGCCGCCTTCTCTCTAATACGCTCGATGAAGGTGCAGGTAATTACACCAGTGAGCAGTTTCAGGGTATTTTAGATAATAAATCGATTAGCCTTTCCTTTGCTGCCGGACGTGATGATTTTGGCGGATCTCTCAAAACCCTGACCAAGAATCGCGATGAAGCGTTTTCTCTGTTACAGCTTGCCCTTACGAAGCCACGCTTCGATCAGGAAGCTGTCAACCGCATGATTGCCGCCAATATCACCCGCATCCGCTCTGACATGACAGAGCCGGACTGGGTCGCTGCGCGGCTTTTGAACTCGGTTATCTATGCCGGTCATCCGTATGCGATGAATAGCGGCGGAACATTATCTTCTTTACCGAAAATTACGCCGGCGCATTTGAAAGAAAAGCTGGCGAAAGATTTAACGCGCGACCGTTTGATCGTATCGGTGGCAGGCGATATCAGCGAAGCCGATTTATCTGTCTTGCTCGATAAAACCTTTGGTGAACTTCCATCCAAAGCTTCGCCCGTCAAAATTAACGATGTCAAATTCAGCGAGCAGCCGACGACGACCTTGTTAAAACTGCCGATCCCGCAAACCATTATCATGGCGACATTGCCGGGCATTCGTATCGACGACCCCGATTACTTCGCCGCCGATATCATGAACTTCATTCTCGGCTCTTCGGGCTTCGGCTCCCGCTTGACTGAAATTGTACGCGAAAAGAACGGCCTGACCTATGGTATCTATACAGGTATGGAGATGATGGACCATGCGGCGATGTTTACGCTTTCCACTTCGACCGAGAATAAAAATGTCGCACAAGTGATCGATCTCAGCCGCAAGGAATTCGAACGCATCAAGGCGGACGACGTTACTGCGCAGGAAATCAAGGATGCACAATCCTATTTGATCGGCTCGATGCCACTTGGCCTCACCTCAACCGATCAGATCGCTGGTACGATGCTGACATTCCAGCGGTATAATCTGCCGAAAAACTATCTTGATATCCGCGAAGAAGGCTTGCGAAAAGTAACCGCAGACGACGTCAAACGCGCCGCCAATCGATTACTCGACCTGTCAAAACTAAGTATTATCATGGTCGGCGATCCTGCCAATATAACCCCGACAAAAACCGTGACGGACCTGCCAAATGTCAAATAACAGCTTTACAGAAACATCAGCCCATCAAGAACTGACTGCCCATTTCTCAGAGATGGCGAAGGCGCATTTGCGCAATCTTCTGGAAGAAACGAACCGTTTTGAAGAATTAAGCCTTGTTTTCGAAGGCATGCTTTTTGATTTCTCGAAACAGCGCGTTACCAAGGAAACGCTTGCTCTTTTGATGCAGCTTGCCGAAGCGCAAAATCTTGAGCAATGGCGCATGCGTCTTTTTGCCGGAGAAAAAATTAATACATCGGAAGGCCGCGCCGTTCAGCATATGGCGCTACGCACACCGGAAGATAAAGAAGTCCTGATCGGCGGCAACAATGTTATCCCTGCCGTTCATAAAGAGCTCCGCCATATGAAATCCTTTGCGCAAAAAATCCGCGAGGCGGGCGTTATTACGCATGTTGTAAATATTGGCATCGGTGGCTCGGATTTAGGTCCCCGCTTTGTGACCGAAGCATTAAAGCCCTACCAAGATGGCCCTGAAATTCGTTTCGTTTCCAATGTCGACGGACAGGATTTAAGCAACGCACTGGAAGGCCTGAATCCCAAAACAACCCTTTTTGTGATTGCCTCCAAAACATTCACGACGCAGGAAACCATGCTTAATGCCAATTCGGCAAAAACATGGTTCCTGAACCAAGGTATGAAACAGGACGATATCAAAAATCATTTTGTAGCCTTATCGACAAATACCGAAAAAGTCAGTGCATTCGGTATCGATTCCAAGAATATATTCAAATTCGAAGACTGGGTCGGCGGACGTTATTCCGTCTGGTCGCCAATTGGCCTTTCCGTCATGCTTGCTGTCGGCCCTGACGGTTTTCAAGAATTTTTGGATGGCGCTTATGCAGCTGACAAGCATTTCCAGACAGCACCACTGGAGAAAAATATACCAGTCCTGCTTGGGATGATCGGTATCTGGAACCGCAATTATCTCGATCTGAAAACGCATCTTTTTGCACCATATGATGCTCGCCTTGCCAAATTCGCTAAATTTATTCAGCAAATGGATATGGAATCGAATGGTAAATCCATCGACCGCGAAGGCATGCGTGTAACATATGAAACCGGCCCACAAATTTATGGAGAAACCGGCACCGATAGCCAGCATTCCTATATGCAGCTCGTCCATCAGGGAACCGATATCATCCCGATCGATTTCATCGCCTGCGCCAAGCCTCGCCATAAACTGGACCCGGCCCATCACATTGCGCTTGTTTCCAACATGCAGGCGCAGTCCCGCGCCTTGGCGCGCGGCCAGACCGTGGAAGAGGCGGGTGGCGATCCGTTCCGTGTCTATGAAGGCAACCGCCCGAGCACCACGATCATCTTGCCGGAATTATCACCGCGCGCGCTTGGCACGCTGATCGCTTTGTATGAGCATAAGGTTTTCGTTCAAGGCATTATCTGGAATCTGAACAGCTATGATCAGCCGGGCGTTGAACTCGGCAAAGTCGCCGCCAACGGTTTAATCGACGCCTATAACAATAAAGACATTCCGGAAACATTCGATTCTTCCACAAAAGGGCAGATGGCCTATCTTCAGCCCTTCATATATGGGCTTAAATAGGCGATACTATTAAGTATGGCCGATCCGACTAAACCATCCGACCGCCTGTCGCAGACAGAATTAGACGATGTCATTCGCAAACAGGTTATTTTTAACCTTGGCAAACGCGGCGGTGCGCGCGCAGTTTTAAAATTCAAGGATTTATCAGGACTCTATTTTCATGGAGCTGATTTATCGGGCGCCGATTTCACTGGCTCCAATCTAAACAAGGCAAATCTCTCCAACGGCAAATTCAATGGCGCTGTATTTTATAGCTGCGACCTGATCGGGGCTAATCTCAAAAACGCTTCGTTTGAAAGGGCCGATTTGCGCGGCGCCGATTTAACTGACGCGCTGACCGAGAATGCGAATTTTACCAAGGCCGATACGCGGGCCGGCTCAAGAGTTGAAAAAAAGCTTTCTCTCAAAGAAGAGAAAGAAATAAAAGCCGCCACGGAAGCGGCTGTCGAAGAAAAAGTGATCGATTACAGCCATAAAGAAGCTGCTCCGGGCTGGGCTACCGATCTCGATCTGTCGAAGAAGAAAATAGCGCCCGCACCTGAAAGCGATTATGCCTACGAGAAGGAAAAGATACAAACTCGCGAAACGGATTTTGTATTAGAAGGTGAAAAACATGATAAACGAGACAGCGATTTTATATTAAAAGGACAGGAAAAAGGGGCACGCGATTCTGATCTGGACCTTTCAAAAACAGATCAAGTAAATCTTCATGAAACGACTTTGGATCTGTCTCAGGCAGAAGATGCTTATTCACGCGACGCCAATCTTGATCTTTCCGCTCAAACAGAGGCTGCCCGTGAAAGCGATCTCGATTTATCTCCCGAGGAAATTGCCGCTCGGCATTCCGGCCTTGATTTGAGCGCGCAGGAAGAAGCCGCTTTTGCTACAAGCGGGGTCGATCTAAGTGCCCCCGAAAACGAACTTCATCGTAAACTCCGCGAACATGCCAAATGGATTCAGTTTGCCGGGGCGCAAGGCGAGAGACTCGATCTGGCCGGCCTTGATCTCCATTCTATCCCCAATATCGGACAATACCCTTTGATCATGGCGATTGCCAAAGACATTAATTTCAGCGGCATGCTCTTTATCAAAGCGCAAATGCAAAGCTCTTCTTTCGATGGCAGCAATTTCAGCAAGGCCAATATGAAAGAAGCCGATATGCGCGGCTCAAGCTTTAAAGGGGCTGATTTTTCAGGCGCGGATTTATCTTTGGTGAATTTATGCCCGCTTAAGCTTCAATCCGGCCGCCTTCTCCCTGTCGATCTGTCAGGGGCTAATTTAAAGGGGGCTAATCTGACCGGTGCCCGACTGCGTAATGCAAATCTGGCCGGGGCCGACCTGACTGGTGCCTTGCTGGCAAAGGCGGATTTCAAAGATGCCGATTTAACGGATACGATTCTGCCGGAAAACTTCCAGAATTAATCATATTATATTGGCAGTTTCGCCTCACCTGCCCTAATTTCAATCCATGCCCGTCAGATATTTACCAGACCATCTGGTCAACCAGATTGCCGCCGGCGAGGTGATTGAACGTCCTTCCGCCGCCGTAAAAGAGCTGGTCGAAAACTCGATTGATGCCGGGGCGAGCTGGATCGAGATCGATCTGCGAGAGGGCGGCAAAACCATGATCGCCATTCGCGATAACGGCCACGGCATGCCCAAAGACGATCTGATCGCAGCCCTCGATCGCCACGCCACCTCCAAGCTTCCCTCCGACGATTTACTGGCTATTCATCATCTGGGTTTTCGCGGGGAAGCTTTGCCGTCTATTGCCTCAGTCAGCCGCATGAAAATTTCGACGCGAAGCCGCGATAATGGCGAAGCTTGGGAAATTACCGCCGAAGACGGGAATAAATCTGATCCGAAACCCGGAACGCAGGCCGAAGGCACGACTATCGAAGTGCGCGATCTTTTTTATTCGACACCGGCACGACTGAAATTCCTCAAAACGACCAATGCCGAATATGCCGCCGTCAAGGACTGCATATACCGCCTCGCCCTGACGCGCCCTGACATTGCTTTTCGCCTGTCTCATAACGGTGCGTCCGTCTTTCATTATCCCGTCCTGACGCAGGATGCGGATGAACAGTTTAAGCAGCGCCTGAAAGACGTAATGGGCGCAGAGTTTCTCGACAACTCGATTGCCCTTTCGACAGAGCGCCAAGGCGTCAAGCTCACAGGCCGCATTAGCCTCCCGACCTATAATGTGGGCACCTCGCTTGACCAGTATCTTTTCGTCAATGGCCGCGCCGTGAAAGATAAATTCATGCTCGGCGCTGTACGCGCCGCCTATCGAGATGTTCTGGCGCGGGATCGTTATCCAGTTGTAACTTTATTTCTCGAGCTTTCTTCAGAAGACGTCGACGTCAATGTCCATCCGGCGAAAGCGGAAGTACGCTATCGCGATAACACCCTTGTGCGCGGTCTGATCGTTAGCTCTATCCGGCATGCCTTGCACCAGAGCGGACCGCAAACCAGTTCCAGTCTCGGCGTCCAGACCTTATCAAGCTTCCGCCAGAATATTTCCTATCCTTCTTCTATGCCTTCGGCTCCAGCCTACGGTAATCTGGCAGAGAAGATTGCACCATTTTACCAACCCGCAATGGATATTCATCCCTCCACCCGTATGGAAGAATTGCCACAGCAAACGCCGGAGATCAATTATCCGCTCGGCTCCGCTCGGGCGCAAATCCATGAGAATTACATCGTCGCACAGACCGAAGACGGCCTTGTTCTGGTCGATCAGCACGCAGCGCATGAACGTCTCGTTTACGAGAATTTCAAGGCGCAGATGGAAGAACACGGCATTGAGAAACAAGGCCTGCTGACACCTGAAATCTTGTCGTTTAATGACAGCGACATAGGCTTTCTTCTAGCCGAAGCACCGAGCCTGTCGAGACTTGGCGTTGATATCGAAGCTTTTGGCAGCGGTGCAATTGCCGTGCGCTCCATTCCGGCGATTTTATCAGGTCGCATTGATATCAAATCATTGCTCTCTGATATTCTCGACGAGCTTAAAGACAAGGAAAGCTCTGGTCTTTTAGAAGAAAAGATCAATACGCTTTTATCGACCATGGCCTGCCATGGATCGGTCCGCTCTGGCCGGCGCCTGAATGTGATTGAAATGAACGCGCTTTTGCGTCGCATGGAAACAACACCACTTGCCTCGCAGTGCAATCATGGCCGCCCGACTTTTATACATCTGTCGCTCAAAGACATCGAAAAACTTTTTAACCGCAGATAAATCTGGAGATAGAACTTGGAAAAGAACCGCAATATCATTCTCGCCTTCTACGCCGCGCTATCGCTGGTCGTCATTTTATGCAGCACCACTAATTTTGACCTTCAGAATATCGGCTATACTTTTATTATCGTCGTTTTGATCGCCGCCTATATCGCGCGAGCAAAACTGCCCCGCAACGAAAGCTTCGAGGAAAACCATCTAACCTATATCATTCGCTCGATTTGGGTTTATTCAAGCATTGCCGCCATTGGAATGACCATCATGGCGGTCATTCTGGTTCAAAAAGGAAATATGGACTCGATATACCAATTGGGCGATGTCTATATGGCAGGCGGCGAGCCAAATGAAGCACAAATGAAAGCCGCGTTTGAAACCTATATTGCCGATAATAAAAATCTGATTTTAGAACAATATCTAGTCTGGCTTTTTCCGGTTCAGCTTTACCTCGTCTGGCGCATTTTTCATGGCGGCGGACGCGCCTTCAAAAGCTATCGCATCGCCAATCCGAAGAAATGGCTTTAAATCAGGGCGATCAGTTTTTCCATCGCCTCAAGATTAAGGCGCAGTGATTTGCGCTTTTTTTCCTGATCGGGTGCCGCGCCGTATAAATCTTCATTATAAATCTCGGCACGGATCAGGTCTTCCACGAACACGGCATTAAAAATATCTTCCACGCGCGCGATTTTCTCAAACATCGCATGCGCCAGTACCGGCGAAGATGTTTCATCCACCAGAGAGACAAAAACAGTCAGCGACAAATCATCCAGCCCTTCGAGATAATTTTTCAAATACTCTGAAAAGGCAACATCTTGTAGCAATGCTTCAATGTGGGTCGTCGTCTTAAGATCAGCGCCACTTTTTTTCTCTGCCAAGATGATCCATTTATCCCAGAATTGCGCTTGCTTGGTTTTATACGGCTCGGCGTTGGAACGATAGAAAACGAGATCCGTATCGATAAAAGACATGATATGATCGATCAATTCACTCCGCGGGCGTAACGCGTCCATCGTCGTCATAACAAACTGATTGACCGGCATCACCAGCGGGTTAATAACATCCACCTGATCTTCCCATTCCCGGGCGAGAAGCGATGCGATGCCTTTAGATGCCTGCAATAATTTCCCGGCCTGCGTTTTAACCGGCTTGTTATCCAGCTCGATACAATATTCATTTTCTATTTGTTTAACAAAAACTTGCTTGTAAAATCTCTTCATTGGGAGCAGCTTTGATCGATTTTCACAAATGGAATTTCCTTTAAAATTTGAATTTTCTTTAGCATATTCGGCGCGATACCTTTTTTGCATTCAAACCATATTTCATAGTTGTCGTTTTTCTTTCCACCCTTACCTTGCGCTACAACTCGCCCTCCCGAGAGGACATCCAAAACAATCGCATTAGGTCCGCCGCCGGATTTGATCGACCCTGCGATATTCAGGTTTCCGTATTCTCCCTTGATCTGGGTTTCGTCACCGAAATAATAGAAAACCGGTTGATCGCCACCTTGTTGCAGCGACGCGGCCAGATCAAAATTCTGGTTTCTGTAGGAACCTTGCGCCGCAAGTATCGCATCTGGCCCGGGCTTAATTTCCGCTTTATCTATTTTGAGATCATACTGGGAATCGGCAGAAAAACGGAAATTCTCTATCTGGAAGTTTTCAATTCTGCGCTTTCCCAACGCAAGATCAAAGAGGCCGAACGCCAGATCAACTTTATCTGCCATATATTCATTCTTCGATGTGCGGGAAACACTGCGCAAGCCCTGCGCCTTGATCGAGAGCTGCGGCAGGATATTAAATTCCTCTATTCTCTGAATAGTGACGTCAGCTTTTAACGCATCGGAAAAAGCCTGTTCCAGCCCGTGGCGATGACTGTCGCTCGTCCCGCCGAGCTTGGACAACATCCATAAACCTGCGCCGAGAATAACGACAACAGCCAGAAGTATCCTCAGCGCCCAACTTGTAAAAGATGACATTTTTGACTTGCTCATTTTTTTCTCTCGAAGGGGTCGGTTTGATAATCGGGCGTGAAATCGAATTTTTTCCAGCTTTTGCTTAGGTCTTCCGGTAACGGCGCGACAAGATCGAGTAGACTTCCATCTTTAGGATGCGGAAATTTCTTTCGAACCGCATGAAGATGCAAACGCCCCGATATGCCCATATCATCGATAATCGGCGTCATGCCGTTATATTTTTCATCACCGATAATCGGGCAGCCCAGAATGTCCGCCGTATGCACGCGAATCTGGTGCATGCGCCCTGTGCGCGGCCAAAACGCCATGGATGCCGCGCCTTTATCCGATTTTTCCAGCAAGCGATAAGATGTGCGCGACGGTTTGCCGTTTTCATTATCGATGACAACTGCTTCCTTGCGCTTGCCCTCGCCTTTGATGATCGCCCCATTGATATCGCCGCCATCTTTATCCGGTACTGGCGACACCAGTGCCCAGTAAATCTTCTTGATATCCTGTGCCTCGAACATTTTACCAAGGCTTTGGGTCATTTTCAGCGATCTTGCGCAGACCAGAAGCCCCGACGTATCACGGTCAAGTCTGTGAACGAGGCGCGGGCGGACGCCCTTCAAATTAATCAACGTGCCAAGCATGCCGTCGATATGCCGCTTGATATTCGGCCCGCCCTGAACCGGCAAGCCATAAGGTTTGTTTAATACAAGGATTTCTCCGTCGTCGAACACGGTGATCGATTTTAAAAATTCCTCGTCATTTTCTTTTGGAATGAATGTCAAAGAGGATGAATCGATAATCTTCGTTTCCACCGGCGGGACGCGCACGGTCTGGCCGGCTATCAGCCTTGTATCGGTCTTGGCGCGCTTGCCGTCGATGCGGACCTGACCGGTCCGCACCATTTTTTGCAGCAGAGCATACGGCACGCGGTCGAGCGTTTTTTTTAGCCAGCGATCCAGCCGCTGCCCGTCATCATCCGCCGCCACTTCGTAACTGCGTACCCCTGTCATGTCATCAAATTCCGCACCAGCGCCATGCCGCCGAGCAGGGCCGCGATGGAGGCTGCGACCGACACGAAAAGATAAAGTCCTGCCGCCATCCATGTCCCACGCTGATAAAGCGTGACGATATCAAGCGAGAAAGCCGAAAAAGTCGTAAACCCGCCCAGTACGCCGACCATGAGGAAAGTCCTGACTTCCTGTGACAATTCCGTGTAATGCGCCAGAAGCCCGGCGAGAATGCCCATGGCAAAACAGCCGACAACATTGACAATCAATGTCCCCCATGGGAAATCCGGTCCCCATAATAAAAGAGACGCTTTCCCAACCAGATAGCGGGCAACGGAGCCAATAGCGCCGCCAAGGGCGACAAGAAGAATGATTTTCATGGCGGTGAATTTACATCAGATAACGCTTTAGGTCTAAGAATTCTTCTCTTCCCGCAATTTCTGCCAATAATCCAGACGTTTCCTGATCTCGCGCTCAAAACCGCGCTCTGGTGGATCATAAAAATTTGCGCGTTCCATTTCATCGGGGAAATAATCCTGCCCCGAGAAAGCTTCCTTGGTTTCGTGGTCGTAATTATACCCCGTACCGTAACCCTCTTGCTTCATCAGCTTTGTCGGTGCGTTTAGTATATGTTTGGGCGGCATCAGCGAGCCTGTTTCTTTGGCCGCGCGCTTGGCGGCGTTATAAGCCATATAAACCGCATTAGATTTCGGCGCGGTCGCTAGATAAACCAGCGCCTCGGCTAGTGCCAATTCGCCTTCGGGACTTCCCAGCCTCTCATAGGTTTCCCAGGCGTGAAGCGTCATAGCAAGCGCCTGCGGATCGGCAAGGCCGATATCCTCGGTCGCCATTCTCACCATACGCCGCGCGATATATTCCGGATGTTCCCCGCCGGCCAGCATACGACAGAACCAGTAGAGAGCGGCATCGGCGTCGGAGCCGCGTACACTTTTGTGAAGCGCCGAGATTAAATTGTAATGACTATCGTCTTTTTTGTCGTAAAGCGGGGCGCGGCGCTGGACGATGGACATTAAACCTGTCAGATCCAATTCACCTTCTGCCTGCACGAATACCTGTTCGGCCAGTGTTAATATATAACGTCCGTCGCCATCGGCCATGGCTTTTAGATTTTCCCGCGCTTCCACCGTCAAGGGCAGTTTCCGTCCAAAATGTGTTTCGGCGCGGCTTAGCAAAATCTCAAGGGCTGCATCGTCGAGCCGCTTGAGCACAAATACTTGAGAGCGCGACAATAAAGCCGAATTCAATTCAAAAGATGGGTTTTCGGTTGTAGCGCCGATCAGGATAACCGTACCATCTTCCACCACCGGCAAAAACGCATCCTGTTGTGATTTATTAAAACGGTGAATCTCGTCAACGAAAAGCAATGTCCCTTTGCCGTTTTCAAATCTAAGGCGCGCAGAATCAAAGATCTTGCGCAAATCTGCCACGCCGGAAAAAATCGCCGAGATGGTTTCAAAATGAAGATCGGTATGCTGGGCGAGTATTCGCGCCAAGGTCGTCTTACCACAGCCCGGCGGTCCCCAGAAAATCATTGATGACAATTTACGCGCCGCCACCATTTTGCCGAGCGGCGCATCGGCGGCCACGATATGATCCTGCCCCACGACTTCTTCTAAGGTTTTAGGTCGCAGCAAATCCGCCAAAGGCTGAGTAAGGGGCTTGGCTTTATCTGGTTTGTCGGCGGCAAAAAGATCGGGCATGGATTGATAATAGCGTTTTATTTAGAGATGTCATCTCACCACAATCGTCCTCTCCTGACCTTTGGAGCGGATGGTCAGCGCCCAAGTCCCTCTGGGCGCGCTGCTATCAAGCAGTTTTTGCGCATCAAGCGGAGATTTAAGCGCAGTTCGGTTGATGGCCACGATAATATCGCCGACAGATACCAGCCGCGCCGCAATGGAGCCATTCTGGACCTTGGAGACGACAATACCCGTATCCTCGCCTTTCAAGCCCAGTTCGACTTCCAAAGCCGGATTGATATTGGCGAGCGTCGCGCCGGAAAGCGGGTTGCGGCCTTTGATAACCGTGCTTAGCCGTGCCGGACTGTCAGGCGGCTTGATCGCGGCGACATCCGTCTCGCCTTTCTCGCCTTTCCTGTCATAGCCAATCTTGACGCTGTCGCCGATTGGCACCATGGCAAAACGGAAGCGGATTTCGGACGCATCATGGATTTTGCGCCCGTTCACAGATGTAATCAGATCGCCGACTTTCAAACCCGCTTTCAGCGCCGGGCTTTCCGGATGCAAAGCTGTAATCAAAGCACCTGAGGGCGACGACAAGCCCAGAGACGCCGCGATATCCGATGTTACATCCTGTACCGATACGCCGACCCAGGGGCGAATAATTGTTCCATTGACGGTCTGTCCGGATTTTTCAGCGGCGATAATCGTCGCCACCATTTCAGACGGAATGGCAAAACCAATCCCAAGAGAGCCGCCGGAATTTGAGAAGATCGCCGAGTTGATACCGACGATGCCGCCCTTCATAGAGACAAGCGGTCCGCCGGAGTTTCCCGGATTGATCGCCGCATCGGTCTGGATAAAGAAGTTGAAATCATTGATGCTTAAAGAAGACCGGGCAAGTGCCGATACAATACCGCTTGTCACTGTCTGCCCGACACCGAACGGATTACCGATGGCCAGCACCAGATCGCCGACTTCCAGCGTATCGCTCGGCTGGAGCGGCGAAGACGGCAATTGCTCGCCCTTGGTATCGAGACGCAAAAGCGCGATATCGGACGCCGGATCATTAAGCTTCAGGGCTGCCGGAAATTCGCGCCCGTCGGACAGCATGACGGTGATTTCCTTGGCATCTTTAATGACATGTGAATTGGTAACAACCAGACCGGACGGATCGACGATCACGCCGCTCCCTAGCGAGCTCTCCAGTCGCTGCTGCGGCATGCCGTATCCACGCCCGAAAAACTGGCCGAAAAACGGGTCCGCCATAAGCGGGTTGACGGTGGTCACGACTTTCTTGGTGTAAATATTGACGACCGACGTCGCGACTTTTTTGACCAGCGGCGAGAACGACATTTCGATCTCGGCTTTGCTCTGCGGGATAATTTCCTGCGCCAAAACAGGCGTTGACAAGGACAGAACGGATAAAAAAGCAATCAGTATTTTTTTCATGAGAGATAAAATACTACGGCTAGCGACAAGTTCAAGATGGTCCGACGGCTCTCGGCCCGTAATCCAAAGCATTTAGAACACCGATTGATAGATCGCGCCCCGTTTCAAAGAGACGGTCCGCGTCAAGATCAAATCCCATTTTTTTGATCCAGCTTTTATAGGTTCTACAGTGACGCTGATTTTCCGGTAAAAATGGCCTTATCGCATAAAAAGCTTTGATACAATTTCTATAAACGGTGGCATCGAACCCTATTTCTGCATCCGCGCTGCGAAAATCCTGCGCTCGTCTTTGGCGGTCGATAGCGTCCCAGTCTAATTTCAGGCGACCACTATTGATTTCACGGACATACCATTCGGAAGCGCGATAAAGAATGGAGTCTTTAGATGGAGGATTTCTGGTTTCAGCTTTTTGGCGTTTCGTATCGATTTCTTCAATCTTTACTTCACGTGGCCTGCCATAACTATAATACGGTTCTGATATAATCAAAGCTCCTTTTTCCCGCCTGCCCCCTTCAGCCGCGATACGAAAAGCATGGCTGTAAGTTCTGGGAACTCCTGGAATTTCTACCAAGCCAAGACAGTTAGCCGTGTAGCCATCTATACAGTGACCGAATTCCTGATGATTCTTGAGAAGATCAGTGCTCGATCGCAATGGTTCAATCATAACTTTCTCAGCAAAGACATCTTCAGGAATTTTGACCTTACCCGTCATCACCGGCCATTCGGCATGAATGCCTACGCTTTGCATTTTCGGCTCGTAATAGCGCAATTTATCGTGCCAATTAATGCTCAGCTTTACGATATTGTGAAACATCATATTACCGAATGGCCGCAAATTCGGCGAATGTCTATCTCCTTCTTCATCACTTACAATAAAAGATTTCTGCCAAATCTTTCCTGCAAGATAGGATTTCACGTCATTATCCAAGCCGGATTTTCCTGCCCTTGATGCACGAAAAACAAAATAAGGCAAAACAGCCTTCACATAGACACGGCGCAGGTAGTCAACCGTATCACTCATATCTTTAGTAGAAATTCCGTTTCGATCTAATAATTTTTGCTGAACTTCATAGGGTGCATACGCCAAGACCTCGGCAAAAGAAGTGCCCAGATATTTGAAGGTCGTATCAGCATCTTTCTGAACCTTGTGAATTCTTTCAAGCATTCCTTCTTCAAGCTTAATGTGCGGAAGATGCTCATCTATCTGACGTAGAATTCTTCCAAAGATTTTTGGAGATAATAAGCCAGACTCAATCCGTAACCCCATGGTCTTGCGAATAGTCGATTGTCTGATTGATTTATCGGAATCATCAGCAGATAAAAGCTCTTCCAGCGCGGCAATTAAAGGCTCTGCCTCATCCACAATTCGCTCGATTTTTGCATATAAAGAAGCTAAGGAAGGAAATCGCTCAATTTCATTATTGCGAAAATCTTTTCTTATTTCTTCTTTCGTGGTTGATAAAGCCATCGCCAACCAAGGATAATGTTCCGTCAAGCGGGTGCGGTTATGGATCGCTTGCTCGCCCTTACCTGCCATGATCCAGTTATAAATATCCAGATTTCGCTTTGAAACCGCTGCCGCCGCATGCGCCGCATTGAAATCTATATGATCGCTTTTCATCTTGGCAGTAATGAAATACAAAAATTCTCGATCTCGTTCCGTTAGAAATTCCCTGATCCTGTCCCACTTCCCTACGAAATGCCGATACTGGTTCATTTTATGAAGTTTCTTTTCGAGCTTTTCCAGGAACTTTGAAAACCATCTTTCGCGCAATGCCAGCAATTCTTCCGGCTTTTCGCATACCGTCAAAATTTCATTTATGTCGGCACCCATGAATCTCTGTCCCGAAAAATCATTTTCAGCCCATCTTTTGGTCAGACGATAAAAATTCTGTCGCGTTTTAAGACTGGTACTAAGCTTACGGTGAAACAATATCACGCGATCATTATTTTGACTGACGGCGACCAGATAATGCGGCTCGATGTGATTTCCAACCATATTGGCTTTACCGCCGCGAACCGGAAAGAAAAGCGCAAAATCTATATCTGGAATGGAATGTCCGGTAAAATAGTGAACCGGAAAATTTTTCAGGTAGTGATTGTGGAATTTCCGAAAGGTTTCAAGCGCCCGATGGCTGGTTATACCAAGCTCATTTCTGATAAATGTCTCAAGCGATGTCCAGCCGGGTACATTGGCGTAATCCCGCGCTTCCGGAATAATATCCGGGTAATCGCCCGATTCTTCAAATTTGATTTTTGCTTCCCCTGTACTCATTGAATGTTTTTTATCGAAAATAGAGCTGTTTTGGCAAGAAAAAACCCCGCCAAAAGCGGGGTTTTTGAATGATTATTCTAAAGCTTATTGAGCGTCTTTTGCTTTTGGTGTCTTTTTCGCTTTCGCTTCTTTTTCACCTGTGACTTTTTCTTTTTTCTCTGTATTGGCTTTTTTGACGGCTGCCTTAGAAACTGTCAGCTCATCAGCCGGACCGGCAGCGAAGTCTGCGTTGTTATCCTGACCTGAATCTTTGCCTTTTGCAGATGGATCGCGATCGACCAGTTCGATGATCGCCATCGGCGCGGCATCTCCGTAACGGAAACCGGCTTTCAGGATACGCGCATAACCGCCTGGACGGGAGGTATAGCGATCTGCCAGTGTCGAGAAGATTTTCGCCACAACCGCATCATCACGCAGAACAGCGAAAGCGTTACGACGATTGGCAAGGCCACCTTTTTTACCCAGGGTGATCAGCTTTTCAACGAAAGGACGAAGTTCTTTTGCTTTTGGCAAAGTCGTGACAATTTGCTCATGCTTGACGAGCGCATTTGCCATGTTGGATAGCATCGCGGAGCGGTGAGCCGATGTACGGTTCAGTTTACGTTGTTTAATTCCGTGTTTCATTTTAGCACTTTCTCTTTTCTGCGATCTTAAACGGGTAAGATCATTGGGTTTTCAGACGAGCACTACTTAAGAAGCGTTACTTATCTGTTTGAGCACTATGCTCGGTAGTTACAAGAGCTCTCGAAACTTGTAACTATGTACTCTTAGCTAGAAAACGGATCATCCATTTTCTTTGCCAGTTCTTCGATATTCTCTGGCGGCCATCCTTCGATTTGCATACCAAGATGCAGACCCATGATCGTCAAAACTTCCTTGATTTCATTCAAGGATTTACGACCGAAGTTAGGCGTGCGCAGCATTTCGGATTCTGACTTCTGAACGAGATCACCGATATAGATGATATTGTCATTTTTCAGGCAGTTTGCGCTGCGGACGGACAATTCCAGCTCTTCCACTTTCTTCAGCAGATTGCGGTTGAATGGCAGGCTTTCTTCTTCGCGGGAAACTTTCGCTTCCTTCGGCTCTTCGAAGTTGATGAAGACTTGCAGTTGATCTTGCATAATGCGCGCCGCGTAAGCGATCGCATCTTCAGGAGTGATAACACCGTTTGTTTCGATGTTCAGTGTCAGCTTGTCGTAGTCTGTGATCTGGCCGACGCGTGTGTCTTCTACATCGTAGGAAACTTTGCGGATCGGCGAGAAGATGGAATCGACAGGGATCAAACCAACTGGCGCATCTTCCGGACGGTTCTGAGACGCCGGACGGTAGCCTTTACCTGTGTTGACGGTCATTTCCATTTCCAGTTTCGCACCTTTATCGAGTGTGCAGATAACCAGATCAGGGTTCATGATTTCGATGTCGGCGCCAGCTTCGATCATTCCGGCTGTGACTTCGCATGGACCTTCAGCATTGATGCGCATACGCTTCGGGCCTTCGGCATGCATACGAACCGCAATCGCCTTGATGTTCAGGATGACATCTGTGACATCTTCGCGAACGCCTTCGATCGTAGAGAATTCATGCTGGACACCGGCGATTTTAACAGCCGTGACAGCCGCGCCTTGCAAAGAGGAAAGCAGGATACGACGCAGGGCGTTACCCAGTGTCAGACCGAAACCGCGCTCGAGTGGCTCGACGACAACTTTACCGGCATTGACGTTGGTTTTGTTGCGCTCGACGTCAACTTTGTTTGGTTTGATCAGTTCCAGCCAGTTCTTCTGTATCAACATACTGTTTCTCTTCCTTGTTTTAAGTAGCGTAGACTATTCTTATTTTAAGCCGCTTTTGCGCGACGCATCTATTAGACGCGGCGACGCTTGCGAGGACGTGTCCCGTTATGCGGGATTGGTGTGATGTCCTTGATGCCTTTGACGATGAGCCCGGCGGCGCTAAGTGCGCGCAGTGCGCTTTCGCGGCCTGTACCAGGACCTTTGACTTCGACATCGACTTCTTTCAAACCGTGTTCCTGCGCCTTGCGGGCTGCGTCTTCCGCCGCTACCTGAGCCGCGAAAGGTGTGGATTTACGGGAACCTTTGAAGCCCATCGTACCCGATGTCGACCAGGAGATCGTGTTCCCCATCAAGTCGGTAATCGTGATAAGTGTATTGTTGAAAGTTGCATTCACATGGACAACGCCGGAGTGAATGTTTTTGCGGACGATTTTCTTTTTTCCGCCCTTGCCGCCCTTAGCAGCGCCTTTAGCTGGTGTAGCCATTTTTCTATTCCTTTAAATTCGCAATAATCGATTATTTTTTAGCAATCGGCTTTTTACCGGCGACTGGTTTTGCCGGGCCTTTGCGTGTACGCGCATTCGTCTTCGTGCGCTGACCGCGAACAGGCAGACCTTTACGGTGACGAAGACCGCGGAAGCATTGCATGTCCATCAGGCGTTTGATCGCGAGAGATGTCTCACGACGCAGATCGCCTTCGATAGGGAAGCGGTTGGATTCGATGATCTTGCGGATCTGGTTCATTTCATCTTCGGTCAGATCTTTCATGCGACGAGAGAAATCGATACCGACTTCGGTACAAATTTGTTCTGCCGTGTGACGACCGATGCCGTGGATGTAGGTAAGAGAGATAATTGCTCTCTTGTTGTCAGGAATGTTGACGCCTGAAAAACGGGCCATAATTGCTCCTTTGAGCGTTAAAGTTGAGTTCTAGCCGAACCGTAATACCGGTTCGTAATCCAAATCCGACTTAAGTCTTTGATATTAATAGATTTATCAAAGACACAAATAGCCCCTAAGGACAGTATTTTGCCGGAATGGGCGCATATTATTCAGAATTTGAGCAGAGTCAACTAAATAACATTAAATTCTGTGGATAACTCAAGGTTTTGCGAGCAGTTTTCCGATTTGGGCCGTCACATCATTGACTGGCGCCATGCCATCCACTTTTTGCAGGATTTTCTTACCTTCATAATATGGCAGAATAGGCTTGGTTTGCTCGTTATAGACCGACAGGCGCTTCTTGAGGGCTTCGGCATTATCATCGGCTCGCGGACCGCCCGCTGTTTCCGCAGCGCGTTTTTCGATACGCGCCAAGAGAGCGTTTTCATCGACGACCAACTGGATCACGGCATCGAGATTACGTTTCTTGTCGGCCAGCATTTTATCAAGCGCCTCGGCCTGCGGCACGGTACGCGGGAAACCGTCAAGGATAAACCCTTTTTGACAATCATCCTGATCGATGCGATTCGAGATCATCTCGATCATAATATCATCGGAAACGAGACCGCCGCCATCCATGATGTTTTTAACTTTCACGCCGAGCTCGGACGCCGCCGCAATTTCCGCGCGGAGCATATCGCCGGTGGAAAGTTGCTTCAGACCTTTTTCGTCTTCCAGAATTTTTGCCTGCGTGCCTTTACCGGCGCCGGGTGGGCCCAGAAGAATGATATTGGTCATCTACGTTTTTTCCCCAGTTTAGTGCGTTTTAGTAAACCTTCATATTGGTGCGCGATCATGTGGCTATGCACTTGCGCAACCGTATCCATCGTGACAGACACGACGATCAAAAGCGATGTACCGCCAAAGTAGAATGGCAAGCCATATTCAGCGATCAAAAGTTCCGGCAGCAAACAGATCAGTACAAGATAGAGAGCACCAACGACCGTAATGCGCGTCAAAACAAAATCGAGATATTCGGCAGTGGATTTACCTGGACGAACGCCCGGGATGAAACCGCCATGTTTGCGTAGCATCTCCGCATTTTCTTCCGGATTGAAAACAATCGCCGTATAGAAGAAAGCAAAAAAGACGATCAACGACGCATAGAAAATCATATGCACCGGATGACCCATTTGCATGTAACGCGCGATATCAGCGACAAAGCCCGTCTGCTCCGCACCCGTAAATCCAACAATCGTCATCGGTAGAAACAACAGTGATGACGCGAAGATCGGCGGAATAACGCCCGACATGTTGAGTTTAAGCGGCAGGTGGTTTTGCGAGGCTTGCGCCATTTGCTGAGGTCCGACTTGGCGCTTTGGATATTGCACGAGAAGACGGCGCTGCGCGCGCTCCATAAAGATGATAAACAGAATAACACCAACGATCATCAAACAGATAACCGCGATGGAAACGAAGCTGAACTGGCCTTGGCGACCCAATTCAAGGAAGCTTGCCAAAGCATGCGGCAAGTTTGCAACGATACCAGCGAAAATAATCAGCGATGTTCCGTTGCCGATTCCGCGTGCGGTGATTTGCTCACCGAGCCATAGCAGGAACATGGTACCGCCGACAATCGTGATGACGGTCGAGACGCGGAAAAACAGGCCCGGATCGATAACGGCAGAGCCTTGCGGGCCTTGCAAATTCTCAAGACCGACAGCCAGACCCCATGCCTGAACGGTGGCCAGCAGCACTGTTAAATAGCGTGTATATTGGTTGATCTTCTGACGACCGGAATCGCCTTCTTTTTTCAAGGCTTCCAGATTTTTGAAAAGAGCTGTTGCCAGTTGCACGATAATCGACGCCGAAATATACGGCATGATGGATAACGCGAAGATCGTCATACGCTGTAAGGATCCGCCGGAGAACATGTTGAACATGTCCAAAAGACCGCCGCCCTTCTGCTCGAAAATTCCTTCCCACACATGCGGATCGACGCCGGGTATTGGAATATAGGAACCGAGACGATAAGTCAGCAAAGCAAGAACCACGAACAGGATTCGTTGTTTCAGTTCGGTTGCTTTGGCAAAGGCGCCCCAATTGGCATTTTTGGCGAGTTGTTCGACGGCAGAGGCCATAAGTATTCAGTCTTTCGATGGATTAATGAAGGAGTATTTTTAAGTTATGGATGCGCGAATATCAAGGGAGAATAAATATCTATTAATACTAGTATTCTGCCCTTCCGGCGAAAGCGGGTATCTTCCCTTTAAACCACAGAGGCTACAAGACGCTTTGTGCAATTGCACTTACGATTCTTATACTCGTCATTGCGAGGAGGCTGAAGGCCGACGCAGCAATCCAGAAAGTATTTCAGCCTCATCATGGCCTGGATTGCTTTGTCACTGTGCTCCTCACAATGACGAAAAAACCCGCCTTTTTGGGCGGGTTTTTAAAAACTTATATCAGAAATCTTATTTCTTGCCCGGGATCGGCTTCTTGCGCACGACTGGTTTTGGTGTCCAGACGATCAGCTCGACAGAGCCGCCTGCTTTTTCAACAGCCGCTTTAGCAGAAGCCGTCGCACCGGAAATTTTCAAAGCCACTTTCGATGTCAGTTCGCCTGTACCAAGCAAACGAATACCATCGCGCTTACGACGAACAACTTTGGCTTTCACCAATGCGTCTTCATCAATCGTGCCTTTGGCTTCGATTTTCTTTGAATCAATCGCAGCTTGCAGACCGGCCAAAGACAGCGTGACATATTCTTTCGCGCCAAAATTGTTAAAGCCGACTTTAGGCAAACGACGGTACAAAGGCATTTGACCACCTTCGAAACCCTTGATCGCCACGCCGGAACGGCCTTTTTGACCCTTCACACCACGACCGGATGTTTTACCTTTGGATGAACCGATACCGCGACCGACGCGGCGGCTGGTTTTGGTTGAACCCTCTTTAGGGCTGAGTTCGTTCAGTTTCATTTCGATTCTTCCACTTTTAACAAATGCTGGATTTTGACGATCATGCCGCGAACAGACGGCGTATCGATCAACTCGCGTGTTCTGTGACGTTTGTTCAGACCAAGACCGATCAATGTCGCTTCCTGATCAGGTGCACGGCCAATCGGGCTGCCCATTTGGGTTACCTTGACTGTCTTGCCAGTCGCAACAACGCTTACTGGTGCTTTTGGCTTTTGCTTTTTCGCTTTATGCGCTTTTACCTTTGCCATCTAATTAGTCCTCTTTGCTTTCTTCTGCAGCGTCAGCAGCCGCTTTATCACCTTTAAGACCGATTTCACGGTTGCCAAGGATGTCGCTGACTTTTTTGCTGCGGCGGGCCGCAACACTGCGTGGGCTTTGCATGTTTTTCAACGCTTCAAACGCTGCGTTAACCATGTTGTACGGGTTGTTTGTACCAAGTGCTTTCGCAACGACGTCCTGGATGCCCAGAGCTTCGAAAATTGCACGAAGCGGTCCACCGGCGATAATACCAGTACCTTGTGGCGCTGTACGAAGCAAAACGCGACCTGCACCGAAGTGACCGATAACGTCATGGTGAATTGTGCGACCTTCGCGAAGCGGCACGCGGATCATCGAGCGTTTCGCCTGGTCGGTTGCCTTGCGGATCGCATCCGGCACTTCTTTTGCCTTTGCATGACCGTGACCGACGCGACCGCGACCGTCACCGACAACAACCAATGCTGCAAAACCCATACGACGACCACCTTTAACGGTTTTCGCAACGCGGTTAACGGCAACCAACTTTTCTGTCAGTTCGCTTTCTTCGCGTGGTTCACGTTCTTTTTTACGTTCTGGACGAGGAGCCATTTTGACTTATTTCCTTCTACTATTAAAATTCTAAACCAGCTGCACGGGCGCCGTCAGCGAGAGCCTTGATACGGCCATGGTACAAGAATGCACCACGATCAAACATCACTTTGCTAACACCGGCTTTTTTTGCGCGTTCGCCAACCAGCTTGCCGACTTGGGAAGCTGCATCGACATTCGCACCTGTCTTCAATTTCAGGTCCTTATCAAGCGTGGACGCTGCGGCCAATGTTACGCCTTGTACATCATCGATGACTTGCGCGTAAATCTGGTTGTTGGATCTGTGGACGGACAAACGCGGCAGACCGGCGCGGTTGATCTGCTTTAATTTATAACGAACCCGGCGGGCCTTACGTTGTACGTTCGATTCTTTAGCGCGTGTCATCTTAGTCTTCCTTTGTCTATGGGCTGACGTGAGGGTTAAACCATCCGCCGAACCGCCCGACTTTTTCTGTTATCTATTATTTCTTCTTACCTTCTTTGCGGATGATATACTCACCCACATAGCGGATGCCTTTGCCTTTATATGGCTCCGGCGGCTTGTATCCGCGGATTTCTGCTGCAACCTGACCGACTTTTTCCTTGTCGATGCCGGTAATTTTGATCGCTGTTTGTTTATCAACGGCAATCTGAATGCCTTCCGGCACTGGATAGCGAATATCGTGAGAGAAACCGAGCTGGAGAACCAGTTCTTTCCCTTGCAGGTTCGAACGGTAACCAACGCCTTCGATTTCGAGATTTTTCTCGTAACCTGTGGCAACGCCGATAACCATGTTCTTGATGCGGCGCTGCATGGTTGCCCATAGCGCGCGTGTTTGACGCTCTTCGTTTCTTGGCGCAACCGTTACATTTGTGCCATCGATTTTCGCTTCGATATCACGGTGCACTTCCAACGACAATTCGCCTTTCGGACCTTTGACCTTGATGATCTGGCCATCAAGATTGGCTGTGACGCCTTGTGGCAGTACAACCGGATTTTTTCCAACGCGAGACATAGCTTATTCCTTAGCTCTAAAAAATTAGAATACTTATTAAAACACTTGGCAGAGGACTTCTCCGCCAACATTTTCCTCACGGGCTTGCTGATCGCTCATCACTCCGTTTGGAGTCGAAACGATCACTGTACCCAGACCATTGTAAAAGCGCGGGATCTCTGTAGATCCGCTATACACGCGACGACCTGGTTTGGACACACGGTGCAATTCTTTGATGACAGGTTCGCCAGAATCGTATTTCAATTCGATTGAAATTTCCTTTTGACCCTGGTCATTGGCAACTTCGCTGTAATCGCGAATATAGCCTGAAGATTTCAAAACAGCCAAAACGTTGATACGCAAACGGGATGACGGGCTGGAAACTTTTTTCAGTTTCGCGCGTTGTCCGTTTCTGATGCGTGTCAGCATATCGCCTAATGGATCGCTCATAGTCATGTTGCTGTTTCCTTCTTACCAGCTTGATTTCGTAACGCCCGGCAGTTGACCTTCGGAGGCCAGCTTGCGCAGCATGTTACGGCACAAATTAAATTTACCGTGGAATGAACGTGGACGGCCTGTCAGGGCGCAACGGTTACGGACGCGATTTTTTGCGCCGTTACGTGGCAGTTCGGCCAGCTTCAGGGAAGCAGCGAAACGCTCTTCAACCGGAAGATCACGATTCATAATCGTTTCTTTTAGTTGTTGACGCTTGTTCGCTTGGCTTTTGGCCGTTTTGATGCGTTTGTTGTTGCGATTGACAGCGCTAGATTTAGCCATCTTGGTTCCTTTTCTCTAATTAATTTCTAAACGGCAGATCAAAGCCGCGCAGTAATTCTTTTGCTTCTTCATCGCTCGCTGCAGTTGTGCAGATTACGATATCCATACCGCGTGTCGTATCAACTTTCTCATAGTTGATCTCAGGGAAAATAGTGTGTTCCTTGATACCGAGCGCGTAGTTACCACGGCCGTCGAATGCCTTTCCGTTGATACCGCGGAAGTCGCGAACGCGCGGAAGAGCGATCGTGACCAGACGGTCAAGGAATTCATACATGCGGGTGCCGCGAAGTGTTACTTTACAGCCGATTTGCTGCTCTGCGCGGATCTTGAAAGATGCGTTCGCTTTACGAGCTTTTGTTGTGACTGGTTTTTGACCGGAGATAGCCGCCAGATCTTTCAGCGCCGTATCAAGGTGCTTACGATCCGTTGTTGCTTCACCAACGCCCATATTGATGACGATCTTATCCAGTTTTGGAATCTGATAGTCATTTTTATAGCCGTATTTCGCCTTCATCGCCGCTTTGAGATTTTTCTCATAACGGTCTTGCATGCGAGCCAGTTGTTTTTGTGCCTTCTGAGCCATGTTGACTCTCCTTAACCTATTTTGTCGCCGGATTTACGCGCAATCCGAACTTTTGTGCCATCTTTTTCAGCTTTGAAGCCGACTTTTGTTGCCTTGCCCGATTTTGGATCGGCGAGAGCAACGTTAGAAACGTGAATTGACGCTTCCACTTTCTCAATACCGCCTTGGGCGAATTGAGTTGGTTTGCGGTGCTTGGTCATCTGGTTGATGCCAGCCACAACCACGCGGGCTTCTGTTGGAATAACTTTCGTTACTTCACCAGTACGGCCTTTGTCTTTGCCAGTGATGACGACAACAGTGTCACCTTTTTTGATTTTCATTTTAGGAGCGGTCATTACAGCACCTCTGCAGCAAGAGAAATAATTTTCATGTACCCTTTACCGCGCAATTCGCGGGTAACTGGTCCGAAGATACGGGTTCCGATCGGCTCGCCTGATTTGTTGATCAGAACGACCGCATTGGAGTCGAAGCGGATTTGCTCGCCATTCGTACGCTTGATACCGAAAGCGGTGCGAACGATAACGGCGCGATGCACGTCACCTTTCTTTACTTTACCGCGCGGAATTGCGTCCTGAATCGCAACGACGATAACATCGCCGATTGAGGCTGTACGGCGCTTTGAGCCGCCCAGTACTTTGATGCACTGGACGCGGCGGGCTCCGCTATTGTCTGCAACATCGAGGTTGCTTTCCATCTGGATCATGACTTTGGTCCTTAATTACTCTGCTTAAGCCTTTTTCTTGGCCGCTGCTTTTTTCTTTGTTTCAGGTTTAGCTGCTTTAGTTGTCTCTTCGACGATCTCAGAGCGCTTAATCGTCGTTGGATCTGTAATCACAGTCCATGACTTGCGCTTTGACAACGGGCGGCATTCTTCGATCGATACGAAATCGCCTGCGCGGAACATGTTGTTCTCATCATGCGCTGCGTATTTATCCGTACGACGAACGTATTTTTTGTAGATCGGGTGCATGTAGCGACGTTCAACAAGGACAGTTACTGTCTTGTCCATTTTGTCGCTGACGATACGGCCTTGAAGTACACGACGTGGCATCTATTAGCTCCTTAAGCTTTCTTTTTCGCAGCTTTTGGAGCCGCTTTTGCTGTAGATGCTTTCGCAGCCGCAGACTGTTGATTCAAAAATGTTTTAACCCGGGCAATCGTGCGGCGAACCTTACGAATTGCATCTGTTTTCTCAAGACCGCCACCGGCACGCTGGAAACGCAGATTCATCTGGTTTTTGCGCAGATCGATCAGCATAGTGTTCAGCTCATCCGCAGATTTGCCCTTTAAGTCTTCAGCTTTATCCGCTGTTTTTGCTTTTTCTTTAGCCATGATTATTCACCGACTCGTTTGATAAATTTTGTTTTGATTGGAAGCTTCGCAGCTGCCAGTTCAAGAGCTTCGCGAGCGATTTGCTCGGAAACGCCATCCAGTTCGAACATGATACGACCTGGCTTAATACGCGCTGCCCAGAATTCAGGAGAACCTTTACCGGAACCCATACGAACTTCGAGAGGCTTTTTTGAAACCGGCACATCAGGAAAAATACGGATCCAGACTTTGCCTTGACGCTTCATGTGACGTGAAATCGCACGACGGGCCGCTTCTATCTGACGAGCTGTCAGACGATCAGGCTCAAGCGCTTTCATACCGAATGCGCCAAACGCCAGAGTTGCGCCACCTTTGGCTACACCCTTGATGCGGCCTTTGTGCTGTTTTCTGTATTTGGTCTTCTTTGGAACCAGCATGGTCCTAAACTCCTAGTTAAATTCTTCTTAGTCTCTTTTAGCCATTAATCTCTTTTGGAAGGCCCGATATTCTCCGCATTGCGCTTGTCGCGTGCTTGCGGATCGTGCTCGAGAACGTCGCCTTTATAGATCCAGACTTTGATCCCGATAATACCGTATGTCGTCAGGGCTTCGGCTGTACCGTAATCCAGATCGGCGCGAAGTGTGTGCAACGGCACGCGACCTTCACGATACCATTCCATACGCGCGATATCTGCACCGGCGAGGCGGCCTGATACGTTGATACGAATACCTTTTCCGCCGAGACGCATCGCAGATTGTGTCGCACGCTTCATCGCGCGGCGGAAAGAAACGCGGCGCTCGAGCTGCTGGGCAACGCCCTCGGCAACGAGTTGAGCGTCAATTTCCGGCTTGCGGATTTCAACGATGTTCAAAGATACTTCGCCGCCGGCCTTGGAAGACAGGTCTTTGCGCAGTTTCTCGATATCAGCGCCTTTTTTACCAATGATAACACCCGGACGTGCTGTGTGAACGGTTACTTTCGTGTTCTTCGCAGCGCGCTCGATGATAACTTTGGAAACGCCGGCTGTTTTGAGTTTTTCAAAAACGAAAGCGCGCAGCTTCAAGTCTTCAACCAGTTTTTCTGCATAGTTCTTTGCAGAGAACCAGCGAGAGTCCCAAGTACGGTTGATGCCAACGCGAATGCCGATCGGATTTACTTTTTGGCCCATTATTCTGCTCTCTCTTTAACAACGATTGTTATGTTGCTGAAAAATTTCTTTACGCCTGCGCTGCGGCCACGGCCCCGTGCATGAAAGCGTTTCATGACCATGGATTTACCAACAGTCGCTTCTGCAACGTACAGGCGGTCGACATCCAGGTTATGGTTGTTCTCGGCATTCGAAACGGCGGATTGCAATGTCTTTTGAACATCAAGAGCAACGCGCTTGCGGCTGAACTGAAGATCGATCAGCGCTTTTTCCGCTTTCTTGCCACGGATCATTTCCGCAACAAGATTCAATTTGTAAGGAGAAGAATCAACGAATTTGTTGAAAGCTCTTGCTTCCGTCTCCGCGACCCGTCTTTCATTCTTTTTCTGGCTCATAATGGCGCTTCCTTATTATTTCTTGGCTGTCTTGTCGCCAGCGTGACCTTTATAGGTACGCGTTGGCGCGAATTCACCAAGCTTGTGGCCGATCATGTTGTCTGTAACCAGAACAGGGATGAAATTCTTCCCGTTATGGACAGCAAATGTCAGACCGACAAATTGCGGTAAAATTGTTGAACGACGCGACCAAGTTTTGATCGGCGAATTTTTTCCGGATGAGCGAGAGCCTTCTACTTTCTTAAGTAGATAGCCATCAACAAACGGACCTTTCCATACTGAACGAGCCATAGTTTACTTCGCGTCCTTCTTATTTCTGGTTCTTGTTTTTACGGCGGCGGATAATCAGTCTATCCGTCGATTTATTCTTACGAGTCTTGCCACCCTTGGCTGTTTTACCCCATGGGGAAACCGGGTGACGTCCACCTGATGTACGGCCTTCACCACCACCATGCGGGTGATCGATCGGGTTCATAGCAACACCGCGGACATTCGGCTTGATACCTTTCCAGCGTGAGCGTCCGGCCTTACCCCATGATTCGTTCATGTGGTCAGGATTGGATACTGCACCGACTGTCGCCATGCACTCACCGTGCACGAGGCGAAGTTCGCCGGAAGATAATTTAATTTGAGCGTAACCTGCGTCACGACCGACGAGTTGAGCGTATGTACCCGCAGAGCGAGCCATTTGACCGCCTTTACCAGGCTTCATCTCAACGTTGTGAATGATCGTACCGACCGGCATGGAGCGAAGTGGCATCGCATTACCGACTTTGATATCGACTTTCTCACCGGAGATGATCTTGTCGCCTTCTTTCAAACGTTGCGGTGCCAGCACATATGCTTTTTCGCCGTCTGCGTAAGATACGAGAGCAATGTAAGCTGTGCGGTTTGGATCGTATTCCAGACGCTCGACAGTTCCTTCTGCATCAAACTTCTTACGTTTGAAATCGATGATACGGTAGCGCTGCTTGTGGCCGCCGCTTTTTGTGAAGGAAGTAATGCGTCCAAGATTGTTACGGCCACCCGTTTTCTTCTTACCTTCTGTCAGGCTTTTTTCAGGAGAGCCTTTCCAAAGATTAGAGCGGTCAACCAGAATAAGCTGGCGGGTACCTGGTGTAACTGGATTTGATTTTCTTAAAGCCATTGTTTTAAGTCCTTATACTCCGGTTCCGACATCGATTGTCTGGCCTTCAGCCAAAGTCACGATAGCTTTTTTAACATCAGAACGTTTACCGGCAACGCCTTTGAAACGCTTTGTTTTGCCTTTAGTGATCAATGTGTTGACGTTGGTCACTTTCACTTTGAAAAGAGCTTCAACGGCAGCCTTGATTTGAGGCTTGGTTGCGGATTTCTCAACGCGGAAAGTCACCTGACCGTACTGGGAACCCATTGTCGATTTTTCAGTGACGACAGGGCTTTTCAGGATCGTGTAAGCTTTTTCACTGATTTGTTGTGTTTCTGTTTTTGCTTTCGCCATAATTTCTCTCCTTATGCCGCTGCTTTAACTGGCTTATCTCCAGTTAAACGTGTTGTCAGGGCATCAACAGCATCTTTTGTCAGGACGAGTGTGTCGCGACGCAGGATGTCGTAGACGTTTGCACCGTCTGACGATGTAACATCGATCAGCGGAATGTTGCGGGCTGAAAGCGCGAAGTTTACATCCAGCTCAGGTCCGGTTACAAACACAGCAGATGTAATACCCATGGTTTTCAGCGTAGCAACCATTTCTTTTGTATTCGGCTTGGCAACATTGGTTGCGTCCAGAATAATAAGTTTTCCGCTCGCTACTTTCGAAGACAATGCGATTTTCAAAGCCAGAGCGCGTTCGCGTTTCGGCATCTCAGTCGCATGGGAACGAACGACCGGACCGAACATGCGGGCACCGCCAACATGGTGAGGCGCACGGTTTGTACCGCGACGGGCGGAACCTGTACCTTTTTGCTTGAAAGGCTTTTTACCCGTACCTGAAACTTCGGAAATATCCTTGGTTTTATGTGTACCGGCCTGACGCTTGTTCAGCTGGTAGCGAACCATACGGTGCAGGATATCCTGACGGATTTCCACGCCGAACACGTCGTCGTTCAGTTCAATAGAACCGGCGTCTTTGTTCTGAAGATTTTTGACAGCAATTTTCATTATGCTTCACCTTGCTCTTGTGTCGCTTCTGCAGCAGGAGCTGCTTCTTCTGCAGGTGCAGGAGCCGCTTCAGCCTTAGGAGCATTTGACTGTTTCAGACCGGCAGGCATCGGAGCCTCGGCTGGCAACGCTTTTTTAATTGCGTCTGTGATTTTAACGTAGGATGTCGCGTTACCCGGGACAGCGCCTTCGATCAGGATCAAGCCTTGCGCCGCATCGACCGCAACCACTTTCAGGTTTTGCGTCGTTACAGTTTCGTCACCAAGGTGACCGGCCATTTTCTTGTTCTTGAAGACTTTACCTGGATCCTGACGCTGACCTGTCGAACCATGTGCACGGTGCGTTACAGATACACCGTGAGATGCGCGCATACCACCGAAGTTCCAGCGTTTCATCGCACCGGCAAAACCTTTACCTTTAGTCGTGCCTTGGATATCGACGAATTGACCGGCAACGAAATGCTCGACGGATAATTCTGCACCAATCTCCAGAACGTTTTCCGGGGAAACGCGGAATTCGCAAACCTTGATTTTCGGCTCGACCTTGGCTTTTGCAAATACGCCGCGCATCGGTTTCGATGTACGATTTACTTTCGCCTTGCCAACGCCTAGCTGAACGGCTGTATAGCCTTCTTTTGCTTGCGTACGAATTGCAGTAACCTGGCAATTCTCAACTTTCAGGATCGTCACAGGAATATGGGAACCATCAGCAGCAAAAATGCGGCTCATCCCTTCCTTACGTGCTATCAGACCTGTTCTCATGGTCGTTTCTCCAAATACTTTCTACTTAAGCCGCTTGGCCAATTTTAATTTCAACATCCACACCGGCAGCGAGGTCGAGCTTCATCAGCGCGTCAACGGTTTGCGGTGTAGGGTCTACGATATCTAGCACGCGCTTGTGAGTTCTCATTTCGAACGCTTCCATCGATTTTTTATCGATATGCGGAGAGCGCAAGACGGTGAACTTCTCAATGCGTGTTGGAAGTGGAATAGGACCACGAACCTGCGCGCCTGTGCGCTTGGCTGTGTTCACGATCTCGGCTGTCGAAACATCGAGAACGCGGTGGTCAAATGCCCGAAGGCGGATGCGAATGGTTTGTGTGTCCATAATTCCAAATTTCCTTATTCAACAATCGTATCGACGACGCCGGCGCCGACGGTACGGCCGCCTTC